>NZ_CP045504.1:1457500-1757500 GCF_013376455.1 Desulfolutivibrio sulfodismutans DSM 3696 | reverse complement strand
GTCGGCCTTGCCCGAAAGTTCACCCGAGGCCGAGCTTATGCCCGCCGACACCTGCTCCAGAGACTCCGCCGCCTGGAGCATGCCCTGGCGCATGGCCCCCTCGGCGGCCTGCCGGGCCTCTTCGGCCTCGCGTCCGGCCAGGGTGGCCTTGCGGGTTTCCTCCTGGGCCGCGAGTTTGGCCTGCTCGGCCGTTCCCAGGGTGGCCTTGAGCTCGGCCACCATCTTGCCGATGGCCTCCTTGAGGGTGGCGGTCTCGCCGTGAAAGACGCCGGTCATGGCCGCGTCGAGCCGCCCCGAGGACACCTCGGCGGCGTAGGCCGCCAAGGCGGCGATGGGCCGGGTGATGGTGCGCATGACCATGAGGCCGATGCCAAGGGCCAGGATCATGATCCCGGCGGCCACGGCGGTCATGGTCCAGCGCATGGTGGCCACCCGGGCCGCGATGTCGTCCACGTACAGCCCCGTGCCCAGGACCCAGCCCCAGGGTTTGTAGAGCTTCACGTAGGACTGCTTGGGATAGACCTCGGCGGTCGGCCCGGAGGGCGTGGGCTTGGGCCAGGCGTAGGCCACGTAGCCCTCGCCGCTTTTCAGGCAGACCTCCACGAAGGCCGCAAACAGATTCTTTTTGCCGTCCGTGTCCACCTCCTGGCCATGGACGCCGAATTGCAGCATGGTGGCCTTGTCGAACTTCGGATCGCTCAAGACCGTGCCGTCCAGGGCCGGGCTGACCGGATGCATGATCATGACCGGATAGGGCTGGGCCGTGTCGTTGATCCAGATGTAGTCGTTTTGGCCGTAGCGCAGGTTTTTTATCCGCTGCATGGCCCGGCTTCGGCCCTCCTCGGGGGAGAACTCGCCTTTTTGAATGCGCGTCTCGTATTCCTCGACCAGGGAATAGGCCACGTCCACGATATCCTTGAGGCTCTGCTTGCGCGACGAGAGCATCTCGCGGCCGGCCGAGGGCACGAAATAGACCATGATGGCCAGGGTGAACAGGGCGATGGTCAGGACGATGATGCAGACGATGCGGGTCGAGATTTTCGCGTCGGCGAAGCGGGACATGGACGATCCTCCGGAAAGGCATGCTGGCGATGGAATCCGGGGATGAGCCCCTGTCCCCCGGTGCGGGTTCCTGCAAGTCGGAAAGATGTTAACATGGTCGCGGCGAAGGGCGAAAGGAAAAAACAAGACAGAACGACGCCAACCGTCACGCGCTGGTGGGAAAAAGGACGACGTGCGCCCAAAGGGGGCGCAGGCATCAGCGGGGGAGCAGGCCGTCCAGGTTGGCCGGGGCCGGAACCGGGGGCGGCGTGGCTTTGGGGCGCCGGGACTCGTGGCAGAGGCGTTCGGCATCCACCAAGGCCCAGTTGGTGAGCTTGATGACATTGCCCTTGTCGTGGTCCAGGCCTTCGGCGTCGGAGTGCTGCACGATGAGGCTTATGGATTCGCCCTGGGCATTGGTGAAGCTCCATTTGTTGCCCAGAACCTGGCCCTCCAGGTCGCCCTTGTATTCCGCAGGCAGTCCGTAGCGGTCCATGAGCGCCCCGGACAGGCGGCGGAAAAATTCCTCGCTGCCGTCGGCATACTTGAGCTTGATGCGGGCCACCCGGCCGGGGAAGGCGCAGGTTCCGGCCAGCAGATAGCCGCCGCGAAAGGCCCCGGACGGCTTGATGTCGCGCCGGGCCAGGGAGGGGGCGTCCTCCACGGGTTTGGCCTTGCCGGGCTGTAGGTATCGTCCGAAGCGGGCTGCGTCGCCGCCCAGGTCGATGCCGCCCAGGCTGGCCGGGGGAGGGGATTGGGCCAGGGCGGTCGTGCTCAGGAGAACAAAAAGGGCCAAGGCCAGGAAACGGACGAAACGCATGGGCGGTCCTTTGCTTACACAGTTTCCATGCCCATAACCGCAACGGGGCGTCCGAGGCAAGACGGCTGCGGCGCAAAGGCCCCTTGCCAGGGACGGGGAAACCCGGCTACCTTGCCAACGCCCCGGAAAATTTGGATGATGGCCCCGTTGCGCCCGGACGGGGCCGACTGGAACGGGCGCCAAAACAAAGGAGCAGGCGATGCGCAAGATGATCACATGTGGTGCGGCGGCGATCCTGGCCCTGTTGGCGGTCGTGTCCTGCGCCAAGACGGACCCCAGGATGACCCTGGGGGACTTCATGTCCTTTTGCGTTTCCGACGCCTCGGACAACTGCCGGGACGTGTGCGACGAGTTCGCCGGGGTATTCGTGGTCACCTACCCGACCAGCGCCGAGTGCCGTCTGGCCTGCGACAAGGTGGAGCGGAACCTCACCTCCGCCAACATCAGCGGCGACGCCTGCGAGAGTTCCATTGGCCGGGCCGCCGACCTGTGCGCCCAGTACTGCGACAAGAACAAATAGGCCCCAGGCCGTCCGGCCGTCCGCGTCCGGGCGGCCGAACCATCCGTAAGGACGGGACATGTCCGCCCACCCCCTGACCGTGGCCGTCTATTCCCTGGAGCTTGTGCGCTATGCCTGCGCCCGGGTGCGGTTTCTCGATCCGGCCCGGGCCCTGGGCGGACGGTTGCGTCTGGTGTGGGGGGCCAAAAGCGACGGCCAAAACTATGCCCTGGACTCCAGGGCCATGGACGAGGCGGACGTGGTGGCCTTCCAGCGCTGTTTTCCCATGCGCGAAACCTGGCCCCTGGTGGAGCGGGCCTTGTCCTCGGGGAAGCCCGTGGTCTACGATGTGGACGATCATTTCGAGGCCCTCCCGGACGGCCATCCCCTGGCCCAAAGGATGACCCCCATGCTCCCCTATTGCCGCGAGCTTGCCCGACGGGCCCGGGCGATCTGCGTGTCCACACAGGAGTTGGCCAAAGCCTTTTCAGATGTCCCGGGGCGGGTGGCGGTGGCGCCCAACCTGATCGACGAGAGGATTTTCACCGCGCCACGCCGAACCCGGGACGATCCTTCCCGCCCGGTGCGCATCGTCTACGCAGGCTCTCCCACCCATATGGCCGACCTGGACATGATCGCCCCGGCCCTGACGCGCATCGTGGAACAGTTCGGCGACGCCGTGGAACTGTATTTCTTCGGATGCGCTCCCCGGGATCCGATCCTGGCCGCCCGGTCCCGGCAACTGGATTTTTTCGACGACTACACGGCCTATGCCCGCAAGCTGGTCGAACTGGCCCCGGACATCGGACTGGCCCCCCTGCGCGACACGCCGTTTAACCGGGCCAAAAGCAACATCAAGGCCCTGGAATATGGGGCGCTTGGCGTGGCTGGGGTCTATTCCGACCTGCCGCCCTATCAAAATCCCGATGGCGGCCCCGGGGCCTTTGGGCCGCTGGTGGGGCCGGACCCCGGGGTGTGGGAAAAGACCATCGCCCGGCTGGTCACGGATGCGAAGCTGCGGGGCAAGATCGCGGCCCGGGCCAGGGGACTGGCCGTGGCCGAGTACGGCCTGTCGCGCCATGCCCAGGTGTATCTGGATTTTTATGCAGGCGTGGCCCGGGGCCGGTAGGGGGTCGGCGGGCAAAATTTCTCGCAGGCGCAGGCTAAATGCTGGCCTGGCGCATCGTCGTGGACGGCGGGATGAATTTTCCGCAGGCGCGCAGGCCAAACCCGCGAGTCTTTGGCTTACGGCGGCGACACGTTCTCGTCATCCCGCGCGCACCAGCCAGGCCCCGGCCGCAACCACCAGCACCGCGATCATGTGTTCGGCCGCGCCGCCCGTGCGCATGGGCAGGGGCGAGGCATAGCGCGCGGGGTTGGGCCACAGAAGCGGAGCCCCGGACGAGGTCATCCAGTCGGCGGCAAGATGTCCGGCATAGCCCAGGACGAAGGCCAGCCCGTAGGACGGGCGCGGGCCGTAACCCGCCGAAAAAAGCCCAAAAAGCGCCACCACCGCCAGCCCCAGAGCGGCCAGGGAATGGGTGAACCCCCGATGTCCCAGAAGGAGCTTGAGCGGGTGGGCGATGACCGCCAGTTTTTTGCCCAAAAGGCTTTGCGGTTCGTCCAGGTCCGGGGCCAGACTGCCCAGGACGGCCATGCCCAGGATCTCCGGGGTGCGTCCCAGGACCGAGGGAAACAGGTGGTTGACGCCAAGCGCCAGGACGCAGCCGATGGCCGCGTGGGTGTAGCCCATCATGCGATATGCCTTTTGCGGGGCGCCCGTGCAGCGGGGGGGGGTTGCCGAAGGCCCGGAGGATGCCATGAATCGGCCCGCAACGCAAAGCCGGGCCCGGGACTGCGGACACAGTCGGCCGCCTGGGAAATCACGGGCAGGTCGCAACGCATCCGCACCATAAGTAAATGATTTTCATGGCTTTCATCAAGCCGTCTGGGTCGCCGTCGACGGCGCAAAGCCCCGGTTTCGAAAAACCGGGGCTTTGTCGTCAATCTGAGGCCCGTCCTGGCGGGCGGGCCTTGGCGTGATGCAGGGTCGATCCGGCCTACCGCGCGGCCAGGGGCGCATCGAAGTGCAGAATCCACAAAAAGCCCGGCTCGCCCGAGGCCTTGATCCCGAATTTCGTGGGCGTCTCCTTGCCCTTGTAAAGCATCTTGCCCTCGCCCGTGAGCACGTACTTGCCCGGATCCTCCACCTTTTTGCCGTCCTCGTCCGTGGCCGGATCGGCCACGGTCAGGGCCAGGCCGAAGTCGTTGTCCGAGGACACGGCCAGGGTCTTTTCGTCCACCAGGGCGATGCCCTCGGCCTTCTCCGCCGTCCAGCCCAGGTCCACCAGATCGACCAGCCGGGTCTTTGCGGCCGGGGTCACGCCCATGGCCGCAAGCGCCGCCAGGTCCGCCGCCGATTCCAGGGGCTTGCCGTCCGGGGCGGTCTTGCCGGAGATGTCCGTGGCCCCGGCAATGTCCACCAGATACAGGACGTTGCGCATCTTGCCGTCCTTGCCCTTGGCCTGCTCCACGAGCACGAATTTCGTATCCGACACGGCCTGCATGCCGCCGATCTTGGCTGCCGCGCTTGACTTGTAGGCGTCCACGTCATGGGGGTAGGCCAGGGTGCGCACCGCGCCCGTGGCCGGATCGAGCTCCACCAGCCGGATGAATGGGGCCTTGGAGGCCTTGAGGTCGCCCTCGTTGTCCAGGATGGACTGCACGGCGGCCACCACCTTGTTGCCGGGCGTCACGGCCAGGCCCTCGAAGCCCCGGTTGGGCTGGCGCGCGGCCAGTTCCGCCGGAAGGCCCTGGCCCGGGGCGTACTTCTTGCGGATGTTGCCCGTGGCCGGGTCGATATTGATGAGAAACGGGCCGTATTCGTCGCACAGCCACAGCGATCCGTCCTTTTTGTCCACGTCGATGCCCTCGGGGTCGAGGCCCTCGGCGTCGAAGGCCAGCACCTTCATGTCCATGTCCAGGGGCGTTTCGCCCGTGGAGCCCACCGCGCCCTTGTCCAGGGGGCGGCCGGAGATGGGCTTGCCCGAGGCATCATGGATTTCCTTGACCTCGATGACCTCGGCCTTGCCGCCCGCCACCTTGATTTTGGCCACTTTGGGCACGAACTCCGGGGCCGGAAAGATCTTTGAATCCTTGGGCTTGTCGCCATCTTTGGCCGCGTACTTGGGCGAGTCGGCGTTGGGGCCGCGATCTCCCACGGCCCAAAAAATCAGCGCCCCGTCCGGCAGGCGCTCGGCAAAGGACATGCCCGAGCCCACGCCCATGGGGAAGCCGTCCGGAAATTGGGCCTTGGCCGTTCCCGTGGCCGGGATGTTGAACTGTTTCGGGATGGTGATTTCGTACTTCTCCACCGTCGGTTGCTCTGCCGCCAGGGCGGCCTGGGCCGTGAGCGTCAGCGCCGCCAGGCCGGGAATCAGAAATTTGCGCATGGGTGCATGCCTCCACTTTTTTGGGCATTGTGATCCGGCCCTGTGGCGGGTCGGTGACGTAGCCATGTCGAATGCGCCGCAGCCTTTTCCCTTGTCTCCGGGCAGTCGCGGGAGTATAGCCGCTTCCCATGGCAGGCGATACTCTTCTCCGTCCCCATGTCTCCCCGCACACGCATCATCGCGGCCGAGTCGGCCGCGTGGGGCGCGTCGTCGCGGTTTTGGCCCTGCTGTGGATGGTCCATGCCCAGCCCGTTTGGGCCGCCTCCGGCTACTGGACCATCACCGGGCACCAGTTCGGCCCGGTTGCCGCCATGGACACGGCCCAGGCCGAGGCCCTCACGGGCAAGCGCCTGTTCATCGACACCGAAACCATCGAATTCGACGACGTCTCCTGCGCCATCGTCCCCACCCTGACCGACCACGACGCCGCAGCCTATTTCGGCGACAATTATCGCGTCACCCCCCAGGCCCTGGGGCACATGGCCCCCAAGGTCTTCGTCATCGAAACGGGCTGCTCCATCCCGGGGTTGTCCTCGCTTATCCTTCTCGACGACGGGCGCATGTGCTTTTCCCGGGACGGCGTGTTCTTTTTCCTGGGTGAAGAGCTCGAATAGCCGTCTTCCCCCCGCGTCCTCCCCTCCGGGGCTTTCGCATGCATCCGCCAGGGGGCCGGTTGCCAAATCCTTGCCGTTTCTATAACCCTCCCTTGACCTACGGTTTTACGAAAACCCCCTCCGGACACCCCGGATTTTCAAGGAGCGCACCATGTCCCACCATGTGCTGATCATCGGCGCGGTCGCCCTGGGACCAAAGGCCGCCAGCCGGTTCAAACGCCTCGATCCCGACTCCACCGTGACCATGATCGACAAGGATACCCGCATCTCCTACGGCGGTTGCGGCATCCCTTATTATGTCTCCGGCGACGTCTCCGATTCCTCGGAACTGACGGCCACCAGCTACCACATGACCCGCGACACAGCCTTTTTCCGCGACGTCAAAGGCGTCGAGGTCAAGACCGGGGTCGAGGCCCTGGCCATCGACCGGGCCGCCAAGACCGTGCATGTCAAAGATCTGGCCACCGGTCGCGAGGAAGACCTGTCCTACGACAAGCTGGTCATCGCCACCGGGGCCTGGCCGCGCCGCCTGCCCGTGCCCGGAAACGAACTGCCCGGCGTCCATCTGGTGGCCAACCTGGACAACGCCGAGTCCATCCGGGCCGCCGTCACCGCCGGGGGCGTGGAGCGGGCCGTGGTCATCGGCGCGGGATTCATCGGCCTGGAGATGGCCGAGGCCCTGGCCGACATGTGGGACGTGGAAACCACGGTTATCGAGGCCGCGCCGCGCATCCTGCCCCGGAACGTAAGCCCCGCCCTTTCGGACATGGCCCTGGCCCATATCCGGGAGAAAGGCGTCACCGTGCATCTGGCCGAGACCGTCCAGGCCATCGAGGGCGACGGCAAGGTGGAGCGCATCGTCACCAACAAGCGCGTCATCGAAACGGATCTGGTAGTCATGGCCGTCGGCGTCGTGCCCAACTCCGACCTGGCCGCCCGGGCCGGACTGGCCGTGTCCCCGCGCGGCGGCATCCTGGTGGACGAGGGCCTGCGCACCTCGGACCCGGACATCTTCGCCGGGGGCGACTGTGTGGAGATTACGAACCTGATCACCGGGAAGCCCTTTTTCCTGCCCATGGGCTCCATGGCCAACCGCCAGGGCCGGGTCATCGGGACCAACCTGGCCGGCGGCCGGGACGTCTTCAAAGGCGCTGTCGGCTCCTACGCCGTCAAACTCTTCGAAAAGGCCGTCTCCGGTGCCGGACTGACCCTGGAGGACGCCTTGCGTGAAGGCCTGGACGCCACAAGCGCCCTGGTCGTGCAACTCGACCGGGCCCATTTCTATCCCGGCAAGGAACTCATGACCCTGGAGCTCGTCGTCGAACGCGGCAGCCGCCGGGTGCTCGGCATCCAGGGCCTCTGCGCCGCAGGCGACGCCCTGGTGGGCCGCATCGGGGCCGTGGCCGCCATGATGCCCTTTTCTCCCACCGTGGACGACGTGTCCAACCTGGAATATCCCTACTCGCCGCCCTTCGCCTCGGCCATGGATGTCATCAACACCGTGGGCAACGCCGCCGACAACATCCTCGCCGGTCGCAACCTCGGCATCCCGCCCGAGTCCTTCGCGCCCCTGTGGGAAGAGGGAACATGCTATTTCCTCGACTGCCGGGAAGCCTCCGACGCCGCACCCTTGCTGGAACGGTTCCCCGGCAAATGGCACAACATCCCCCAGGGACACCTGGCCAGACACCTGGACGAAGTTCCCAGGGACCAGCCTGTGGTGCTGGTCTGCAACACCGGGGCCCGGTCCTACGAATCCTTCATCACCCTGGCCCACGACGGCCGCAGCAACGTCCAAAACATCCTGGGCGGCATGGCCGCCCTGCGCGCCCTGGGTATCGACCCCAAATAAGTCGGGGCTGCCGCCCCGTACCCCGCCCGGGGGAAATCATTTCCCCCGGACCCCCTGATATCGCGGGCGTTTCCGGCACAGCGAAGCTGTGCCGGAAACGCCCGCGAAAATCATGGCGGCCCGGAGAACATGCTGTCTCCCGCACGCGGACGCGAAGCGCGCCGAAGTTTTTTGGCGGGGGGTTCGGGGGGAACCTTTTTTTCAAAAAAGGTTCCCCCCGGGAAGTCTTACGCCCGGACCCGGGCGGCTTTGAGGCGTTTTTTCAGGTCACGTTTCCATTTCGGGCCGCCGTGCTGCGCCGCCAGGTATTCCAGGGTATGCAGCACGGGATTTTTGCGTCCGATCTCGTTTATGCAGCGGGCCAGGCCGATGCGGCAGGAGGGGCAGCCCACGATGACCGGCGTGGTGTCGTCGGCGAGTTCGGCCCGCAGGGTCGCGGTCTTGCCCGCGCGGATTTTGTTGTGGATCTGGGGCGAGGTCAGGGCGCCGAGTCCGGACTCGCCGCAGCAGCCCGGCGAGAGGCTCACCGGGGTTCCGGTGAGCGCGGCCAGCCCGGCCCGGTAGGCCTCGGGGGCCTTGGTGGGGGAGATGCCGGTCCATTCGGCGTGGCAGGCCGCATGGTACAGAAGGCCCGGGTCCGGGGAGTGCAGGGCGGGCAGGCGGGGCATGAGGAACTGTACCACGTCCTGGCGTTGCATGGGGCCGTCCGGCCCGGCCAGATCGTAGCTTTCCAGGGCCTCGCGGCAGGTGCCGCAGGCGGTCAAAAGCGTGGCCGGGGAAAATCCCTTGTCTTTGGCCATGGTCAGAAAGGCCGTGAAAGCCGTGAGATTGCGTTCCCGGTTGGCGGCGAAGGCCTCGGCCAGTCCCGACACGGCCAGGGGATAGCCGCAGCACAGGTGCGTGGGGGGGAGGATCACCCGAAGGCCTGCCCGCAACAGCAAATCCACGGCGGCCAGGCCGATGGAGGCCTGGAAGAGCCCGGCCCCGCAGCCCGGGAAATAGAGCACGGTTTCCGCGTCGGCCGGGGTGTCCGGGTCCGCAAAAAGGCTGCCGCGCTCCAGGCGCAGCTTTTCGGACAGGTTTTTGATGCCCATGGCCGGGTTGGGGCCGCGCAGGACCGGATTGTACAGCCGGTTGCGCCACACCGCCGGGACAAGGCTCATGGCCTTGCCATGGAAGGCCTGTCCGTAGGCCATGAGTTTGGCGGCGCGCGGCAGCCGTGCGGCCGGGTCTTCGGCCAGATAGCGCAGCACCTTGGTCTTGACCGGATGGCCGCCCGCGTTTTTATTTTCCAGGTAGGCCCGCATGTCCAGGGCCACCTGGGCGCTTTGGATCTTCACCGGGCAGGCCGTGGCGCATTTGCCGCAGGTGGTGCAGTGCTCCATGAGTCGGCGCAGGCGGTCGAGCAGGTCCGGGTCCGCCTCGCCGGAGCGCAATTGCGAATAGTGGATGGCCTCAATGAGCGCGCCCAGGCTGATGTTTTTGTTGCGCGGGTGGTGCAGGAGGCCCTGGCTCGGGGCATACATGGGGCAGACCTGCTTGCACTTGCCGCACCGGGTGCAGAACTGGATGTTGGCCAGCATGGTGATGAGGCGTTCTTTCTCGGGCTGGGCCGTCTTTTTGATGTCGCGGATCAGCCGGTTGAACGAGAAGGTGTAGGGCTCGACATCCAGGGTCTTGGTGACCAGCTTGCCAGGATTGAAGAGGTTTTTCGGGTCCACGGCGGATTTGTAGCGCCTAAGCGCCGCGATCTTGCGATCCTCCAGAAAGGCGATCTTGGTGATGCCGATGCCGTGTTCTCCGGATACGGCCCCGCCCAGCTTCATGACCTTGGTGAACACCTGGTCGGCGGCCTCCATGGCCCGGCGCATCATCTCCTGGTCATTGGAATTGACGGGGATGTTCACATGGCAGTTGCCGTCCCCGGCGTGCATGTGGTTGGCCACCTCGATGCGGGTGGCGATCATCTCGGTGTAGATTTCGCGCAGGGGGTCGCGCAGGCGGGGATAGCGAGAGGTCAGGTCGGAGAAGAAGTAGTAGGTCTGCACCTCCACTTCCGCGTCGCTTAAGTCCTTGGCCGAGAGCCCGCCGCGCAGGATGCGGTCGCAAAATTCCAGCTCCATGGCCAAAAATTCGTCCGAGGCCGGGATGCCGTGCAGCCTGCCCACGTTTTGCAGGGATTCCTTGTAGGCCCGGGCCAGACACGTGAGGTTCAACTCTTCGATGAAGTCGGAGAACTCCGGGATCACGTTCAGGGGGATCACGATGTCTTCGTTGATCTTGAATCCGCTGGTGCGCTTGGAGATGGCGGAGAGCTTGTGGCGGTCCTCCCAGAAGATCTCGGCCTGCTTCTCGTCTTCGGCCACGAAGATGTCCACGTTCTCATACGGCGTGGCGATGTCCACGATGTGGGCCACGGCCGCGTCAAGGGCCGTTTCGTCGGCGGAATCGAGCTGCAAAAGCAGCACGGAGATGGGGTCGCCCTCGTAGGTGGCGGATTTTTTGGCGTAGTTGATGGCCCGCACGTATTTGGGGCCGAATTCCTCCAGGGCCGAGATCTTGACCGCGTCCCCTTCCTGGCGGATGCGGTCGCGCAGCCCCACCACGTCGCGGATGACCAGCATGGCGTGGCGCATGGAGCGGCCGAAAAATTCCAGGCACAGCACCCGGGAGTGGGGAAGCCGGTCGTGGAGGATGAACCGGGCCTCGGTGACCACCCCGTCCACGCCCTCCTTCTGCACCCCGGGGAGCCCTCCCAGGTATTTGTTGGACACGTCCTTGCCAAGGCCTACGCCGCGAATCTCGTCGCCGCGAAGGGTGATGGTCTCCAGAAGGTTCCCGGCCGGATCGAAAACCTCGAAGACCGCCGTGTCCCCGGGCATGATCTTGTGCCTGGGGTGGTTCTTGCGGTGCACCTCGATCACCCGGGCGTCGGGCAGAACCATGGTGTAGGAATGGATGTTGTCCAGGGTGGTGCCGTATTCGAAGGCAAAGGGGCCGCCTGCGTTCTCGGCGATGTTGCCGCCAAGGGACGAGGCCGCCTTGGAGGCCGGGTCCACGGTCAACAGCAGGTTCTTTTTGGCCGCCGCCGTAATCGCCGTCAGGGTGATGACCCCGGTCTGGGTGTGGAGCAGCTTCTCTTCGGCATCCACGGAGAAAATGGTCTTCATCCGGGACATGCTCAAAATCACCGAGCGGCGGCGGGCCGGGATGGCCCCGCCGGTAAGTCCTGAGCCGCCGCCCCGGGGCACCACGGCGAATCCCATCTCCCCGGCCAGGCGGATGATGCCCTGGATGTGGGCCGTGCAGGACGGGGCCAGGACCAGCATGGGCAGTTCCATGCGCAGATCCGTGGCGTCCGTGGAGCATTCCACGAGGCTGCCGGGATGCTGGGCCATGCATTCGTCCGGCAGAAATTCCGCCAGGCGCATGATGACCCGCTCCTTGAAGCGCGTGTCCTCGTCGTAGTCGCGCCAGAAACGGTCCACGGCCACCCGCAGGGTCTTGGGGTAGTCGCCCCAGGCCGTGGGCCGGGCCGCGTCGAGGCGGGCAAACACCCCCTGGCGAACCTCTTCGGGATTCACGTAAGGGTTGTAGCGCACCAGGAAGCATTCGGCGGCCAGGGAGACGGCCAGTTCCCGGGCGTCGTCGGGCCAGGAGGCGAGCTCTTCAAGGGTGAGGCCGAAAACGCGGGGGGCCAGGCGATCGAGGGAAAGGGATATATGGGGATTTTTTTCAAGCATGGTTACGTCCGGACAGGGGTTGCGGGGGCTGGCGGCCCGGTTGACGGCCGCCCTGGCGTATGTGGGGGAGGGTGTCAGATAATGCCGGATGGCGGCTTTGGCAAGTAGAGCCACAGTCGGCTTTCCGGGTCGCCCCGGCCATTGCCCCGGGGCGATACTTTCGGTACGTATGCCCAGCCTCATTCATCCCATGCCCGAGCCGTGCACCCAGGAGATCCCATGACCATCCGTCCCGCCATCCCCGCCGTCCTTCTTGTCGCCCTGGCCCTGGTCAGCCTTGCCGCCGTCCCCGGACAGGCCGCGCCGCCTGCCGTAAAAGGCGCAGGCGCCATGGAGGCCCCGCCGACGCTGCGGGCCTCGGCCGTCCTGCCCGCCACCATGCTCACGGCCCCCAACTGCCGGGTGGACGAGACCGTCAGGAACGACGGCTACCTGAACACCTACACCCTGCACACCCCCCAGGGCGATCTGAAGGTGCTCTCCACGGCCCTTCTGGGCATCCGGCTTCAGGAGTGCGCGGCCATCGTGGCCATGGACAAGGTTGCTCCTGCCGGACAGTTCGGCGACGCCGTGAAGGAAAAGGGGAAAAATACGGTCAAGGGCGCGGTGAGTCTGGTGACCAGTCCGCTCAAAACCGTTGGCGGGGCCCTGTCGGGCGTGGGCAAGATGTTTCAGCGCGCCGAGGAGAGCCTGGTGGAAAGCAAGGCCAGCAAATACGAAGACAACCCCGCCGCCGCCGCCCTGGGCTATTCCCGCTCCAAGCGGGAGATCGCCAAGCGTTTCGGCGTAGACCCCTATTCCACCAACCCCTTTCTCAAGGAGCGCCTTGACAGGCTGGCTGGGGCGGATTTCGCCGGGAGCCTGCTGGCCACCGGGGCCAGCGCGGCCGTCCCTGGCGCTGTGGGCGTGGGCGTGTCCGTGGCCGGAACCAGCAAATGGCTTACGGACATGGATGTGGCCATGCCGCCCGCCGACCTGCGGCGCATGAACCGCGAGAAGCTTTTGGCCATGGGCGTGCCCGCCGATCTGGCCGAGGCCTTCATCGACAACACCGAACTTTCCCCGGTGCATCAGAGCATCCTGGTCTCCGCCCTGGCGGCCATGTCCCGCACGGCGAACCGCGAGGCGTTCATCGCCTTCTGCCTGTCCACGGATTCCGAGGATCTGGCCCTTTTCCGGGAACGCATGGCGCTGATGTTCTCCTCCTACGACACCCGCAAGGAGCACATCGTGCGCTTCGAGCGGGTGGGCCGCTTCGTGGCCGGACGCGCCCAGTCCGGGAACCTGATTTTCTGCTTCCCCCTGGACATGCTGGCCTGGACCCAATCCACGGCCTCATTGGCGCAAAAGCTTCATGAGTCCCTGCCCGGGCGCAACGCCGCAAAGGCCGAATTCTGGATCAGCGGCGGCGTCACCCCCCTGGCCGCCAAGTCCCTGGCCGCCCTGGGCATCACCCCGCACCCGGACGCCGCCGCCTTCCTGCTGGGCGTGGCGCGGTAGACTTTGGGGGGAGGCTGTTACCGGGCCGATTCCCGCAGGTACCAGTCATAGGCCCGGCGCAGGCCGTCTTCCAGGGAGATGGACGCGGTGAACCCAAGGGCCGTCAGGCGCGACACGTCCAGGAGCTTTTGCGGCGTGCCGTCGGGTTTTGAGGTGTCCCAGACGATCTCGCCGTCGTAGCCGGACATGCGGCGCACCATTTCGGCCAGTTCCGCAATGCGCAGATCGTGGCCGCAGCCCACGTTGACCAGATCCGCCGGAACGCCGTCCAGGGACAGCACATGCAGGACGGCGGCGGCCAGATCGTCCACATGCAGAAATTCCCGACGCGGCGTGCCCGTGCCCCACAGGACCACCCTGACCCGGTCAGGATCGACGGTTGCGCCGTCGCGACTGAGCCCGAGTCCGTCCCTGATGTCGTCCGGCAGGGGGCCGAAGCGGGCCACGTCCCGGGCGATGCCTGCCGTGTCGCCCTTTTTCGCCAGGGCGGCCAGATGGAACTTGCGCATGAGCGCGGGCAGGACGTGGCTTTGTTGCAGGTCGAAGGAGTCGACTTCGCCGTAGAGGTTGGTGGGCATGAGCTGCCAGTAGACGGTGTCGTACTGCCGGTTGATGAAGTGGCACAGGCGCACCCCGGCGATCTTGGCCAGGGCGTAGGCCTCGTTGGTGGGTTCAAGCGGCCCGGTGAGCAGGGCGTCCTCACGGATGGGCTGGGGCGCGAACTTGGGATAGATGCACGACGACCCCAAAAAGACCAGATGGCGCGCGCCGCAGAGCCGCGCGGTATGGATGACGTTGGTCTGGATGGCCAGATTGATGGAGAGGAAGTCGGCCGGGAAGGTGGCGTTGGCCAGGATGCCGCCCACCCGGGCGGCGGCCAGGATGACGACCTGGGGCTGGTTGTCCCGGAAAAAGGCCTCCACGTCGGCTTGGCGGGTGAGGTCGAGTTCGGCCGAGGTGGGGCCGAGAAGGTTGGTGAAGCCCGCCCGGGTCAAGGCCCGCCAGCAGGCGCTGCCCACCATGCCCCGGCGTCCGGCCAAGAAAATCCTGGTTGTTTCGTCCATCGCCCGTGTCCCCCTGTGGCGGCGTGCGTCCCGTTGTAGGATACCGGGGGCGAAAGTCAACGGCGCGTGGGGGCGGTCTCCGCGTCCTGCCGGGGGAGGGAACGTTCGCCCTGCGACGGGCCGCCCGCCGGGCGACTGTGGAGAATGCCGCCGGGCGACCGAGGAGAATGCCGCCGGGCGACCGTGGAGAATGCCGCCGGGCGGTGTGGGGGAGGGAGGGCCGGGACCAGGGCCTTTACGGGGTGGCCGTGGTCGCCGGGGGCGGCGCGGCCGCCACCGTGGGCGCATCCCCCAGAATCGCGATGTCCGGGTCGCCGGGCACCGTATAATCCGGATTGAGCAGCTCGGCGCGGTGGTTCTCCCCCACAAGCCAGGGGGCGTCGGGCTTTTTCACGGGCAGGGAGATGTCCAGGCGGCCTATGGTCTTGCCCTTGGTGTGGGACCGGGCCCACAGGGTCCGGGGCACGGGCTGGGGCATGGCCGGGGTGCCGAATCCATGCCCGGCGCCCAAAAGCACGTCGAACGCGTCGGGGTTGGCGGTGAGAAACGCCTCTTCGGCCATGCTGCCCCAGGGGCTGACGCCGATGACCAGATCGGCCTTGCCGCGCATCTCCCGGGCGGCGGTCACGACGGCGGCCCGGGCCTTGCTCTCGGGTTCGGCCCCGGGCTTGCCGGTCATGGGAAAAAACACGAATCCCAGGCGCACCCCGCCCCGGGGAACCACCCTGGTCTGGGGCGCGCCGGACAACACCACGGCCGACTGGGGCAGGTCGAGGCCCGACCGGGACAGCATGGCGGCCTCTTCCGGGGCCAGGCACAGGACATCAGGCGCCAGCCGGGCCAGGGCCGCAGCCATGGGACCGGCAGTTCCGGCCGGGGCCTGGACGTCGCCCGGCTCCAGGAATTCGTAGGGGCCGGCCACCTGGACCAGTGTGGCGTCGGACGGCAAGCCGTCCCGGACCCGATGCAAAAGCGTGGCCCGCCGGGCCATGCCGCCGACGGTCTTGCCGCCTCAGGTGGGGCAGGGCGCAAAGGCCCCGAAGGTGTTGGCCGTGAAAATCACCGCCAGGGAGTCGGCCGCAACAACCTGGCCGACGCCGCACGTCGACCAGACCACGGCGAGAAGAAAGAGGATCGCGAAGCGTTTCACTGGGAGTCCCGGGCTATTGGTTGATGAATTCCTTGAGTTCCTTGCCGGGACGGAAAAAACGGCAGCTTCTTGGGGGCCACGGTGACCACGTCCCCGGACTTGGGATTGCGCCCGGTATAGCCCTTGTAGCCTTTGATCTTGAAGCTGCCGAAGCCCCGAATCTCCACCCGGTCGTCGTTGACCAGGGCCTGCTTGATGGATTCGATGAAGGCGTTGACGATGTCGGAGGCTTCGTCCACATGCAGCTCCCTGGCCTCGGCCAGGTTTTTGATGAGTTCGCTCTTGTTCATTGTGCGTTCCCTTGCGGTTTTGTCCCGTGCGACCCTCGGTCCCGGTGACCTTGACATGCGACCCCTGATCGACCCCTCAAATTCATGCATCCATTTTAAAATCTTGCCGAAAAAGGGGGCGACTCGTCAAGGGCTAGGAGGCCCGTTCCAAAATATTCTTAAGAATAGTGCCCTCTTTGAGCTTTGCGCCGAGTTTTTGCCGGTGGCGATGGATTTTCACGGCCACCGCAATGATGTCCTGGGCCGCCGGGCAGGTGGGGGCGTGCTTCATCAGCGGCACCTGGCGGCGCACGGCCTCGGGCACGGCGGCGTCCAGGCGCACGCTGCCCAAAAAGGACAGGTGCAGTCCCAGAAAACGCTCACAGGCCGCCGCCAGCCGGTCGAAGGTCCGCTGGCCCTCCTTGGCGCTGGCGACCTGGTTGACCAGGACGTGGAAATTCCGCACCCGGTGCTTGGCCGCAAGCACCTTGACCACGGCATAGCCGTCGGTCAGGGAGGTCGGCTCCGGGGTGACCACCAGGATGGGCATGCGGCTCATGGAGGCCGCCGACAGCACGTTGGAGCTTATCCCCGCGCCATGGTCCAGAAAAAGGTAGTCATAGCGGGTAAAGACGCTGTTGAGCTTGGAGAACAGGGCCTCGCGCATGTCCTCGTCCATCTCCAAAAGCTCGGGCACGCCGCTGGCCGAGGGCAGGAAATCGAACCCGCCGCTCTCGATGGGGTAGACCACGTCCTCGGCCGTGGCCCCGGGCCGGAAGAGATCCTGGAGGTTTTTTTCCGGGGACAGCCCCAGCAGCACGTCGATGTTGGCCAGACCCACGTCGAAGTCCATGAGCAGGAGCCGGTGGCCGGCCTTGAACAGGGCGAAACCCAGGTTCAGGGCCATGTTGGTTTTGCCCACGCCGCCCTTGCCGCTTAAAATGGAAACGCTCAGGGTGGCGTTGGGATTTTTTTCCGCGATGTCCATGGCAGGTCACATCCTTCACGAGCCGGTAAACAGGAATTTTTTCTCGTCGGCCCCGACCAGGGTATCCTCCGGAGGCAGGGCGAGATCCACCAGGGGGGCCTTGACCACCCGGTTTTTGCCCTGGGCCTTGGCCTCGTACAGGGCCTGGTCGGCGGGGCCGAACAAACCGTCGCGGGTGAGCGCCACCTTGCCCTTGGTGCAGGCCAGTCCGGCCGACACCGTCACCCGCAAATCCGAGGCGAAGTGTCCACAGTCCACACGAAGCGCGGCCACGGCGGCGACGATGCGGCGTACCGCCCCTTCAGCCCGGGAAAGGCCGAGCCCCGGCAACACCAGGGCGAATTCCTCGCCGCCGATGCGCGCGGCGAAATCATAGGTGCGCTTGGCCTCGGCGATGACCGCCGACACCCGGCGCAACACCTCGTCGCCGCACAAATGGCCATAGGTGTCGTTTATGGCCTTGAAGTCGTCCAGATCCAGGATGGCCAGGGACAGGGCCGTGCCGTTTCGCGTGCTGCGCTCAAGCTCCGCCGCCAGGGTGCGCTCGAAGGCGGAGCGGTTGGCGAGCCCGGTCAGTTGGTCGTGGTCCGATAGATGGGCCAGTTCCTGGATCGTTTTCTGGATGCGCTTGAGATGCGGCAGGGGGTGTCCCTTAAGGGGCAAGGCCAGCCAGTCATGCAGATCGTGGGCCCTGGCCAGGGCGTCCCAGTCGGGAAGCGGCAGGCCGGTGCACAGGCGCATGAGCACGACGTCATCCTCCTTGTCCGGATCGCCGCCCGGGCAGGAGGCCGCCCGTTCGGCCAGAATCCGGCGCAAGGCCAGTATCTCGGCCAGGAGGGCCTGACGGTTTTCGGCCGTGGCCGGATCAGTGTTGTCTGGCATCGCTTTGCCGCAACAGGAAGCCACGGATGAATTTGTCCAGATCCCCGTCCAACACCGCGTCCACATCGCCCATCTCCACCCCCGTGCGGTGGTCCTTGACCAGCCGGTAGGGCTGCATGGTGTAGGTCCGTATCTGGCTGCCGAATCCGATGGCGTTTTTGGCCTCGTAGTCCACCTTTTTTTCGGCCTCGATCTTTTGCAGTTCCTGTTCGTAGAGTCTGGCCCGTAACACCTTGAGGGCCGATTCCCGGTTGCGGTGCTGGGACTTCTCGTTCTGGCACTGGACCACGATGCCCGAGGGCAGGTGGGTGATGCGGATGGCCGAACTGGTCTTGTTGACATGCTGCCCGCCCGGCCCGCTGGCCCGGAACACGTCCACGCGCAGATCCTCGTCCTTGATCTCGATGTCGATGTCGACCCCCACGTCGGGATAGACGTCCACCGAGGCGAACGAGGTGTGGCGGCGGCCCGAGGCGTCGAAGGGCGAAATGCGGATCAGGCGGTGGATGCCTTTTTCGCTGCGCAGCATCCCGTAGGCATAGGGGCCGCAGATCTGGAGGGTGACGCTTTTGACCCCGGCCTCGTCGCCCGGCAGAAAGTCCAGGAACTTGATCTCGAAATTCTCCCGCTCGCACCAGCGCCGGTACATGCGCAAAAGCATCTCGGCCCAGTCCTGGGCCTCGGTGCCGCCCGCGCCGGGATGGATCTCGAAGATGGCGTCGGCGGTGTCCTCGGGCCCGGTGAAAAAGGCGGCCATTTCGGCTTTTTTCAACTTCTCGCCCAAAAGGACGATCTGGTCCGACAGGGCGAGAAGCACCTCCTGCCCTCCCTCGTCCCGGGCCAGCTCCAGCCATTCCTCCAGGTCGTCGCGCACCCGGCGCAATTCCGCCAGACGGTCCACCCTGGCGACGATCAGGCTTTTTTCCCGCAAAATGGGAGTCAGGCGCTCGGGGTTGTCCCAGGCGTCGGGGCGAACCAACTCGCGTTCGATTTCCTCAAGGCGTTCCTGGTCGGCATCGATGTCAAAGACGCCTCCACAGGTCTTGAAATTTGTCGATCAGTTCCTTGCCTTGGGTGCGCAATTCCGGATATTGGAGCATATTTTTCCGTGTGGAGGGGGGGTTATGGTTCAGCGGATTTTGTTCGAGCGCCTGCGCGGCGCGGACAACAGGGCCAACGTCCCCAAAACAACCGCGATCCCGGCGCAGGTCCAATGGATCAGGCCGCGATACGCATGGAAGGGGGTCTGTTCCGTCAAAAGGGCCGCCCCGCTGTAGGCCAGGGTTTCGGCGGCAAACAGGCCGCTTTGGGCCAGCACCCGGCCCCGGGGGTCGATCACGGCGGAAATGCCCGTGTTGGTGGCCCGGATGAGGAAGCGCCCCTGTTCCACGGCCCGAAGCGCGGCCAGATCAAGGTGTTGCAGGGGGGCTGAAGAGCGGCCAAACCAGGCGTCGTTGCTGACGTTGATCAGGATGTTGGCCCCGGCCTCCACACTTGCCTGGGCCAATTCCGGGAATATCGCCTCATAGCAGATTAAGATCCCCAGGGCAAGATTGCCATGGCGCAGGGGGGCGGCGTCCTGTCCGGCAACGAAATCTCCCACGCCGTGGGCCAGCTTGGATAAAAACGGCAGGTACTTGCCAAAGGGGATGTATTCCCCGAAGGGCACCAGGTGGGCCTTGTCGTAATGGGACCGGCTCTCGCCGTCCGGGGTGACCAGATAGACCCGGTTGTACAGGGAATAGCCTTCGCCGACCCGGGCATAGGCCGGGGAGCCGGTAATGAGCGGCACGCCGCGCTCCCGGACGAACCGGGCCACCGAGGCGGCCAGGATGTCGCCGTCCTGGAAATAGAAGGGCATGGCCGTTTCGGGCCAGACCAGAAGATCCGTGGCGGCCTCGGCGACCTGCTTGGCGGAAAGGTCGAGGTAGGCGTCCACTGTGGCCTTCTGGTAGTCGGGATCCCACTTGAGGCTTTGGTCCACGTTGCCCTGGACGATGCCGACCCGGATGGTCGGCCCCTCGGGCAGGGGGCGCTTGAGTTCGAGGTTGCCGAAGACCCCGACGCCGACCAGGAGAACCACCCCCAGAAGGGAGGTCAGGGAGAAATAGCGACCGGCCACGATCCAGGCCATGCAGGCGGCCAACAGGCCGGCCAGGGCGTAGGCCCCCAGGATGGACGCGCCCTGCACGGCAAAGGGCCAGGGGGTCAGGGCGGCGGTCAGGTTGAGCCAGGAAAATCCCGTAAAAAGCGTCCCCCGGCCGATCTCCACCAGGGTCCACAGGGCCCCGGCGAAGAGGCCGAAGGGCAGCGGGGCCAGCCGATGCGCCGCCGGGTGCAGGAGCGCCGCGAAAAGGGCCACATAGGCGCCCATGGCCAGGGAAAGGAGCACGGGCATGGGCAGGGCCAGGAGCCAGGGCAGATGGCCGTAGAAGCGGATGGGGATGGCCGTCCAGTAGAGCACTCCCAGCGCGCCGATGGTTCCGGCGGCCAGCCCGGCCTTGGCGGCCTGGCCCGGGGTTTTGGCGGCAAAGGCCACCTGGGCCATGGCCAGGGGGAAAAGGAGGATGAGTCCCGGGAACCGGTAGACCGGATTGGCGAAACCGATCCAGGTTCCGACGATGGCGAGCGTAATGGGAAAAAACATGGCGGGCGACTGTCTCTCCGGTCAGTGTTGCGTGTTGCTTAAAGGGGCAATTTCTCGGCCAAAATCCAGCGAACCTGGCGTTTGTCGCTTTCCCTGACCGTAAACCGCCATCCCTCCAGGGTGAAGGTGTCGCCCTTGCGCGGAACCCGGCCGGCCAGTTCGCTCAAGTAGCCGCCGATGGTTTCCACCTGTTCGGATTCGATGCGGATGCCCAGCCGCTCGTTGAGATCTTCAAGGGGCGCGCGGCCGGAGACCAGCAGGGTGTGTTCGTCGATGATCTGCAATTCTTCTGGCTTGTTCGGCTCGTGCTCGTCTTCGATCTCGCCCACGATCTCTTCTAAAACGTCTTCCAGGGTCAGAAGCCCCGATGTGCCGCCGTATTCGTCCAGGGCGATGGCGATGTGTTTTTTGCGGCCGCGAAATTCGAGCAGCATGCGCCGCAGGTTGAGCGTCTCGGAGATGAAAAGGGGGTCGCGAAGGATGGATTCCAGATTCGGATGCGGCGGGCTGGCGTCGGTTCCCTCGGGGGCGAGCAGGGCCTTCAGCAGATCCTTGGCATAGACCACGCCCACGATGTGGTCCCGGTTTTCCTTGTAAATGGGGATGCGCGAGTGGCCGTGGGTGACGATCAGGCGGCAGACCTCGTCGAACCCATCCGTGAGGTCGGCGCAGATGATGTCCGGCCGGGGGATCATGATATCGGCCACGTGCTTTTTCTCAAGGCGAAGCACGTTCAAAAGCATGGAGGCGTCTTCCGGAAGGATGCGCCCTTCCGTGCGCGCCTCCTGGATCAGGGCCTCAAGGGATGCGTCGTCACGCTGGCGGAAAAATTTGGTGATGGAGTTCCAGAAGGTACTTTCCGAATCGTCTTCCAAAACGGGTTCCTCCCGTAGACGTTTTCGACCATGACGCATTGCCGTCCTGTCCGGCATAGGGGACGCATGTGCCGGAATGACGCGCGTTTCGTCATCGTTTTGTGGCGATTAGCATGAACCATCCGGGGCGTCCATGGGGGCCAAACCGGAAAAATCCCGTCCCAGGGGCTATTTTCCGCGAGCCCGGTACATGTCCAGGTGTTTGGCGTAGGCCCAGTCGTCCACGGCGGGCACGCCGCCTCCCTGAAGGGCCTTCCAACCCAGGCGGGCGGGATTGTCAGCGGCGGGTTCGCCGAAGCCCACGAAGCGCAGGCCGAAGGCCCGGCTCCCGTCGGGGGCGTCGGCGGCGTAGGCGTTCATGACCTGGCAGGCCAGCCGGAACAGGATGCTTTCGCCCGCGGCCTGGCGGTCGGCCAGGCGCAAAAACAGGTAGACCCGCCGTCCGGGAGTCAAAAGCGTCAGCCCGGTGCGCAACGCATCGCCGCGCAGGGACAGGCGCAGGCCGCCGCCGGAGACGTTGTCCAGGGCGATGTCCGGGGCCGTGGTTTCGGTCAGGGTCAGGTCCGGGTGTCCCCAGGTCTCGGGATCGTCTGGGCGGTGCGGTTCGTCGCGCACGTGGGTCTCGGGCCAGATGTCGAGCTCCCGGACATCGGCCCGGCCGGGCTCCACGCGTAAAAAGGCCCGCTTTTGCTCCATTTCCAGACGGCTGGGCAGGGATATGGTGACCTGGGCGAACTGGCCGGGAACCACCCTGGCGTCCGTGATTCCGGCCACGAAGGTGTAAAAGTTCCATTGTTCCGCAGCCGGGTCCAGGCGCAGGCGGAAGTCGCATTCCACACGTTTGCCGATCCAACCCCGGTTGGCCTGCACCGTGGCCGACAACTCCAGAGTCAGGCTGTCGGAGTAGACCTCGGACAGGGCCGCGTCGGTGAAGACGCCCGTGGCATCCTCGCGGGAAAAGGTCAGCCGGATCTTGCTTCTGCGGCGCAGGGCGTTGAGAAATATCTCCCGGATTTTGGCGGTGTCGGTGATCCAGGTCAGCGGGGTCAGTCGGACCTCGCCCGCGCCACGGGATTTGACCAGAAAGGCGGTGGCCACAAGCACCACAAAGACGCCGAAAAAAACAGCGGTGATGATGGCCGCCTCAGGGGAGAACTCGCTGACGGCGGTGGAATCGCGCATGCGATCCACCCAGCCAGGGTCGAAGAGGGCGGAGGGGACGTGCCACGGCGCATCGTACATGTTGTATCCTCTAAAGAATCCTTGACACATGCTCAAGACAATTCCCGCCATCGCCTGCGGCCCTTTTTTTGCTTTCGAGCCCATGGGGGAAATTTTTGCCCACCCCGGCGTAACCCTGCAACCCAAAGGAGGACATGGGCATGTCCATGGAGAGCGTCAGTTCTTCCTCGTCTTTGTCGTATCTCTATGAAATTTTGGGGATTGACAAGACTTCGACCTCGTCCGTCACGTCAACGGCCGAGACCGGCACGGAGTCGAGCGACACCTCGAAGATTTCAAAGAGCGGGTCATTTTTGCAGCAGCTTGCGAGTCTGCAGCAAAGCGACAACGACACCTTCAAGACCGTGGCCCAGAACATTGCCGACGATCTGACCGCCGAGGCCGAGGCGGAGACCGATCCGCAACGGCAGCAGATGCTGACCGAACTGGCCGCCAAGTTCACCGAGGCCGCCGCCTCGGGCGAGATGCCGGATCTGCGGCCGCCTGATTCCGCCGGAAACGCCATGTACGGGCCGCCTCCGGGCGACGATTCGGGCGGGCTTTTGGGCGAACTCGAATCGCTTTTTGCGCAGAACCTGTCCGGCGTGACCGCGTCGTCCTCA
The DNA here is from genome assembly GCF_013376455.1 of Desulfolutivibrio sulfodismutans DSM 3696. GTDB lineage: Bacteria > Desulfobacterota > Desulfovibrionia > Desulfovibrionales > Desulfovibrionaceae > Desulfolutivibrio > Desulfolutivibrio sulfodismutans. Next base: position 1,734,260 of record NZ_CP045504.1, on the reverse strand, counting down.
TCCGGGTCATCGTCGTCCTCGACCTCGACCTACGTCTAAGCTTCCCTGCCGGCCAGGCCGGTGACGCCTTCACGGGGGTTGGCACGGAAGCGAACCCCACCCCCCCCGCTGCATATTTTCCCCAATGATCCCAGGGTGTCCTGGACTGGAGCCGCAAGGAACACGGTTCCGGGCGTGGCCTGAGGGCGGCTTGCGTGGCGGTCTCCCCCTGTGGGGCATGCAACCTTCCAGCAGGCAGGAGGCCGACGGTCTCCTGAAGATGTGGCGCACGGCGCTGCGTCATCCCGAGGCGTACGGCGGGGCTAGTCCGGCAGGGCGCCAAGCTGGCGCAGGGCCTCGTAGAGCAGGATGGACGCGGCGTTGGCCAGGTTGTGGCTGCGCACGTTTTTGCTGACCGGGATGCGCACGGCGGCGTGCCCCGCCGTCAATAGCCACTCCGGCAGGCCCTTGCTCTCCGGCCCGAAGATGAGCAGATCGTCGGGGTGGAAGGCAAAGCGGTGGTAGGGGGTTCCCGCGTGCCCCCGGTTGCCCGAGGTGGTCAGGACCAGACGGCGGGAGGCGTGTCCGGCGTCCAGAAACGCCTGGAGATCCGGCCAGACCGAAAGCCTGACGTGGGGCCAGTAGTCCAGGCCCGCCCGTTTGAGATAGCGGTCGGCCAGGGAGAACCCCAGGGGCTCGATGAGGTGCAGCCGGGTGTCCGTACCCGCGCACAGCCGGGCCACATTGCCCGTATTTTGGGGAATCTCCGGATTGAAAAGGACGATCTCGATCACGCCTGTTTTCCCTTGCGGTAGACCGTGGCCGTAAACGTGGCCAGGAGCATGCCGTCCTCGTCGGTCACGTCCACGGCATAGGCGGCGATGGTCCGGCCCGCCGACAACTCCCGGGCCTCGGCGAAAAGCGGTCCCTTCCGGCCGGGTTTGACGAAGGTCATGCCCGCATTGATGGCCACGGCCGAGTGGTCTCCGGAATTGGCCGCAGCGGCCAGGGCCATGTCGGCCAGGGTGAAAAGCGCCCCGCCATGGACCATGCCCAGGCCGTTTCTGTGCCGGTCCTCCGGATCAAGGCGCATGCGGGCCCGGCCGGGTTCGATGAAAACCGCCTCGACGCCCACGAAGCGGCCAAAGGCGTCGCGATCCATAAATGCTTTCATACCAGGCCCCTCCAGAGCGGAAAATGTTTGGCAAAGATGGCAAAAAAGCCCGTGCAGCCCGATTTGTCAAGGCTGGCGTTGTGCGCTATAGCGCGATGCGGAACCCGACGGGGCAGGGGGGCGTCAACCGCCCCCTGCGCGACGTCCCGGGCATGGGCACAGGTAAAAAAACAAGCACGGACGCGGCGCTCCGTACGCCCGGAGAACAGGGCTTTTTCTGACGGGAAAATGCGAACATTCCTTTTTGTCTCCGCCGCGCTGGCGGTTTTCTTCCTGGTGGCGCCCTCCTCGGCCCGTTGCTACACGGCGCAGGAGAGCATTCTCCGCTACCACCAGTTCATCGAAACGTGCAAGGTACGGATTGCCGAAGACGAAAAGACGCTTCGGGAATACGAGGTCGAGATGCGTCGCACCGTGGAAAACGATCCGGTTTCGGTGCGTCGGCGGACCGAGCTGCGTATCATAAAAAAGCACTATAACGACGAGATTGAAGTCAACAAGGCCAAGATCGTGGACTATTACAGAAAGATTCAGGAGCTTAAGGCGCATGGAAAGGAAGGCCAATAATGCTCCTGGAGAGGATGCGGCCGCCACAAAAACGAAAGCCCCGCAGATGCGAGGCTTCGTGTTGCATTCGGTGGTGGGCGGTCGGGGATTTGAACCCCGGACTTCCACCGTGTGAAGATGGCACTCTAACCGCTGAGTTAACCGCCCACTTGGAAAGATAGAAGAAAATCCCGGCCGAGGCAAGGATTTTGTGACGCCCCGTGAGCGAGCGTGGCGCAAAGACCACCCAAACGACAAGAAAACGTAAAAAAAAGGCGGAGATATGCGCGTATTGGTCACCGGCGGATGCGGCTTTATCGGCTCCAATTTCATCATCCACATGCTGGCCACCCACCCGGACATGGTCATCGTCAACCTGGACAAGCTGACCTACGCCGGGAACCCGGCCAACATGGCCGGGGTGGAAAAGGCCTACGGCGGCACGAGATATGTCTTCGTCCGGGGGGACATCGGCAACGCCGAACTGGCCGCCCATCTGCTGACCACCCACAAGATCGACGCCGTGGTCAACTTCGCGGCCGAGACCCATGTGGACCGCTCCATCCACGACGCCTCGCCGTTTATCCAGACCAACATCGTGGGAACCCAGATCCTTTTGGAGACGGCCCGGGCCGTGGGCGTGCCGCGCTTCGTGCATGTCTCCACCGACGAGGTCTACGGCACGCTCGGCCCGGACGGAAAATTCAGCGAGCAAACGCCCCTGGCCCCCAACAGCCCCTATTCCGCCTCCAAGGCCGCCGCGGACATGCTGGTCCGGGCCTGCCACGAAACCTACGGCTACGACACGGTCATCACCCGTTGCTCCAACAACTACGGTCCCTACCAGTTCCCGGAAAAGCTCATCCCGCTGATGATCTCCCGGGCCAAAAACGACGAGCCCCTGCCGGTCTACGGCGACGGCCAAAACGTGCGAGATTGGATCTACGTCCTGGACCACTGCCGGGGGGTGGAACTGGCCCTGCTCAAGGGCCGTCCCGGCGGGGTCTACAACTTCGGAGGAAACGCGGAAAAGCCCAACCTCGAGGTGGTAAGGACCATTCTGTCCGCCCTGGGCAAGCCCGAAAGCCTCATAAGGTACGTCACCGACCGTCCCGGCCACGACCGCCGCTACGCCATGGACTTCACCCTGGCCGGGAGCGAACTCGGCTTTGCCCCGGCCTATGATTTCACGCGCGGCATGGCTGAAACCCTGGCCTGGTACGAGGCCAACGCGGCCTGGATGGAGGACGTCAAAAGCGGCGCCTATACCCGGTTCATGACCGCCTGGTACGGGGAGCGCATATGAGCGGACCAAAAAAAATCATCGTGCTCGGCGGCGTCACCGGCCTTTTGGGGGTTCCCCTGACCCAGGCCCTGCGCCATGCCGGGCATGCGGTGCTGCCCACCACCCGGGCCACCCTCGACCCCTTCGACCGCGAGGCCGTGCGCGCCGCCGTGGCCGATTTTGCGGCCGACTGGATCGTCAACACCGTGGCCTATACCGCCGTGGACAAGGCCGAGGACGAACCCGACGAGGCGGCGCGGCTCAACCGCGTGCTGCCGGGAAATCTGGCCCGGGTCTGTCTGGAGACGGGCGCGGGGCTTGTGCACTATTCAACGGATTTCGTCTTTGACGGCAAAAAGACCTCGCCCTATCTGGAAACCGATCCCGTGTCCCCGCAAAGCGTCTACGGCAAGACCAAGCTGGCCGGGGAGCGGGCCATTTTGGAAACGGGCCTGGAACGATATCTCATCCTGCGCACGGCCTGGCTCTTCGGGCCCGGCAAGACCAACTTCGTGGAAAAAATCCTGGGACTGGCCAAGACCCGCGACGTGCTCAAGGTGGTCCACGACCAGATCGGCTCCCCCACCTCCACCCTGGATCTGGCGGCCAACACCACGGCCCTGCTCGACGCCGGGGGAACGGGCCTTTTCCATCTGGTCAACTCCGGCCGGGCCAGTTGGTGCGAACTGGCCTCCGAGGCGGTGTCCACGGCCGGGATCAACTGTGAGGTGCTGCCCATCACCTCGGCCGACTATCCCCAAAAGGCCAAACGCCCGGCCTATTCCGTGCTGGACATCGGGAAGTTCGCCCAGGTCGTCGGCTATTCCCCCCGGCCCTGGGTCCAGGCCTTGCGGGAATACGTCTACGGGCTGCCGATCGAAGGCGAATAGGCCAAAAGCCCTGCCTCGATTATGGAGACGGCCCCCTGGTTCGGCCCGGGCCCCGGCGATGGCGCCGCGGGCCGCCCGGTTTCCGCCTTGGGCCTGGTTGTGAAGTTGGGGCCGCCCCGGCATGTTTTTCGTCGCATCGCCTGCCATCCCAAGCCTGTCCTGGTCATGAGGGAGTGGATATGACCCCGGCGCTTTTCGTCGTCGCCGCGATTCTGGACCGCATTCTCGGCGATCCGCCCGGCTGGCCGCATCCCGTGCGGCTGATCGGGGCCGCACTGGCGCGCCTGGAACGCGCCGCCCCGGTTTCGCCCTTCCCGCGTCGCCTGTACGGGGCGGCCGTGACCCTGGTCCTGGCTGTCGCCTGCGCCCTGGTGGTGCATCTTCTCATCTCCCTGCCCGGGGTGGGCGGGCTTTTCGCCGTGTATTTCGCCTTTGCCGGGCTGGCCTTGGGAAGCCTTTTGCGCGAGGGCCGGGCCGTTTTGCACCTGCTTGAGGCGGGCGATCTGCCCGGGGCGCGCCGGGCCCTGGCCGGGCTGGTCAGCCGGGACACGGCCCGCATGGACTCCTGCGCCATGCGCCGGGCCCTGGCCGAGACCGTGAGCGAAAATTTCAACGACGGATTCGTGGCCCCCCTGTTCTTTTTGGTTCTGGGCGGCCCGGCCCTTCTGTGGGCCTACAAGGCCGTCAGCACCATGGACTCTATGTGGGGCTACCGCACGCCGCACTATCGGGAACTGGGGTGGTTTTGCGCCCGGGCCGACGATGTGTTGGCCTTTGTCCCGGCCCGGGTGTCGGCCCTGGCCCTGGTGGCCGTCGGGTGGATGATGCATCGTCGGCCGGTCGGCGTCTGGGGCCGCATCCGCCGCGACGCCGGGACCATGTCCAGTCCCAACGCCGGTTGGCCCATGGCCGCCGCAGCCTGGGTGTGCGGCGCGGCAATGGGTGGCCCGGCGGTCTATTTCGGCCAGACCGTGGACAAGCCGCGTCTTGGTCCGGACGGACGGTGGGACGGGCCGCATCTGCGTCTTTTAGTGCGCGTGGTGTCCCGGGCCGGGACGGGACTTACCGTGGCCGGGATGCTTGTGTTAATTTTGATATAGATGTTTTGGGCCGGGTTTCCCTCCCCCCGGCAAGGGTCAACCCTTGCGTATCCCGTTCGGATCATTCGCAAACCAGAAAGGCTATCGTAAAAGAGAAAATCGTTGACCATATCCGCGTGGACGGGATATGGGGATATCATGTCTATTTTTTAAGGAGGGCCTTACTCATGAGTTTCGAGGGCAATGTGAAATGGTTCAGCGACAAGAAGGGCTACGGTTTCATCATGCGCGAGGGTGAGGATGACGTGTTCGTCCACTACTCGGCGATCCAGGGCGAGGGGTTCCGGACGCTGCGGGAGGGCGAGGTCGTCGCGTTCGAGATCGTGGAGGGCGAACGCGGCCCCAAAGCTTCCAACGTGGTCCGGGGCAACTAGTCCCGAACCAAGTCTCCGTTAAGGGAAATCCCCCGCTGGTGAGGGCCGGCGGGGGATTTTTCTTTTTCAGGGACGTGAAAAGCGATGCGGCGGCTACCGCCCAAGCTCGATGCTGCGGTCCCGGGCCATGGCCACGGCCTCGATGACGGCCGCGCGCACGGCGGAGCGGTCCAGGTGCAGCAGGGCCTCGATGGTGGTCCCGGCCGGGGAGGTGACCATCTCCCGCAGCAGGCTCACATGCTGGCCGCTTTCCAAAGCCATCTTCACCGATCCCCGCAGAAGCTCCAGGACCACGTCCGTGGACAGTCCCCGGGAAAGGCCCACATACACCCCGGACTCGATCAGCGCCTCCATGAAATACATCACGTAGGCCGGGCCGCTCCCCGACAGGGCGGTGAAGGCGTCGAAGTCCTTTTCGGGCAGGGGAAAGGTCTTGCCGATGGCCGAGAACAGTTCGAGCACGAGGTCTTTTTGGGCCTGGGCCAGCTTCGGATCGTCCAGGCACACGGCATAGGAACCGGCCCCGACCAGGGCCGGGGTGTTGGGCATGATGCGCACCACCGGGCAGCGTCCGCCGGACCAGGCCGCGAGCTTCTCCATGGTGATGCCTGCGGCGATGGACACCAGGCATTTTCCCTTGGCCAGGGCCGGACGCAGGGAGTCCAGCACCTCGCGCATGTGCTGGGGCTTGACGCACAGAACCACGTAGTCCGCGCCCGTGGCCACGTCCAGAGGGCTTTTGGCCACGGCCATGCCCGTCTCCGCCGCCAGTTCGGCAAGCTTTGCGGCGTTGAGGTCGAAGCCGAGCAGATCCGCCTTTCCCAGGGGGGAAAGCCCCCGGATGATGGCCGCGCCCATGTTGCCCGTGCCGATGAAGCCGACGACGGGGGCCATCAGCCCACGATCTCCAGGTTGGAGAAGAAATAGGCGGTCTCGAAGGCGGCGGTCTCCGGCGCGTCGGAGCCGTGCACGGAATTTTTCTCGATATCCAGGGCGTAGCGTTTGCGGATGGTGCCTTCCTCGGCGTTGGCCGGGTTGGTGGCGCCCATGAGCGTGCGGTAGCGGGCGATGGCGTTGTCGCCTTCCAGGATGGAGACCACCACCGGCCCGGAGCACATAAAAGCCGTCAGGTCCGCGAAAAAGGGCCGGGCCTTGTGGACGTGGTAGAAGCCCTCGGCCTGGGCCTTGGACATGTGGATCATCTTCATGGCCACCACCGTCAGGCCGCTGTCCTGGATCATGTTCAGGATGGCTCCGGCCAGGTTGCGGGACACGGCGTCGGGTTTGATGATCGAGAGGGTGCGTTCCATGCTGCATGACTCCTTGGGCTTATATGGTTCGTTGGCGATGGCCGGACGCCGGAAACGGCGCGTCAGGCCAGAAGCATCTTGTCGGACATCGCGTCAACCTCCGCCTCGCCGTCCCCGTCGCGAAGGGAATGGAAGCGCTGCAGCAGATTTTCGACGCTCAGGTTCCGTTTTTCCTCGCCGTGCACATCCAGGATGACCCTGCCCCGATGCATCATGATCAGCCGGTTGCCCAGGCGGATGGCCTGGTGCATGTTGTGGGTGACCATCAGCGTGGTCAGCCGCTTTTTGGCCACGATGCGTTCGGTCAGGTCCAGGATGTGGGCTGCGGTCTTGGGGTCGAGCGCGGCCGTGTGTTCGTCGAGAAGCAGCACCCGGGGCTCGGCCAGGGTGGCCATGAGCATGGTCAGGGCCTGGCGCTGGCCGCCGGACAACAGCCGGACCCTGGCGTCCAGGCGGTCTTCCAGGCCGAGCGACAGGCTGCCAAGCGCCAGCCGGAAGCGGTCCCGGTCCCGGGGATCGACCCCCCGGGAAAGCCCCCGGGATTTGCCGCGAAGGGCGGCCAGGGCCAGATTCTGCTTGATGGAGAGCGAGGCGCAGGTGCCCTGCAGGGGATCCTGGAAGACCCGGCCGAGAAAGGCGGCCCGGGCGTATTCGGGCAGGGCGGTGATGTCCCTGCCGTCCAGGATGATGCTCCCGGCGTCGGGAAAAAAGACCCCGGCCAGACAGTTGAGGAGGGTGGATTTGCCCGCGCCGTTGGACCCGATGAGCGTGATGAAGTCGCCCTTTTCGATGGTCAGGGATACCCCGGCCAGGGCCGTGACCGGGTCCGCCCCGCCCGGGTTGAAGGTCTTGGTGATGCCGGTAAGCGTCAGCATCGCCGCCCCGTGATTTTGGCGCGCATCTTGGGCGCGGTCAGGGCCAGGACCACCACCAGGGCGGTGATGAGGTTTAAGTCGCTCGGGGTCACGGAGAGCTGGCCGATGCGCAGGTCCAGAGCCAGGGCGATGGCCAGCCGGTAGGCCACGGACCCGGCCAGGGCGGCCACGATGGCCCGGCCCACGCCGCCCTTGCCGCCGCCCACCAGGGTCTCGCCGATGATCACCGAGGCCAGCCCGGCCACGATGGTTCCCACCCCCATGTTCACGTCCGCCGCGCCCTGGTTCTGGGCCACCAGCGCCCCGGAGACGGCGGTCAGGGCGTTGGCCAGCCCCACGCCGGCGATGATGGTGGTGTGGGTGTTGACCCCAAGGGCCGTGATCATGCGCGGATTGTCGCCCGTGGCCAGGGTGGCCTGGCCGAAGCGGGTGGCCAGGTACCAGGTCAGCGCCGCGCCGACGGCCACGGCCAGCGCGCCGTACAAAAGCGGCCCGGCGGCGTGGGCGGGCAGGCCAAGGCCCGTGACCGCGTCGAGCACCGTGGGCTTGCCCAGAAGCGTCAGGTTGGGGCGGCCCATGATCCGGATGATGACCGAATACAGGGCGATCATGGTCAGGATGCTGGAGAGAAGGTGCAGGATGCCGAGCTTGGTGTTCAATATGCCGGTGATGGCCCCGGCCGCGAAACCGGCGGCGAAGGCCAAAACGAGCGTCAGATAGGGATCGACCCCGGCGGACACGGCCACGGCGGATACGGCGGCCCCGAGCGGCAGGCTGCCGTCCACGGTCAGGTCGGGAAAATCCAGAACCCGGAAGGTCAGGTACACGCCAAGGACCATCAGTCCATAGACGAATCCCTGCTCCACGGCTCCTATGAGGGCGTAATAGGTCATATCGGTCGATCCGCCGCGCCGGCGGGGTGTGATGCGTACCGGCGTCGGGGCGGCCTTACCGCGAATCGCGGGAATCGGCAAGCGGGGTTGGCCGGACGGGCCATGTCTCGTGTCCCGTCCCTCCTGAGCGTTCACAAAAGACATGGATAGCAAAGGCCGGGTCATTTCGCCTTGCAAATTATACTTTATCTGATACTAATAGATAAAGGGATGTATGTCGCCACTTCTGGAAACGCGGGAGGCGTCGGCGATGCGGCTCAGGAAAACAGCAAAGACGGGGGAAAGCCATGAACGGAGCAGACACGGACGGGGTTTTCGAGATCGGCTTGGCTATGGCCGGGGCAATATCTGGAGGTGCATATGCGGCCGGAGTCGTCGATTTTTTGATTCAGGCCCTCGACGAATGGGAGAAGGCCAAAACGACACATCCCAATGACGACACGATCCCGAGGCACACGACCAGGATCCGGGTGCTGTCCGGGGCCTCGGCCGGGGGCATGACCGCCGCCGTCCTGGCCGCGTCGCTGCACGAAGGATTTTTGCCGGTGGCCGGATTGGCGGCCGGCCAGCCCGCGCCGACCAACAACACGCTCTACCAATGTTGGGTGAACCGCATCGACATCAGCCATTTTCTGGGCGTCCTGGATCTTGGGCCGGGGAAACAGGTCGTGTCGCTTCTGGACTCCACGGTCCTCGACGGCATCGCCGAGTACGCCTTCGGGCCCTACCACCGGCAGACCTCCGGAGTCGCGAGGGCGTATGTGGACGAGCACCTGGAGATCTTTCTGACCATCGCCAACCTGCGTGGCGTGCCCTATTCGGTGCAGTTCCGGGGATGGGACACGACGGGGCACGAGCAGGTGCAACACCAGGACCATGTCCGCTTCGTGCTGGGCCGCACGCCCCCGGACCAATCCCTGGGCGACGGCATCTTCCTCAACGCCGCCACGAGGAGCGGTCGCAACTGGGACGTCTTTCGCACGGCGGCCCTGGCCACCGGGGCCTTCCCCGTGGGGTTGGCGCCAAAGGTCATGACTCTGCCGATGGCCCCCTACGGCAAACGCACCTGGGACATCCCCCGCGAAGTAGAATGCCCGGAACCAGGCAAAAAAAAGGTGAAGTTCGACGTCGTCCCCATAACCCCCGACTGGGAGGGGGGCAGCGTGGAACCCGAAGCCGAGTGGGATTTCATGGCCGTGGACGGCGGGCTCATGAACAACGAACCTTTCGAACTGGCCCGCAAGGCGCTGGCCGGATCGGATTGCTCCAATCCCCGCCCCCTGGAACTGGCCCGCCGGGCGGTGCTCATGGTGGACCCCTTCCCCGAACCCGCATGGGACTGGAAGGCCACGGCCGACACCTACCGCGACGCCGACGTCGTGCAGGCGGCCAAGTGGATGTTCTCCGCCCTCAAGGCCCAGGCCCGGTTCAAGCCGGAGGAGGTGGCCCTGGCCCTGGAAGAGGACATCTACAGCCGGTTCATCCTGACCCCGAGCGCAGGGGATGCCGGGGGGAACTGGCCGGCCATGGCCGCCGCCAGCCTGGGCGGATTCGGCGGCTTTCTGTCTCGGAAGTTCCGCAACTTCGACTTCCAACTCGGCCGCCGCAACTGCCAGAAATTCCTGAAGGACCACTTTGTGCTGCCCCTGGACACGCCGCAAAACATCGCGGCTGTGCGAAACAACCTCCTGTTCGGCGGCTATCCGCGCCTGGCCGATTCGCCTTACAAAGACAGCAAGAAGGCGCCGGTATTGCCCATCATCCCCCTGTGCGGGGCAGCCATTCCGGAGGAGCCCTTGATCCCCAGGGAAACCATCACGATGACGGATGCGGACATCGCCGCCCTGGAAGCGCCCATCCAAAGACGGATCAAGGCCCTGGCCGCGACCTACGTGGCCGGGATGGACCAGGGGTTCACCCGCTGGTTCATCAAGCGGGTGGTGAACTGGAAGGCGGCTGGCGTGGCCCGGGAGTTGGTGGCGTACATTCGCAAGGATCTCAAGAACCACGCTCTGGTCTGACGGCGTATCGAAGACAGCGCGGCCCTGCCCGGACGGCGGCGGGGTCGCGCTCCACGGCGGTGCCGCGAGGTATTTTCATTGTAAAAAACTATGAAATAATTTCGCCGCCAGCCATTCCCCATCCCGGCAGGCTGTATTATTTTCTTCGAATGGAAAAAACCGCGCCCGCGCCGAGGTGTCCGAAAAGGGGCGCGCCCGGGGCCGGGTAAAGCGAACAAGGAGCGCCCTATGTGGGAATACACCGACACGGTCCGGGACCATTTTTTAAATCCCCGCAACGCCGGGACCATGGACGACGCCGACGCCGTGGGCGAGGTGGGCAGCCTGGCCTGCGGCGACGCCCTGAAGCTCTTCCTCAAGATCGACGACGCGGGCGTCATCACCGACGCGAAGTTCCAGACCTTCGGCTGCGCCAGCGCCATCGCCTCGAGTTCGGTCCTGACCGAGATGCTCAAGGGAAAGACCCTGGCCGAGGCCAAAAAGATCTCCAACAAGGACATCGCCAAGGCCCTGGGGGGGCTTCCCAAGGAGAAGATGCACTGTTCGGTCATGGGCCAGGAGGCCCTGGACGCGGCGCTCAAAAACTTCGCGGGCGAGGCCGCCGTGGCCCACGAGCCCGAAGGGGAGCTGGTGTGCAAGTGCTTCGGGGTGACCGACGTGCAGATCCGCCGGGCCATACGGGAAAACGGCCTGACCACCCTTGAGGAGGTCACGGACTTCACCAAGGCCGGAGGCGGCTGCGGCGACTGCCATGAGCGCATCGGCCAGATCCTGGCCGAAGAGCTCTCCGGCGCGGCGGCCGCGCCCAAGGCCCCCGGAGACGGCGCGCCAAAGCCCCTGACCAACCTGGAGCGCATGCGGCTGGTGACCAAGGTCATCGACGAGGAGATCCGCCCGGCGCTCAAAAACGACGGCGGCGATCTGGAGCTTGTGGACATCGACGGCCGCCAGGTCATCGTGTCCTTGCGCGGGGCCTGCGTGGGCTGCCCGGCCAGCAAGCTGACCCTGGCCGATTTCGTGGAGAAGCGGCTGCGGGAAACCGTGGACCCGGAGATCACCGTCAAGGAGGCCCGCTGATGCAGCCCATCTATCTGGACAACAACGCCACCACGAAGGTCGCCCCCGAGGTGCTGGAGGAGATGCTTCCGGTCCTTGGCGAGTTCTACGGCAACCCCTCCAGCATGCATTCCTTCGGCGGGTCCGTGGGCGCGCTGGTCAAAAAGGCCAGGGAGCGAACGGCGCAGGCCCTCGGGTGCCGTCCGGAGGAGATCATCTTCACCTCCTGCGGCAGCGAGGGCGACAACACGGCCATCCTCTCGGCCCTGCGGGCCAACCCCGAAAAGCGGCACATGGTCACCACCAGGGTGGAGCATCCGGCGGTCTTAAGCCTGGCCAAGCATCTGGAGACCCGGGGCATCGCCGTCACCTACCTGGGCGTGGACGCCTCGGGCCGCCTGGACCTGGACGAGTTGCGGGCGTCGCTGCGCAAGGACACGGCCGTGGTTTCGGTCATGTACGCCAACAACGAGACCGGGGTGGTCTTTCCCATCCCCGAGATCGCGGCCATGGTCCGGGAACGCGGCATCGCCTTCCACACCGACGCGGTGCAGGCCGTGGGCAAGATCCCCATATCGCTTAAGGACATGCCCGTGGACTATCTGGTGCTCTCGGGCCACAAGCTGCACGCCCCCAAGGGCGTGGGCGCGCTGTACGTGCGCCGGGGCACGCCGTTTCGGCCGTTTCTCATCGGCGGGCACCAGGAGCGCGGCCGCCGGGCGGGCACCGAGAACACCCCGGGCATCGTGGCCCTGGGCAAGGCCATGGAGCTGGCCGTGGCCGGGATCGGGGACGAGAACACCCGCGTGAAAGCCCTGCGCGACCGCCTGGAGACCGGCCTTGTGGCCGCCATCCCGGACGCCATCGTGAACGGCGATCCGGCCAGCCGCCTGCCCAACACCACCAGCATCGCCTTCAAATATGTGGAGGGCGAGGCCATCCTGCTTCTTTTGGACACGTTCGGCATCTGCGCCAGCTCCGGCTCGGCCTGCACCTCGGGGAGCCTGGAGCCGTCGCATGTACTGCGGGCCATGGGCGTGCCGTTCACCTTCGCCCACGGCTCCATCCGCTTCAGCCTGTCGCGCTATACGACCGATGCCGAAATCGATACGGTGCTGCGGGAGATGCCCGGGGTCATCAAGCGGCTGCGCAAGATGTCCCCGTTTTCGGCCGCAACCGACGAAAAGCCGTCCTGTACCTGCTGAACCGGATAAAACGCCATGCACATCCACGACGACATGCTGTCTCTTATCGGCGCGACCCCCCTGGTGCGATTGAACCGCCTGGCCAGGGGCCTGCCCGCCACGGTGGCGGCCAAGATCGAGTCCCGCAGCCCCGGCGGCTCGGTCAAGGACCGCATCGCCCTGAACATGATCGAAACGGCCCTTCGCGACGGCCGCATCGGCCCGGACACGCTCATCGTCGAGCCCACCAGCGGCAACACCGGCATCGGCCTGGCCTTGGTCTGCGCCGTCAAGGGCCTGAGGCTCGTGTTGACCATGCCCGAGAGCATGAGCCTGGAGCGGCGGATGCTGCTTTCCGCCTACGGGGCCAAGGTGGTGCTCACCCCGGCCGCGCTTGGCATGCGCGGGGCCATCGACAAGGCGAACGAACTGGCGGCCGCCAGTCCCGGGGCCTTTGTGCCGGGGCAGTTCGACAACCCGGCCAATCCCGAGGCCCATGCCCTGACCACGGCCGAGGAGTTGTGGGCCGATACGGACGGGAAAATCGACGTCTTCGTGGCCGGGGTGGGCACGGGCGGCACGGTCACCGGCGTGGCCCGGGCCTTGCGCGCCAAAAAGCCCGGCATCCGGGTGGTGGCCGTGGAACCGGCGGCCTCGCCCGTGTTGTCCGGCGGCTGCCCCGGGCCGCATGCCATCCAGGGCATCGGGGCCGGATTTGTGCCCGGGAATTTCCGGCGCGACCTGGTGGACGCCGTGGTCACCGTGGAGAACGAGGACGCCATGGCCATGGCCCGGGCCCTGGTCCGGGACGAAGGGATTTTGTGCGGCATCTCGTCGGGGGCCAACGCGCACGCGGCCCTGGCCGAGGCCAGACGTCCGGAGAACGCCGGGAAGCTCGTTGTGTTCGTGGTCTGCGACACGGGCGAGCGGTATCTGAGCACGGCGCTTTTTCGGGGGGAGGACTAGGCCATGGCGGACCTGATCGCCCCGCTGGCGCGGCCGGAGGCGTCTGCGGTCGTGGAAATGACCGACCATCACGCCGGGGAGCCCGAGCCCTTAAGCCTGGAGGAGGTGGCCGAACGCCTGTGCGACCCGGCCTCGTATACGACCGTCTACCACCGGCCCCTGCACGACCAGCCCATGCCTGCGGTGAAGGTCTTGCGCGAGGTCATGGAGCGGTTGCGGGCCGTGCTTTTCCCGGGCTATTTCGGCAACTCCGACATCACCCCCGAGTCCATGCGCTTCCATGTGGGGGCCAATCTCGACGCCGTGTCCCGGCTTCTGGCCGACCAGATACGGCGCGGCTACTGTTTTTTTTGCGACCGGGAGCAGGTGGAGGGGTGCCAGGCGTGCGAGGACCGGGCCAAGAACCTGGCCGGACGGTTCCTGGCCGCGTTGCCGCGCATCCGGTCGTACCTGGCCGACGACGTGCAGGCCGCCTTCGAGGGCGACCCGGCGGCCAGAAGCCCGGGTGAGACGATATTTTGCTATCCGAGCATCACGGCCATGACCCACTACCGGGTGGCCCATGAACTGCACCACCTGGGGGTGGAGCTCATTCCGCGCATCATCACGGAAATGGCGCATTCGGCCACGGGCATCGACATCCACCCCGGGGCCGAGATCGGACGGCGGTTTTTCATCGACCACGGCACGGGTACGGTCATCGGCGAGACCTGCGTCATCGGCGACAACGTGCGCCTGTACCAGGGCGTGACGCTTGGGGCCAAGAGCTTCCCCAAGGACGCCTCGGGCAACATCATCAAGGGGATTGCGCGCCATCCGGTGGTGGAGGACGAGGTGACCATCTATTCCGGGGCTACCATCCTTGGCCGGGTGACCATCGGCCGGGGCGCGGTTGTCGGCGGCAACGTGTGGCTGACCCGCGACGTTCCGGCCGGGGCCAGGGTGCTCCAGGGCCGGGCCCGGGAAGGGGTGTTCGAATACGGGGCGGGGATATGATGGAAACAAGATGCGGAATGCCCTGTGTCGAGACTGATAAATATTGCGTTTGTCTTTAATATTGGGACAAATTTTTAACTAAATTGAATGTGAACCATCCGTCACCTGTGATAAAAAATTGTTGTTTTGCGTTTACACTGTCGCGTATAATACCTATTCCATTGCTGAACGGTGCGAATGATAGTATTTTTGTATACGGAAGGCGTAATCCTTTGCTAGAACCTGCGAAGTAAAAATTTTTGTCTGTGATAACGACACGTCCAGTGTCAATATGGGTACGTTCAGTATGCTCAATGGGATACCCCTTGAAAGTACTTGTCCTATAGTACACTCCTTTCATTATTCGAATGCTGACACCACCAGATCGGCCGACGTATTGACGACGCACTTTGTCTTCAATGTATTCTGAGTTATTGAAAACCCAAATGACCTTTTCGTGTTTTTGAAAATTGATTGGCAACTGTTCTTTAATAACAGTCAGTTCGTCAATTTTTCCATTGATTAACTCTCTTAGTAATATTGCCTTTTTTGTTTTTGTTAATGATCCATTTGTGTCTAGATCTGATGATGAAAGATTAAAAAATTCTTTGAATTCACTAAGGGATTGTTCTTCAGAAGAGTCAAGAAGACCATCGTCAAGGAATCTTTCAACAGCACTGTCCCATCCTTTTACAAGAAGGCGTTTGATGTCTGATGGATTTATGTATGAATTATGTATTATATCACTAATTAAATCAATGAGTTTATGCAAATTCTGTTTTTCAATGATGCTTTGGGATGACTCAAATATTATTTGAAGCTTGCCATTTGTGTGTTGCTCTTCGCATTCGCTGTGCATGTTACGAAATATTCCGGCGGGGTTACCGCAATACTTGCATATGCCCATCTACATTTCTCCAGTTATGGACGCCGATATTGAATATAATTAGCATGACATTTCGTGCAATTTTGACATGTCAACTAGTAGAGGAAACGCATCTTCGGTACGGTGTTCGAAATGTGGATAACCTTGCTGATATTTGTTGTTAAATTTTTTGTCAAGCCATGTAGGTGGATGACGTATAATTGTACATAAAACGGCCGCCCGGATCATTTCCGGACGGCCGTTCGCCATTTCTGGACGAAAGTCCGGCGCGAATCAGCCGCTGCACCCGCCGCCGCTGTCGCTGTCGCCGCCGTTGTTGTTTGAACCCGGGGTGTCGCCAAGGGTGTTCTTGAACGCCGCCGGAACCTTGGCCGAGGTCTTCACCGGCGCGGTCTTGAGCTGCTTGTCCAGTTCGTTCGAAATGGGGCCGGATTCGGACGCGCCGCGTTCCCGACTCACGGTCACCCCCTGTCCCACGGCCATGTCCACGGTCTTGCCCTTCTTGTCTGTAAAGGCCAGGGGCCGCTTGGCCGTGCCGTTTATGTGGCCATGGGCCTCGCTTGGCACGTCGGCCATTGCGGCCTGGCGCAGGGAAGCCATAAGCCCCGCCGCATTCGCCCCGGCCGAAAACACCTCGGCCAGTGCGGCGGAATAGGGCTTGCCGTTCACGGCCGCCGGGGCCTGCACCAGGGAACCCAGTTCCGTGCCCCGGATGCCGATGGCCCCAAGCGGCGTATCCACGGAAAAGGCGCGCGGATTGCGATCCGAAATGACCCCGGTCACGGCCCGGAACACCCCTGGGCCGTAGGTGAACTTCGCCGTGTTGCTGAACGTCTTGTCCTGGCCCCATTCGTTGACGAATTCATCCACGGAAAAAAGGCTCTCCGGCCCCATGGCCAGGATCGTGCCGTCGGAAAACATGATCTGCAACGAGGATTCGGCCTTGGTGGCTACGGTGTCGCCCACGAAGACCGGCCCCTTGGCCGCAAGCTCCCGGGACTGGCCGCCGCGCACGGCCAGGGCCTGGCCCTTGGCCTCCTGCACATAGCCCACGGGCTTGGCGTCGTCTGCGGCCAGGGCCTGGAAGGCCAGCAGACTGAACATGAGTACAGCAAAAAAAAGAAATTTCGTTTTCATGAGAAGTCCTCCGTCGTGCATAGGGGGCATGCAAAAGACCTGCAATGGCGATGCCTTCGTCATGCGGGCCGAAGCAACCGGCGCATGGTTTCCGTTTGGTACAATGTCCGGGCGGGAAGTCAACAGGGTTGTTTCCTGGAGACGAAGCCGGTCTCCTGGAGAAGGAAAGCGGTGCGCCGTTACCGGGCGCCCCCGGTGCCTCCTCCTCCGGTGTTGCTGTTGCCGCCGGTATGGCCGCTGGAGCCCGACCTTCCGGTGGTGGTGCTGTCGGTGTTGCTGTTGCTGGAGCCCGGGGTGTCGCCCAAAGTGTTCTTGAAGGCCGCCGGGATCTTGGCCGAAGTCCGAATCGGCGCGGTCTTGATGGTCGTGCTCAGGACGCCGGAAATGGGGCCGGCGTCGGAAGTCCCGCGTTCCCGGCTGACGGTCACGCCCTGGCCCACGGCCATGTCCACGCTCTTGCCCATCTTGTCCGTGAAGGCCAGGGGCCGCTTGGCTGCGCCGCGTATGTGGCCGTGAATCTCGCCGGGCACGGCTGCCGTGGCGGCCTGGCGCAGGGTGGCCAGGATGTTGGCCGCGTTGGCCCCGGGGGCGAAGGCCTCGGCCAGGGCGGCGGGATAGGGCTTGCCGCCGACCAGGGCCGGGGCCTGGACCACGGAACCCAGTTCCGTGCCCCGGATGCCGATGGCCCCAAGCGGTGTCTCCACGGAAAAGGCGTGCGGATTGCGGTCCGAGATGGCCCCGGTCACGGCCCGGAACACGCCGGGGCCGTAGGAGAACTGCATCTTGTTGCTTAAGGTCTTGTCCTGGCCCCATTCGTTGACGAATTCGTCTACGGAAAAAAGGCTCTCCGGGCCCATGGCCAGAATCGTGCCGTCGGAAAACATGATCTGCAGCGAGGATTCGGCCTTGGTGGCCAGGCTGTCGCCGGAAAAGACCGGCCCCTTGGCCGCAAGCTCCCGGGACTGGCCGCCGCGCACGGCCAGGGCCTGGCCCCTGGCCTCCTGGACGTACCCGGCGGGCTTGGCGTCGTCTGCGGCCAGGGCCGGGGAGGCGAGCAGGCACAACAGGACAAACGTCCGCACAAGAAGTCCTGGTTTCATCCGAAACACCCTCCATGGTCTGCTGAAAATGTGCAAAACCTGTTTGAGGACAGGCGGAAAGACCATCGAACAACCGAACGGCAGGTATGTCTCTTCCGTGGTACAGTGTCCGGCGCGGAAGTCAACAGGGTGACGTGGGAAAGATGCAAGGGAAGAGACGCGAATCCGGGCGAGACTGCGCGTCACAGAACCTCAAGCTCGAAAAACGAGACGGCGTTGTCCGCCGTGGCCCGCCACACCTCGTGCGGGGAAAGCCCCTTGATGTCCGCCACGCGGACGGCGGTAAAACCCAGCAGGGCCGGTTCGTTGCGTTTGCCCCGCCAGGGCTCGGCGGTCAGAAACGGGGCGTCGGTCTCAAGCAGAAGCCGCGACAGGGGGATTTCGGCCACGGCGGCGGCCAGGGCCGTGTTTTTGGCATAGGTCACCGGGCCCGGCACGGAGATGAAAAAGCCCATGGCCAGGATGCGACGGGCCAGCTCCGCATCGCCTCCGAAGCAGTGCCACACCAGGGGCCTGCCGGAAAATCCCATGTCTGCAAGGATCGCCAGGGTCTCCTCCTCGGCCGAGCGGCTGTGGATGACCACGGGTAGGTCCAGCCCCCGGGCCATCTCCAACTGTTCCCGCAAGGCCCGTTTCTGGTCCTCGGGGGGGCGTCGTCCCAGTAGAAGTCCAAGCCGATCTCGCCCACGGCCCGTAGCCTCGGATTGGCCCGGAAGGCCGCCTCCATGGCTGCGGTCAGCGGTTCGGCGTAGCCGGAGCATTCCGTGGGATGCATGCCCAGGATGAAAAAGACCTGGGGCGCATCGTCGAAAAGCGCGGCGTTTCGGGCATAGGCGTCCGGTCCCAGGAACACGTTGCCGATGCGGGCCACCCCGGCGGCCCTGGCCCGGGCCAGGATGTCCGGTATTTCGGCGGGCTCGAAGCCGCGCATGTCCAGGTGGGCGTGGGTGTCGACGCCCACGGGGGCAAGGCCCAGGGTCTCGGGGGACGGGCGGTCGCGATGTTTTTTCTTGGACACGGAAAAGAACCTCCAGGGCCTCCGGCATACGCCGGACGGCCGCTGTGGTAGCAAAGCCCGGGGGGACTGTCACCCCGCCCCGGGCGTTGCCTCCCTGGCGGGGCAGGTCGAAAACGGCGGCGAACGAGCGGGGCGAACTGGGCGAACTGGGCGAACTGGGCGAGCGGGGCGGCCGGACAGGCGCATGCCGCGCTGGGCTCGCGTTTTGCCTCAGAATCTCGCGTTGCGGATGACGCGGCGCAGCATGGGTTCCGGGCCGACGCGGCCGCCGGGGATGGGCCTGCGGGCAGACGGGACTGACATGTCCGCGCTTGTATCGGGGCGGGCGAGGGGATAATGAGACCTGTCGGGCGGGCGGCAGGTTTCGGCCTGGCAGGCATCCCCCGGCAGCCACTCCCATGGACATGACCCTATGAGCCTCGATTCCCCGCTGTTCCTCTTTGTTTTTCTCCCGGCCGTCCTGGCCGGATTTTTCGTCGCGCCCACCCGGTTTCGGCCGCATGTCCTGCTTGCGGCCAGCCTGATCTTTACGGCCATGGGCGACGTCTCGGCCCTGCCGGTGCTGGCCGTCTCCATCCTCGGCAACCATGCCCTGGCCCTGGCCATCGGCAACGCCCGGGACGCCGGACGCACGGTCAGACGGAAAAGGCTGACGGCCCTGGGGGTGGCGGCCAACATCGGGTATCTCGCCAAGGCCAAGTACCTGGCCTTTGTAGTCTCGGCCCTGCCGTTTCTGGAATCAAGCGGCATCGACCCGGCAAACATCCACGGCCTGCCGCCGCTTGGCATCTCCTTTTTCACCTTCCAGGCCGTGTCCTATCTCGTGGATGTCTCCCGGGGGCAGGTGGCCGCCGAGAAAAATCTTTTGCGCACGGCCCTGTACCTGTCTTTTTTCCCCAAGATGATCGCCGGGCCCATCGCCCGCTACGCCGCCATGCTCCCGGGAATGCGCCTGCCGCGCCCCGCCCTTTCGGACGTGGCCGCCGGGTCCGTGCGGTTCTGCCTGGGGCTGGCCAAAAAGACGCTTCTGGCCGGGACGCTGGGGCCCGTGGCCGACGCCGCCTTCTCCGCCCGGCCCCTGGGCGGGGCCCTGGACATGGGCACGGCCTGGCTCGGCCTTTTGGCCTACACCGGCCAGATCTATTTCGATTTTTCGGGCTATACGGACATGGCCGTGGGACTTGGGCGCATGTTCGGCATCGCCCTGCCGGAGAACTTCGACCACCCCTACGTGTCCCGTTCCGTGCGCGAATTCTGGCGGCGCTGGCACATCTCCCTGTCCACCTGGTTTCGCGACTACCTGTACATCCCCCTGGGCGGCGGCCGGGTCAGCCCGGTCCGGGTGCAGGGCAACCTCTTGACGGTCTTCGTCTTGTGCGGGCTGTGGCACGGGGCAAGCTGGACCTTCGTGGTCTGGGGGCTTTTCCACGGCGTCTTTCTGGTCTTGGAACGCACCCGTTTCGGCCGGGCCATGGACGCCGCCCCGGCCGCTCTGGGCCATGCCTATGCCCTTTTGGCGGTCATGCTGGGCTGGGTCTTTTTCCGGGCCGCCGACCTGCCCCAGGCCGTGAACTATCTCGGGGCGCTTTTCTCGTTTCGCTTCGAGGGCTTCGCCTATACCTGGATGACCGCCGCCAGCCGTCAGGCCTTGTGCGCCCTGGTCCTGGCCGTGGTCTTTTCCCTGCCCCTTGGCGGGGCGGCCCGCACCGTGTCGGGGCTGGCCGGGCGCTGCGGCACGCTTGGCCGGGGCGCGGCCGCCGCGGCGGCGATCCTGGCCCCGGCGGCACTTTTGGTCCTGTCGGCCATGCAGCTTGCGGCCGGAACCTATTCCCCCTTCATTTACGCTAGGTTTTGACCATGAACGCGCGCGCCACAGACCTCCTGCGGACCCTCATTTTTCTGGCCGTGCTCGCCACCCCCCTGGCCGTGGCCGCCCTGGGCCTTGAGCCCGTGGGGGTGCTGGCCCACGAAAACCGCCCCTTGGCCGAGGTTCCGCCCGTCACCCTGCTTTTTTCCAACCCGGCGGCCTACGCCAAGGGCCTGCGGGTGGCCTTCGCGGACCATTTCCCCCTGCGTGAGACCCTCATCCGGGCCGGGAACCGGCTGCGGCTGGCCGTCTTCGAGGAATCCCCCGTGCCCGGGGTGATGCTGGGGCGCGACGGCTGGCTGTTTTATTCCCTGGAGCATGCCCTGGACGACCATATCAACGTCATGAACATGTCCGACGCCCTGCAAGAGGACATGACGCGCATCCTGGTGGAGCGCCGGGACCGGCTGGCGGCCCGGGGCATCGCCTTCTACGTGGTGGTGTGCCCGGACAAGCACACGGTCTATCCCGAATATCTTCCCGGATACGTCCATCCCCTGCGGCCCCGGTCCCGGCTGGACATCCTCGGGGAGCGCCTGACGGCGGCAGGCGTGGATTTCGTGGACCTGCGGCCGGACATGGCCCGGGCCAAGGCCGTGCGCCGGGCCTACTGGAAAACCGACACCCACTGGAACGACTGGGGGGCGTTTACGGGGGCCAAGCGGATCGTGGCCGCTCTGCGGCAGCGTTTCCCGGCCATTCCCCCCCTGGATGAGGCCGACTATGCCGTGACCGAATCCGTGATCCCGGGCGGCGATCTGGCCGGGATGCTCCTTTTGCCGGATATCTGGCGGGAAACGGACATCCGCCTGACGCCCAAAAATCCCCAGGCCCCCGGCGTCCTGGCCAGCTTCGGCGCGCCCCGTCCCTATGCCGACCCGGCCAACCACCCGGATCGGGCCATGGTGGTGGCCGAGACCGGGGACACGCGGCTGCCCCGGGTTCTTTTTTTTCGCGACTCCTTTTCGTCGGCCATGATCCCCTTTCTGGCCGGACGCTTCCAAAGCGCGGTCTTTTTGTGGAGCCACGCCTACGCCCCGGACATCGTGGCCGCTGAAAGGCCCGACGCCGTGGTCCTTGAGGTGGTGGAGCGCTACCAGTACGCCTTTTGCCTTGAAAATCCCCCCGAGCCGCCCAAAGACTAGCCCCCCCTTGCGCCGCGACCGTGAAATCCGGCTTTTACGGATTTCGGGATGAACCCTGCGCGCATGGTCCTGTTTTCTTGAAGAGATGCCGGTGTTTTGTTGCGGGACGCCCCACGCCGCACTCCCCGGCAGGCAGTTTTTTCCCACCGTTCGCGGCGGTGGCAGCCCCGCCGTGTATTCAGGGAGAGGTCAACCGCCTGTCCTTGCACATGTTTTGCGGCGTTCGCCGTGGTCACGGACCCGGGCGACCGCCTTGGACCGGATTATGCTTTGTGGTCATGGAATACGACCATGCGCTTTCTGGCGGTAAATTTTTCCATCCCAGGGAGAGGGGGACACGACACAACATTGGAGTCGCATCATGGATATCTCAAGCATTTTGTCCGGGAGCAGCTACACGTCGGCCATCGAATCCGTGGCCTCCACGCAGAAGGTGGATGATGAGGACACCTCGAGCACGACGGTCAGCTCCGGGACCGACACCGTGACCATCTCCGACGCAGCCAGGAAGCTGGCGGAACTTTTGGCCAGCGCCCGGGGCCAGTCCGACAGCAGCAGCAGCGAAACCAGCAGCGAGACGGAAAGCGACAGCGAAGACAGCGACAGCGAATCGTCCGAATCCGCCGAAGGCGCCAGCGGCAGCGGCGGTTCCAGCAGCAGCGATTCGTCCAGCAGCATCGAGGATCTCCAGGCCCAGATGGAGGAGCTGCAGGGCAAGATCCTCCAGGTGGAGCAGCAGGAAATCCCCGATGGCACCAAAAAGCCCATCGTGGCCGCCCTGCAGGCCCAGGTCGCCAGCCTGCAACAGCAGATCGCCCAGCTCAAGGCCGCAGCCGCCTAACGCGTCCAGTCATCCCGTCAGGGATCTTGCAAAATGTCCATCCGGGGGCCGCCTCCCGGATGGACATTTTTCCGTTGCAGCCCCGGCCTGGCGCGCGCCCAGCCTGCGGGGCGGTTTTTTCATTTTCTTACACAGTGAAGCGGAATATGGCCGCTGCTGGTTCCCCGACGGTGTTTCTTCCCCGGCGCGAGCCCGAGCAAAACGCAGTCCGGCGGTCTGTCCGTTTGGGAAAACACCATGAGGACAAGGGGATGCATGCCTCTGCATGGCCCTGCAGCAGGGTGCGGGGCGCGGCGGCATGAATCGTGAATCGGGCTCCCTGGGACCAGTCTCGCCCGCCCCGACAACCACTGCAACCACGGGCGCACCGCATGACCGGCACGGCACGCATACCTTTCCCCGGCGATTTGGCCCCGGCTCTGGCCGCCGTTTTTCTGCTCTGTCTCCTGGCCGTTATTTTTGCGTCGGCGGCCCAGGCCCAGGCAAACCCCAGAACGCATGTGGTGCAACCCGGCGAGACCCTTTTTTCCCTGGCCAAACGCTACGGAGTGTCCCTGGCGGCGCTTCAGGCCGAAAACGGCATCGCCGCTGCGGATCAGATCCGGGCCGGTGCGTGCCTGCGCCTTCCCGCCGCCACGGCGGCCGACCCCGGCCCCGGGATGGGCGGCAAAGGTGCGCTGGCCGGGGCAGCGGGGCGAGATCCGGCGAAAAAAGCCGCCGCTCCGAAGAACCTGGCGGCCAAGTGGAACGTCCACGACCAGACATCCGCCATCATGGGCGAGCCGCCCAAGCCCGATCCCCCGCGCAGCGGATCGCTCCTGGATGTTCCCTTGAAAGGCGGCGGTACCCTGTCCCCGGAACACCGCGACGCCGGGGCGGTGATCATGTCCGGAGCGGCGAACAAAGACGAGGATTTCCAGGGCCACGCCCTGGGGGTGCGCACCACCCTGCCCGCCGGGAAGGACACGCAGTTGGTGACCACCCTGGGCTATGGCGTGAACGTCTCGGTAAAGGAAAACGAGGCCTCGCGCGTGGGCTACGAAACCGACACCAGCATCGGTGGCCTGGGCTACGGCCTCGGGCTGCGGCATTCGTTCTGAACCGGCCCCCGCCATGGGCGACGCCGTGGATGCCGTGATCAAAGAATGCGCCGCCTCGCGGGCCGACTGAGGCCGACGCCAAACTCGGCGGCCTGGGTTGCGGGCCCGGGGTGCGGCAGCCGTTTGTCAGACTTTTTTGGGAGATGTCGCCCGCAGTTCCGGCGAGAGCCGGGCCAGGGCCAAGCCCTGCGTTCATGGCCGGGTGCAAAGGGGCGCAGGGTGGGATGGGGCCGGAAAGGATGCGCTGTGGGAGGGAGGACGGGCTGGCGTTGCGGCCTGGAGCCGTCAGGCGACGCTCTCGGCCAGGGCGCCGCAGCCCGAGTGCAGGTAGGTGGCGATGGTGACGGCCTCGTCGGGATCGGCGGGCACAGGATCGGGAATACGGACCATGGCCCGCTGCATGGCGAAATGCTTTTCCGCCAGGATGGTTTGCAGCTCGGCGAGGCTGGAGTCGTCGCCACGGGCGTTTTGCTCCACCACGCTCCACTTGGTGTCTTCGGAGAGCATGCCGGTACTCCCGGTGCGGATGGCGTTGGCACCCCGCACGATCCGTCCATACGCCAGACGTGTCTGACGGGCAAGGGGGAAGGCCGGATAGCTCTCGCCCGGGGTTGGCGTCGCCAAAGACGCTGTTTTCGTACTCGTGGAGGCAAATTTCGTGATCCTTTCGATGCCTGAAGGCGGACGCGGCAATGCATGGAAACGACGGCATTTCGTCATCCCTGCGAAAAGGCGGCCAAGGATGCGGCTTGGCGGGGAAGGCGGGCAAGGATGCAGGCCTGTATTCTCTGGCCTGCGCCGGGTAAGGGTTGTGGCACGCTCCTGGCAATCCTCCTGGCAAGCGCGTCCGGTAGACGCGCGATCGTGCAAACCGCAAGGAGCGTTTTATGAAGCGCATCACCATTTTCGCCGCCTGTCTTCTGGCCCTGTGCGTCGCGGCGTCCGAGGCCCGGGCCATCCAGATCGCCGCCCCGGGGCTGTGGGTGGATGTTCCCCTCGTGATCGGAGGCTCTCCGGGCTGCGACGGCCCTTCCTTGTACGTCCCGGTGCGCGGCCCCGGTTACGGCCCGCCGCCGCCACCACCGCCTCCGGGATTTTGGGGCCCCTACGGCTACGGCCCCTATCCGGGACGCCGGGGCTACGGCGGCCCGCCTCCGGGATACTACGGTCCCCGTGGCGGTTACGGCGGACACTACGGCCCGCCGCCTCCCCCCAGGCATGGCTACGGCGGATACTACGGACCGCCGCCTCCCCCCAGGTACGGCCGGGGTTGGTAATCGGACGATCGACGCCCCAAGGCGGGCGCGTTCCGGCGCAGGGCGGTTCCGTCCACAGGGCGGAGCCGCCTTTGGCGCGCGGTTTTCCAGGGGCGTCATGCGTCGCCCTGTCGGAACAGGGAGGGGTGAGGCCGCAGTCGTCCCGCCCGGGGCACGTCCGGACGACATTGACATCTTCCCGCCGATTCTGCTTTATGGCTTTTCCCGAAACGGTTTGCTCATACATCCCATGGCATCCGACTTGCATTTAACGCCGCCAGGAGGAACGTCACGGGAACGCGTCCGGCGCGCTCCCGGCCCGCTATGTCCATGCCGATAACCCCTCGCACTGTTCCCCCGGGCGGCAGAATGCCGTCCGCAGGCCCGTGGCGCAGCGTTAACTCTGCGGCCTCGCGGCTGTTGCTGTTTGTGCTGGTGTGTGCAGGTTTTGTGTCGGGCTGCGTACACACGGGCGGGGAGGGCGCACAATCGATCACGGCCCATGTCGTCTCCCGTCCTGCCGGGGCGGGCGAAGGTTCGTCCGACTGCTTCGACCTGGGGGCCATGGACGATCCCGACCGGCTTTTTCGCGCCGCCTGCCCGCCGCGCCAGACGCTTGCGGTCAAGGCCAAGGCGTACGTCTCCCACGGCCGCAAGAAAAAGACGGGCTATCCGCGCGGGGCCTGGGGCGACACCCTGGGGCCGGAGGTCAAGGCCATCGCCGTTTCGCCGGATTTGGTGAACGCGGGGCTGGGGTACAAAACCCGGCTGACCATCGAGGGCCTGCCCGGCGAATACGAGGTGCTGGACCTGATGCACGGGCGCTGGCGCAAGACCATCGACATCTATTTCGGCGACGACCGCCAGGCCGCCCGCCTGTGGGGCAACCGCACCATCACCATCTCCTGGGAATAAGCCCGGCCGACGCCCGGCCATCCTCCCCTTCCGCTCTCCAACTCCCTGTCCCCTTCCGGGCCGCCGTTTTTTTCCAGACCGATGTCCCATGCTCTCCTGCCTCCGGCGGGAGTCACCGCGCGTTCAGGCGTATCTCTTTAATTTTATAAAGTCTTTTTGCGGAGTCATCCTTTTGAGGGGGGTGTGGAGGCACCTGAAAATCCTCCTTTCGGGCGATTGTGTTTTGTCCCTGGGTGGTGAAGATGCGTGCTTTCCTTTTCACCCTCAAAAGAAGGATGGCTGCCCATGGATTTTATGACCTCGCTTTCCACCTGCCTGCGAAAATATGCAACATTCTCCGGGAGGGCCTCACGGGCCGAGTTCTGGTACTTCACCCTGGCGGTCTGGCTGCTGTCCATTCTCGCCATGGTGCTGGATCAGGCCCTGTTTGGGAGCGGTTCCACAGAAAATTCGATCATGCCCCTGACCTCCGTCTTTCAAGTCGTGGTGTTCTTGCCTGTGTTGTCCGTTTCCGTCCGGAGGCTGCACGATGTGAACCGTTCCGGGTGGTGGTATTTGATCGCCTTGACCGGGGTCGGTTTTCTCCTGTTGCTGTATTGGTTCGTCAAAAAGGGGGCGGACGGCGAGAACGCCTATTCGCTGGCCGTGGCCTGATTCGCCGCACCTATGTCAAATCCGCAGTGGAGTCGGCCGGGGCCGAGAGCCGCGCTTTGGCCGCATCCGCGCCGTACGGGAGGATAACCCCCTATGGGTAGGCTGATGGCGTTTTTGGCGGCGGTGGCGATGATGGCCGCAGCTGGTGCGGCATGCGCCGCGCCGCAGGTTTTTTCGAAGTACACCCTGGACATCCCCGTGGGATGGACAGCCCATGAAGACGGCAACGTGGTCGCGATATTCGGCCCGCACAACGTCGCGGCCATCTCCATCGTCATGGATACGGCCGATAAAATGACGGCCCGGAGCATCGCTGACGCCATGTCCGGGCAGTTGCAGGGGACGACGCCCAGGCCGATACCCAACGGGTATGTCTTCACCTTTCAAAACGACCAGGGCGTGGACAGTATTTCCAGGATTTCCGTGGCGGGCGACGCCTTCGTCATGGTCACGGTGACCGGAGACCACCCCCAGGTGGCCGGGATTTTAGGCTCCATCGTCTATCGCTGACCGTGCCGTCGGAGCCGCCGGGTTGGGCCTCGCTGCGACGTTGTAAGCCGCTGCAGCGAGGCCCCGGCCCGTCCCGGCCCGGGACGCCGCTGCCTCATGCGCCGCCCCTTGCCTGCCAAGGATTCGCCGCCTCGAACGATCCTCCCCGCATTCCAGCCAAGTCGCAGCAGGCAAAGATGCCGGACATTCCGCGCGCCCGGTGGTCGGGAGACGGGTAAAACGGCCATGCCGTCTGAAAACGCCGAGCGGCCGTGTCATGTACAAACAATGCCCGGTATCCTCTTGCGCCCCCAGATGCTTCACGCTATTTGTGTTGTAAATGGAGCGTGCCGATAAAGATCGAAAAAAGTGCATCTTTTGTGCGGGTTGCAGTTTTTTCATAGAGAAGGGGTTTTCGCGGAGGGATGTTCGCCATCGTGGGGGCACGCCGTGCCTTGAGCTTTTGCCAGAGAGGAAAAAGTCGCAGGGACGTATCATGAAAAAATGGTGCAATACTTTCCAATAGGATGACGAACGGCGCGACGTGCGGGGCGTAGCCTTGGCCCCGGACGGGATGGCGTTGCCCAAAACAGCGCGGACTGCGGTGAGCCAAGGTCTCCCATGTGTTGAAGACAAAAAGTTTTTCCACCATCATCTTCATCGCGGTTGCGAGCATGGCGGTCCTGGTTTGTCTGGCGGGGATGGGGCTTTGGGCGTTTGAGAAATACCGGGACTTTCAGGATGAGGCCGAATCCATCCGCAGGGACTTCGTCGAGCGCAACAAGGCGGAGATCCTGTATCAGGTGGATACGGCGACGAACTACCTGCATCACCAGATATCCATAGCCGAAGGCCGAGTGCGGGCCATGGTCAGGGAACGGACCCTGGACGCCGTGGCCCTGGCCGAACACCTCGCGGGACAGCTTGCCGGGACCATGACCCAGGCGGAACTGGAACGGCGGGTCATGGACACCTTGCGGCTGATCCGCTTCAACAAGGGCCGGGGATATTATTTCGCCACCCGGCTGGACGGGACCGAACTGCTTTTTGCCGACCGACCGGAGCTTGAGGGCGTCAACCTGCTGGACATGCAGGCCCCGGACGGCACGTTCGTCGTCCGGGACATGATCGCCCTGGTGCGCCGGGAGGGCGAGGGGTTTTACGAATACGACTGGACCAAGCCCGGCGTGGACGGGGACCGGCATCGCAAAATCGCCTATATCAAGTATTTTGAGCCGTTTAACTGTTTCATCGGCACGGGGGAATACGTCGAGGACCAGGCCGCCGAGCTCAGGCAGGAGGCCCTGGGCTGGCTGGTCCAGGTCCGTTTCGGCCAAAGCGGCTATCTGTTCGGGTCGACGTTTTCCGGCGATCCGCTTTTCACCAACGGCGAGATCACCACGGGCGGGCCGAGCGTCTGGGAGCTGACCGACCCTGGCGGAATCAAGATCATCCAGGAGCAACAGCGCCTTGCGGAAACGCCCGCAGGCGGCTTCCTGGAATATTCCTGGCGCAAGCTCACTGGCGATGCCCCGTCGCCCAAGATCGCCTACGTGCGCGGCATTCCCGATTGGAGATGGATCATCGGGGCGGGGTTTTATGTGGACGAGGTGGAGACGGCCGTGGCCCAGCGGCGAGGCCAGATCGCCACGGAACTGCGCGCCGGGCTGGTCCGGGGCGCACTGCTTTGCCTGGCCCTGATCGGGGCGACCCTGTTTCTTACCGGCCGGATTTCACGCCGCATCAACCGCCAACTGGTTTCGCTCACGGATTTTTTGGCCATGGCCGCCACGCAAAAGGCCCGTATCAACCCGGACACCATGAGCCTTAGGGAGTTCCGGGACATCGCGGGCAGCGTCAATTCCCTGCTCGATACCCAGGCCGGGATCGAAAAGTCCCTGCGCCAGCGCAGCGAGGAACTGGCCACCGTGCTGGACACCCTGCCCGCCATGGTCTGGATCGCCCTGGACCCGTACTGCCGGGTCATCACGGCCAACCGCGCCGTGAACGAACGGTTGGGACTTCCCCCAGGCGCCTCCCCGGACGGCCCCCCGGACCCGGCCCTGGGGCAGAACCTGATGCGAAGCGTCGTCCACCTCAAGCCCGACGGAACCCCCTTCCAGGATGACGAACTTCCCATGCAGCAGGCCATCGCCCTGGGGCGGCAGGTGGACAGCGTGGAGTTGTCCTATCTGTTGCCCGACGGTCGGCAGGTGCATGTGGCGGGCAGCGCCTCGCCGCTTTTCGAGGAGGACGGCGGCATACGGGGCGCCGTGGCCGTGTATTGGGACATCACCGAGCGCAGGCAGGCCCTGGCGGCCCTGATCAAGGCCAAGGAGGCGGCCGAGGCGGCCAACCACGCCAAGTCCGAGTTTCTGGCCAACATGAGCCACGAGATCAGGACGCCCTTAAACGGCATCCTGGGCATGCTCCAACTGCTGCGGCTCACCGCCCTGAGCCATGAGCAGCAGGACTATGTCGAGGTGGCGATCCAGTCGGGCAGGCGGCTGACCAGCCTTTTGTCCGACATTTTAGACCTGTCCCGGATCGAGGCGGGCAGGCTTGTCGTCCAGGACGGGGTTTTCGAAACGGCGAAGCTGAAAAAAGCGGCCCTTGAGGTGTTCGCCCTGACGCTGGCGGACAAGGGGCTGGGCATGGACTTCGTCATCTCAGGCGACATGCCGCCGGAGGTCGTCGGCGACGAGGCCCGGCTGCGCCAGATTCTCTTCAACCTCGTGGGGAACGCCATCAAATTCACCGATGCGGGACGGGTGCTGGTCGAACTGTCGCCCCTGACGGCGGCGGACGCCTCAGCCCGGTTCGTGGCCCTTCTCACCGTGCAGGATACCGGCATCGGCATCCCAGGCGACGTGATCAAGATGATCTTTGAGCCGTTTTCGCAGGCCGAGGGGGCCTATACCCGGCGTTTCCAGGGGGCCGGGCTTGGGCTGTCCATCGTCAAGAATCTTGTGCGGCTGCTTGGCGGCAGCATCTGCGTGGACACCGAGCCCGGTCAGGGCTCGACGTTCTATGTCTCGCTGCCCCTGCGGCTTCCCCCCGGGCGAAACGAGGAGCTGGCCGCGACACCGCAGCCCGATCCCCCGGCGGCGACCCGCCGGAAAAGCGGCACGCCCCGCATCCTGATCGTGGAGGACGTGGATTCGAACCGGCGGGCCCTTACCGTCATGCTGGAAAAATTCGGCATGCGGCCGGACGGCGCCGCCAACGGGCAGGAGGCCCTGGCCGCCCTTGCGGAGAACGACTACGACGCGGTGCTCATGGATGTGCAGATGCCGGTCATGGACGGGGTGGAGGCCACGCGGCGCATCCGCGACGGCCAGGCCGGGCAGGACAAGGCGGCGGTGCCCATCATCGCGCTGACCGCCTACGCCATGAGCGGGGACCGGGAGAAGTTCCTCGGGGCCGGGATGGACGACTACCTGGCCAAGCCGGTGTCGTTGCAGGAACTGCGGGAGGCGTTGGAGCGGGTCTTGGCGGGGGGGCGCAACACCGCCGCTGGGTGAGCCGAACCGGCTACTGAATCAACTCCCCCGCCCCCGTCTCTTCTTCCGCCACAACCGGATTGATCAGCACCCCGACCCCGGCGATCTCAATACGCACTTCGTCGCCTGCGGCAAGCGGCCCGATGCCCGGCGGCGTACCCGTCAGCACCACATCCCCGGGGTACAGCGTCATCACCCGGGAAATGAAACTCACCAGTTCCGCCACCGAAAAGATCATATCCGACGTGTCGCCCTCCTGGCGCACCTCGCCGTTGACCAACGTCCGGATGGCCAGGTTTCCCGGGTCCGCCACCTCGGTCTCGATCCACGGCCCGATGGGCGCGAACGAATCGAACCCCTTGGCCCGGCCGAACAGGCCGTCTTTTTTCTGCAGGTCGCGCGCGGTCACGTCGTTGGCGCACGAGTAGCCGAAGATGTGCGCCGCCACCTTGTCCGGGGCTGCGTTGCGGCACGGCCGCCCCATGACTACGGCCAACTCCGCCTCGTAATCCACCCGCGCCGAGGCCCGGGGCAGCACAATGGGCTGTCCGGCCGGGATCACCGCCGAGGGCGGCTTGAAAAAAATCACCGGCTCGTCCGGAACCTCCCGTCCCACCTCGGCGGCGTGGGAGCGGTAGTTGACCGCCGCGCACACCACCTTGGTCGGGGCCACGGGCGGCAGAAGCTGGATTTCGCTCAAGGGGATGGGCCTGTCGTAGGACAGGCTGCGATCCAGGCAGACCACCTGGTCCTCAAGAAGCGAGGCATAGAAGCTTTTATCCTGGTGGCGCACGCGAAGCACTCTCATGGCGTCTCCCGGCGGGGCCCGGCGGCCCCGATCAAAGGGTGATGACCAGGGGCACGACCACCGGATCGCGTTCCAGGATCTTGCGGAAAAAACGCCTCAGCGACGACCGGATGCGCTCCTTGAGCAGTTCCGGGTTGCCCGGCGGGATGTTCTCGAAGATGTCCCAGACGATGCATTTGGCGTCTTCCAGAACGTGGCTGTACTGCTGCTCGAAGACGAATCCCTTGGACATGATGTTGGGCCCAAGCGTGACCTCGCCGGTCTTTTCGTCCACCACCATGACCACGATGACCAGCCCCTCGCCCGCCAGGAGCGCCCGCTCCTTGAGCACGCTCTGGCCCACGTCGCCCACGCCCTTGCCGTCCACGTAGATGTGCTCCACGGAGATGGCGTCCTCCAGGCGGATGCCGCCGTCGGCGAAAAGGGTCACGGGGTTGCCGTCCTCGATCACCAGGGCCCGCTCCGGGGCCACCCCGCGCGACACGGCCAGGCGGCAGTGCTTGACCAGATGCCGGTATTCGCCGTGCACCGGGATGAAGAACTTGGGTTTCACCGTGTCCAGCATGATGCCCAGTTCCTCGCGGTAGGCGTGGCCCGAGGCGTGGATGGCCTGGACGTTTTCGTAGAGCACCTCGGCCCCGAGCTTGTAGAGGCGGTTGATGAGCCTCGTTATGGCCCGCACGTTGCCGGGAATAAAGCGCGAGGACAAAAGCACCGTGTCCCCGGGGTGCACCCGAAGCTGGCGATGCTCGCCCGTGGCCAGGCGGCTTAAAGCCGACAGGGGCTCGCCCTGGGAGCCGGTGACCAAGAGCACCACCTTGTCGTCGGGCATGCCGGGCAGATCGTCGAGGGTGCAGGTGGAGTCCGGGGGGATGCGCAGATAGCCGAGCTCCTTGGCGATCTCGGTATTGGAAAAAAGGCTCTTGCCGCTTATCGCCACCTTGCGCCCGGTGTCGTGGGCCAGCTCGAAGACCTCCTGCATGCGCTGGATGTGGCTGGAAAAAAGCGTCACCAGGATGCGGCCCGTGGCCTTGTGGAAGAGGTCGGACAGGGCGCCCTTGATCTCGCGTTCGTTGAGGGAGAAGCCGTCGCGCTCCACGTTGGTGGAATCGGACATAAGCAGCCGGACGCCGTCGGCGCTGAACCGGGCGAAGGCGTCCAGGTCCGTGATGTGGCCGTCCATGGGGTTGCGGTCGATCTTGAAATCCCCGGAATGCACGATCTTCCCGGCCGGGGTCTCGATGCCCAGGCCGTAGCCGTGCACGATGGAGTGACAGACCTCGATGAAGGTGAAGGCGAAGACCCCAAGCTCAAGGCGCTGGTTTTTCGCCACCGGGGTCAGCGTCACGAAGTCCTTGAGGTTGTGCTCTTCCAGCTTCTTGCCCACCAGGGCCAGGGTCAGGGGCGAGCCGTAGACCGGGACGTCCACGTAGGGCAGAAGCCAGGGCAGGGCCCCGATGTGGTCCTCGTGGCCGTGGGTGACCACGATGCCCCTGAGTTTGTGTTTGTTGGCCAGGATGAAGTCGAAACGGGGGATGACCACGTCGATGCCGAACAGGGAATCGTCGGGGAACATGAGGCCGCAGTCGATGATGACCATGTCGTCACCGCTGACCATGACCATGCAGTTGAGCCCGATTTCCCCCAGGCCGCCCAGGGGATAGAGGGTGACGGAGGGGCTCTGGCTCATTGGCTATGCTCCAGGTAGGCGTTTTTCATGAGGTTTTCCATATGCGTCTTGAAGGCGTCGCGGTCCTTCAAGGTATAGGCTTGGGTGTCCACGGGGGGCAGGGCCGTGATGCGGATGGTCCCGGGGCGCAGGCGGGTGACGCCTTTGGGCAGCACCGATCCGCTGCCGGTGACGATCAGCGGGGCCACGGGGCAGCGGCATTTGAGGGCCACGATCATGCCGCCGGTCTTGAATTCGCCGAGGGTGGAGTGGTCCGTGCTGCGGGTGCCTTCAGGGAAGATGAGCAGCCCCACGCCGCCAGCCACCAGGGACACGGCGCGCTCGATGCTCTGCATGGCCTTGCGCCGGTTCTCCCGCTCGATGGCCACATGCCCCATCCGGGCCATGGCCGGGCCGAAAAACGGAATGCGAAACAGGCTGTCCTTGGCCAGAAAGCGGAAATTGTAGTCGGAGAGCACCGAAAAAAGGGCCGGGATGTCCAGATGGCTTTGGTGGTTGGCCAAAAAGACATAGGTGGTTCCCGGGGTCAGGGCCCGCAGGTCGGCCTCGACGCGCACGCCGCCGCAGGCCATCAAGGCCTTGCCCCACAGGCATTCCATGCGGTGGGAGAAGCTGTTGTTTTTCCCAATCCCCACGGCCAGCCAGCACAGGGTGCTGAAAAGCAGGGTCAGGGGGAAAAGGCACAGCCGGAAAAGAATGTTTTGCATCACGTCGTTAAGCCTTCCCGCTCCACGGGACGCTGCGCTGGCGGCGTCGGGGCATAAAGCGGCTGCTCGGCGCGTGTTCCCTGCTGCGGGCGCAGGCCGGTCCCGGTCCCGCGCCCACAGGGGGGCGTCGCGGCAGGGTCAATAGTAATCGCCCTGCATCTCGCCCATGTCCTCCTGGGGTTCCAGGGCGGCCAAAAGTTCCATGACGTTCAGCAGGGCGCTGGACAGATGATTGAGGTCCGAAGCGGTTAATCGCGAGGGGTTGTCCAGCAGCTCGCTGGCCCGGGCCGCCAGTTTGAAGGCGTTGTCCAGTAAAAGTTCTTGAGGGTCGGACAGGTTTTCCACTAAAAAGCCCCTTTGTCGGTGTGTATTTTGGGCGTGGTGGGCATTACGTCGCCCGCGCCTTCAATTGGTGCTTGTAGACCCGGTGGCGGAAAAAATCCAGCCGTTCGCCGGGGCCGGAAAAAAGGTCATGACTATGCCGCAGACGCCGTGGGTTTTCGCTTCGCGCATGGACAACGTGCGCCGTTCGTTTATTCGGGAGATTCTCAAGGTCACCGCCGACCCCTCCATCATCTCCTTCGCCGGCGGGCTTCCCCAACCTGGCCTGTTTCCGGCGGCCGCCCTGGCCAAGGCGGCCGAATCGGTCATCGCCGGGTCGGGCTCGGAAAGCCTGCAATATTCCACCACCGAGGGTGACCCCGAGCTGCGCCGATTCATCGCCGGACGCTACAAGCTGCGCTTCGGCCTGGACGTGGACCCGGACTGGATCATCATCACCACGGGCTCCCAGCAGGCCCTGGATCTGTTGGCCAAGGCGTTTTTGGACCCGGGCGACGGGGTGCTCGTGGAGCGGCCGGGATATATCGGGGCCATCCAGCTTTTTTCCCTGTTTCAGGCCGAATTCGCCTCCGTCCCCCTGGACGACGACGGCCCGGACCCCGAGGCCCTGGGCGCGGCGCTTTCCGGGCCTGCGCCGAAGCTCTTTTACAGCGTGCCCAATTTCCAGAACCCCTCGGGCATCACCTGGTCGAAGGCGCGCCGGGAGCTGGCCGCCGGGCTTCTGGCCGATTCCCCGACCATCCTCATCGAGGACGACCCGTACGGCGAACTGCGGTTTCTGGGCGAACACCAGACTCCCCTGTACGCCCTGCGCCCGGAGCGCACCTTCCTTCTGGGGTCGTTTTCCAAGGTCGTTTCCCCGGGGCTGCGGGTGGGCTGGCTGGTGGCCGACCCCGAGTCGCGCGTCAAGCTGGTCACGGCCAAGCAGGCCTCGGATCTGCACACCTCCACCCTGGCCCAGCGCATCCTCGTGCGCTATCTGGCCGAAAATGACCTAAGCGCCCATGTGGAGAGCATCAAGTCCGCCTACCGGCGGCAGCGCGACCTGATGGTGGCCCGCATCGAGGAGCTGTTCCCCCCCGAGGCGCGGTGCACCAGGCCCGAA
This sequence comes from Desulfolutivibrio sulfodismutans DSM 3696, assembly GCF_013376455.1. Lineage (GTDB taxonomy): Bacteria > Desulfobacterota > Desulfovibrionia > Desulfovibrionales > Desulfovibrionaceae > Desulfolutivibrio > Desulfolutivibrio sulfodismutans. The sequence continues at coordinate 1,699,069 of NZ_CP045504.1, read as the reverse complement.
GGCGGCATGTTTTTATGGATCACCCTGCCGGATGGGGTCTCGGCCTACGATGTCTTTGACGCGGCCATCAAGGAGAAGGTGGCGTTCGTGCCGGGCGGGCCGTTTTTCGTGGACGGCACGGGCGCCAACACCATGCGGCTCAATTTTTCCAATTCCGACGAGGAGCGCATCGACGTTGGCATGCGGCGGCTGGCCGCCTGCCTGGACAAGGTGCTGTCCCGGCCGTCGTCGTGCGGCGCTGCGTCATAAATGAAGACGGTGGGGCAAACCGTGATGGCGCTGACGCCGCTTTTCCCCGGGCGCAGGGAGGCCTGACGGCGGGGAGGCGTCAAAACGGCTGATAGAGCCGCCCCGACGTCCCCGAGACCTCGGAGGCGTCGAAGGCGTTTTCGAAGTGCCGGATGTCTGTCCCGCGAGGGGACTCGACGATGGCCACCACATCGAAGCGGCAGGGCGTGTCCCACAGGTCTTTGGCCGTGAGGTAGGCGCTGGCGGCCTTGATGATGCGGGAGCGTTTGGAGGCGGTGACCGCCCCGGCCGGGTCGGCCTGGGGGGAGACGGCCCGGGTCTTGACCTCCACGAAGACCAGGGTGTCGCCATGAACGCAGATGAAATCCACCTCGCCCGCCCGGCAGCGCCAGTTGCGGGTCAGGACGCGATATCCGGCGGCGGCCAGATGGTCGGCGGCCAGGTCTTCGCCGCGTCGGCCCGTGGCCAGGTGGGCGGCGTCCGTGGTCATCCCGTGTAGGTCAGGGCCAGGACGGTGATATCGTCGGCCTGGGGCGCGTCGCCCTCGTAGGTGATGACCGACTCCATGACCGTATCGGTCAGGGCGACGGCGCTTTTGTCCGTGGCCGCCCGCAAAAGCTCAAGCAGCCGCAGGCTGGAATACAGCTCCTCGGCCTCGTTCATGGCCTCGGTGACGCCGTCGGTGTAGACCACCAGGGCGTCCCCCGGGCCCAGGACGATGCGGCCGGTGCGGTAGGCCGCATCCTCCATGATGCCCAGAAACAGTCCACGCGGCAGTTCGAGGAAGTCCGTGGCCCCGTCCGCGCGCAGGAGCACCGGCGGGTTGTGCCCGGCGTTGGAGAAGGCCAGCTCCCCGGTGGTGAAGTCGAGGATGCCGCAGAACATGGTCACGAAGAGCAATTGCTCGTTGTCCACGCACAGCTCCGTGTTGACCCTGGACAGGATGGCCGCCGGGTCCATGCCCGGCTCGGCGTTGCCTTTGACGAGGGTCTTGGTCACGGCCATGAACAGCGCCGCCGGAACGCCCTTGCCCGAGACGTCGCCCACGGAGAAAAAGAGGTGGGTCTCGTCGAGCAAAAAGAAGTCGTAGAGGTCGCCGCCCACCTCCCGGGCCGGTTCCAGGGCGGCATGCAGGTCGAAGCGGCTGATGTCCGGGAAGGGCGGGAAACGCTTGGGCAGAAAGCTCATCTGGATGTTTTTGGCGATCTTTAATTCCGACTCCATGCGCTCCTTGGCCTTGGTGGTCTCGGTCAGGTTGGCGATGTAGTCTTTGAGGGCGTTGCGCATGTCATGGAAGGAGCGCGACAGCTCTCCGACCTCGTCGCTGCCCTTGACCGTGGGCAGGTCCACGTCCAGGTTGCCCTTGGCGATCTCGGAGCTTTTTTCGGCCAGGGTGCGCAGGGGCCGGGTGATGCGGATGGAGATGGCCGCGATGACCGCGAAAAGCAGGGCGAAGCCGAGGGCGCCCAGGGTCAGGATCTCCCGGCTTAAGGTGTGCAGGTCGGCCAGCAGTTCGTTTTCGGGAACGATGATGCCCATGGACCAGCCGGTTGCGGGCACCGGGGCGTAATAGACCCAGGCGGGTTTGCCGAGAAACGCCTCGGGCAGCCGGGCATAGCCCTCCGTGCCCCGGACCATGGCCTTGCCGATGTCGCGCAGCTCCACGCTGCCCATGTCCTCGGCCAGGCTGAAGATGCTTTCGCGCATGAGATAGCGGTTTTCCGGGTGGGCCACAAACACGCCGTTTTTGCTCAAAAGGAAGGCATAGCCCGAATTGAAGACCGAGATTTTGGCCACCAGGGACTTGAGCCAGTCCAGGGAGATGTCCGCCGTGACCACGCCGGAGAAGGTCTTGCCGCCGTCGCGGTAGAAGGGGATGCTCAGCGTGGTCATGAGGATGTCGCCGCCGCCCTCGTCGAAGTAGGGCTCGCTCCACATGGGTTTCCCCAGTTCCTTGGGGATCAGGTACCAGTCCAGGAGAAAATAATCGTAGCCGTCGCCGCCAAGCATGGTGAAGGACAGGTCGTTTTTGTCCTTGAACGTGTAGGGGGCGAAGTACCGGGTGCGGGGTTCGAAGGCATAGGGCTCGAAGGCCACCGTGGCCCCATAGACCTCGGGCACGGCGTGCAGGAAATCGCGCAAAAATTCCGTGAGCTCCCCGATGGGCGGAAAGGACTCGTCCAGGTTGAGGGCCAAAAACGTGGGGATGCGGGCCACCCCGGCAAAGACCGTCTCCATGCGCTGGACGGAGTCGTGGGCCAGGTTCTTGGCGCTCTCGGCCACGTTTTTGAGAATGAGCTGGCGGGAGCAGTAGTAATTGTAGCTGAAGGCCGCCGCGAAGATGAGCGTGGTGCTGGTGAGGATGAAAAGGGCCAGCTTGAACCCGAGTCCGAAGTGTCGGGCGCTACTTTGCGGGGTCGGCATAAAACGCCTCGTAGGATGGGATGTCGGTGAGGAGCCTGGCCCGGTGCATGGCCTGGGTCACGGCGTCGAATTCGGCCCGCGACAGGGAGCCCGGCGCGGCGGTCACGCCCGGGGGCATGATGATGTCCTGCATGCGGGCCAGCATCCATTTCTGGTGCATGCGGTTGGTGGGCAGGTTGGCGGCGTTGACGTGGCTCATGACGATGTCCAGGGCCTTGTCCGGGTTTTCAAAGGCCCATTTCCAGCCTTCCAGGGAGGCTGCGGCCACGGCCCGGCACAGATCCGGGTCTTTTCGCCAGACGTTTTCCAGACAGTAGATGCCGTCCTCGGGAAAGCTCAGGCCGTGCTCGTCCATGGGGAAGACCGTGAGTTCGTCCGGGTCGAGGCCGGTGTTCAGGATGGTGTGGTATTCGTTGTAGAGCATGCCCGAGACCACCTCCACGCCGCCGCGCAAAAACAGGTCCACGGTGAACCCCTGGGGCTTGGGGATGACGTGCACGCCGCAGTCCCGGAAAAACGTCTCCTGCTGGAGCCGAAACTCCGGCCCCCACATGCTCACCTTGCGGCCGTCCAGGTCTTTGGGTTCGCGGATGCCGCTGTCTTTTCTGGCGATGAGCAAAAGCGACGAGCGGCGTACGATCTGGCAGATGTTGACCAGGGGCAGGCCCTCGGCGCGCAGCCTCAGGGCCGTGGCCAGGAAAAAGGTGCCGAAGGTGGCCCGGCCGTCGGCCAAAAGCCTGGATGGCGGGCTTTTGGGGCCGCCGCGCAGGATGGTCATGTCCACGCCGCGCTGCCGGTAGAAGCCCTTGGCCAGGGCCACGTAATAGCCCGCGAACTGGGCCTGGGGCTCCCATTGGGGGATGAGCACGGCCTTTTTGAGCTCCTGGGCGGTCGCCAGGGGACAGGCGGCCACAAGCCCGAAAAGGGCGAAAAAAAGGCCTGCAAGCCGGGCCGCACGGAGGGGGAAGACGACCGACATGATTGGATTCGTATGCCTTTCCCCAAAAAAAGGGAAGCCGCAGCCCCCGGTGGCGGTCAATCCGGTTCGGCGTCGTCTTTTTGAAACTCCAGGATGTCCCCCGGGGTGCAGTCGAGGGTGCGGCAGATGGCCGAAAGCGTGGAAAAGCGGATGGCCTTGGCCTTGCCGGTCTTGAGGATGGACAGGTTCTGGGCGGTGATGCCTACGGCCTCGGCCAGCTCCTTGGAGGAGATTTTGCGGCGGGCCAGCATGACATCCAGATTGACGATGATGGACATGGCGTGGGCTCGTGCCGCGTTCCCCGGGGATGTCGGTTTGCGCCGGGGAACGCGGATGCGTTGCGGGTGATGGGCGCGCCGCTTCAGACGGTGAGGGCCTGTTCCTCGTCGAGCCTGCGGCCTTCGTCCATGACCCAGGAGATGAGCAGAACCAGTCCGCCCAGAAACAGGCATTCGAGTTCGCCGGAACCGATGCCGAGCATGAGAAGCCTCGTGCCCTGCGGGTTGGGCAGGGTGATGATCATGGACAGAAGGGGCGTCTGGAGAAAGGCCGCCCCGGCCCAGCACAGGAGGGACTTGCCCAGGTCGCGGTAGCAGGCCACGTTGCGGATGTCGAAGATGACGCCCTCCCGATACAAGGCGAAAAGCCGCCGCAGCCGCGACAGGGCGTAGAGCAAAACGCCGCAGGGGATCATGGTGACCAAAAAGCCCAGCAGGCGCAGGCCGTGTCCCAGTTCCGCAGACGGGGCCACGGGCAACGGGGCGTACATGGAGTGGGGCAGCTCGTTGAGAAAGAACCAGTAGGCCGCAAGACAAAGGGGCACAAGGCCCATGAGCGCCAGACACAGGGCGTTGAAGGCCCGGCTTGCGCTGCGGATGCGAACAAGGTTGTCCATGCTGTCCTCCAGCGTCACGAGGCGGCGGCGTCGCCGCGCACGAGTTCGATCAGGTCGTTTTGAAAGTCGGCGTTCAAATCGTCAAGTCCCCGGCACAAAAAGGGACCGCCGCGCAGCCGGAAGCGGTTGGCGTCGAGCAAAAGCGTACCGGTTGCGGCGTCGAGCACCCGCAACTGGTAGCGAAAGGCCGTCTCGGTCCCCCACAGGGTCGGCAGGCCGATCTGCAGTTTCCCCACATATTCCGTGACGGTCAACACGGCCACGGTGTCCGCGCCGCTGGCCCGTGCGGCGGCCGCAAGCTCCATGTCTCCGGCGTCGGGCCAGGAACGCTCGCCGAGGGCGGCCAGCAGGCCATCCCGGGAAACCGGCACGGCCGTGGCCAGGGAGGTCAGGACGGCGGTGGCGGCGGCCTGGACCGTGACCTCCTTTTCCGCCGCGTTGGGGGCGTTTTCCCCTTTGACCACCCGGGCCAGGATGATCAGGCGCCCCAGATCGCGACCGGACAGGGGCGAGGTTCGGGCCAGGCCGGTCACGTCGGAGCCTTTTTTCACGGTGGCGCAGCCCGACGAATACAGGGCCAAAAGACCCGCCAGAAAAAGAAGCAGAAGGGTTTTCATGTCTCCTCCAGGATGTTGGCGCTTTTTGCCGACGGGGTGTGACCGGCCCGACGCGTCCGGATCGTGCGGGCCGGAAACCGGCGGCAAGGAGGATGTAAACAATAAAAAATTATCGTGCAACAGTAATTTTACATTGTAAAACGGGTATCTCCGTCTTTTGCCGGGGGAGCAGACAGAAAAAGGCCCGCGTCGCCGGTTTGGGCGGACACGGGCCGGAAGAGGGATGCGCGTTGGCGGGTTAGAGTTTTTGCCCCAGGTCGCGCACGACATGCAGCATGACGGCGGCGGCCGTCGCGAACACGCCGGTGTGATCCCCTGCGGCGAGCCGCCCTTCCAGATCGGCAAGCCGGGGGGCCAGCACGTCACGGCACATGGCTCCGGCCTGGGCGGCCATGTCCGGGGCCCCGCCCAAGAATCCCTTGGCCAGGAGGGCGATCAGATATTCGAGGTCCAGGGCGAGTTGATGGGCCATGAGCGGCATGGCCCCGTCAGCGCCCGGAACCGCGCCCGGGGCCGCGCCCGGGCCGAACAGGCGGGCGAAGGCCTCGGGCAGTTGGCTCGCCTGGGTGGCGTCGTCCATCTCCGTCAACCGGGCCAGGAGCGCGGGCAGGGCGAAGTCCGGTTCCATGCCGGGGAGGACGGGACGGTCGTCGGGGAGCATGTTCACCAGTTCGGCCGGGGCCAGGGTGACCAGTTCCAGCCACTCCGCCATGCCCTGCCTGTCTGGGGCTACAGGCCCGCGAAAGAGGCGGCTGCCGAACTCCACGGCACTCAGGAAAAAGAGCTTGGTTTCAAGGGATATCGGTTCGAGGGGTATCATTGGCACATCTCCTGTTGCGGATGGGGTGGCGTCGGGGGTACAAACAGGGGAGAAAGACTACCCCTACCCCCTTCAGGCATAAGGTGAAAACGCGATGCAAAACATGGAAGAGCAAGATGCCCTGCGAAAAAACGTTCTGGCCCGCATGAAGCGGATCGAGGGACAGATCCGGGGCATCCAGAAGATGATCGAGGGCGGCAAGGAGTGCGAGGACATCCTGGTGCAGGTGCGGGCCGTGCGCTCAGCGCTCACGGCGGCCAGCGGATTGATCCTCAAACGGTACCTGGTGCGCTGCCACGGCGAGGCCTTGGATGATACGGGCGGCGACAGCCGCGAATCCCTGGAAAAGTTCATCCGGGTCATGACCCACTTCATCGACCGCTAGCATGGCGACCCGGAACACATCCGACCACATTTTTTAAGAATACTGGAGCCGCCCGCCGCGTGTCCCTGAGATCGGGGGGATCGGGCGGCACGCCGGGCGCGTTTGCACCCGGCGGCCCGCTGGCTAAAGCGGGCTGTCGCGCCGTTTTTCTTTCGTGCGGCACGGGCGTCACTCGTCCGTGAGCTGGTCGTCGGTCAGGCCGAAGCGTCGGCGGCGCGACCGGTAGTCCTCAATGGCCTTGTCCAATTCCAACGCCGTGAAGTCCGGCCACAGGACATCCGGAAAGCTGAATTCGCTGTAGGCCGACTGCCACAAAAGGTAGTTGCTCAGGCGCAATTCGCCGCTGGTGCGGACGACGAGGTCCGGATCGGGTTGCCCGGCGGTGTACAGTTCGGCGGCGAACCGCTCCGCCGTGATCTCCTCCGGGGGCAGGCCCTTGGCCGCAAGCGCCCGGCAGGCGCGCAGGATCTCTTCGCGACCGGAATAGTTGAGGGCCAGGTTGAGGCGCATGGACCGGCAGGCGGCGGTTTTTTTGATGACATGGGACAGGGCCTGGCGCGGGGCCAGGGGCAGTCCGGACAACTCCCCGAACACCGAAAGCCGGATGTCGCGCTCAAGCAGGGTGCCGACCTCGCGGGTGACGAACCGGGTCAGGAGGTCAAACAGGAAGCTGATCTCCTCCTTGGGCCGTCCCCAGTTTTCCTTGGAGAAGGTGTACAGGGTGAGATGCCCGATGCCACGCTCCCGGCAGCGGGTGACCACGGCCTTGGCCGCGTCGGTCCCGGCCTTGTGGCCCTCGCTGCGAGGCAGCCCGCGTTTTTGCGCCCACCGGCCGTTGCCGTCCATGATGATGGCCACGTGGCGGGGCAGGTCGTCGCCTCTCAGGGTCAAATCTCCATGATCTCTTTTTCTTTTTTCGCCAGGGCGGCGTCGGTCTTGGCCACATAGGCGTCGGTGAGCTTTTGGATCTCCTCCTGGCCCTTGTGCTGCTCGTCCTCGGAGATCTTTTTGTCGCTTTTGAGCTTTTTGAGAACCTCGTTGGCGTCGCGGCGCACGTTGCGCACGGCCACCTTGGCCTCCTCGGTGTATTTCTTGGCCACCTTGGCCAGATCCTTGCGCCGGTCCTCGGTCAGGGGAGGGATGCCGATGCGGATGATCTTGCCGTCGTTGACCGGGGTAAGCCCCAGGTCGGATTTGAGGATGGCCTTCTCCACGACGGAAAACGCCTTGCGGTCCCAGGGCTGGATGGTGATGGTCCGGGAATCGGGGGTGGACACTGAGGCGATCTGGTCGATGGGCGTGAGCGTGCCGTAGTAGTCCACACGCACGCCGTCGAGCAGGGAGGTCGTGGCCCGCCCGGTGCGCAGGCGGGCGAATTCCTTGTCCAGGCTGACCAGGGCCTTTTTCATTTTGTCTTCGGCTTCCTTGATGGCTTCGCGCATATCAGTCGTCTCCTTCGACGATGGTGCCCACCTGTTCCCCGGTGAGCACCCGGGTGAGGTTGCCCGCCGTGAACATGTTGAAGACCACGATGGGCAGGCCGTTGTCCATGGCCAGGGAGATGGCCGTGGTGTCCATGACCCGGAGCTGTTTTTTTATGACGTCCATGTACGTCAGCCGTGAAAACTTGACCGCGTCCGCATGCTTGACCGGGTCTTTGTCGTAGACGCCGTCCACCTTGGTGCCCTTGAGGATGGCCTGGGCGTGCAGTTCCATGGCCCGCAGGGCGGCGGCGGTGTCCGTGGTGAAATAGGGGTTCCCGGTGCCGGCGGCGCAGATGACCACCCGGCCCTTTTCCAGGTGATGCATGGCCCGGCGGCGGATGTACGGCTCACAGACCTCCCGCATGGCGATGGCGGACATGACCCGGGTGGTCAGCCCGAGCTTTTCCAGGGCGTCCTGCACGGCCAGGGCGTTTAAGACCGTGGCCAGCATGCCCATGTAATCGGCCGAGGCCCGGTCCATGCCTGCGGCCTGTTCGGACATGCCGCGAAAGATGTTGCCCCCGCCGATGACCAGGGAAACCTGGGCCCCGGCCGCCGCAGCCTGGGCGATGTCCTGGCAAAACGCGCTGATGGTGGCGGTGTCCAGGCCGAACGCCCTCGTTCCGGCCAAGGCCTCGCCGCTGATTTTAAGCAAAACCCGGGAAAATCGCAATTTCGCCATGAATTCCTCCAAGGGGAATGGGTGGGTTGATCCGTGGCCCGCACTTCCCGGGTCCGCCGGGGAATGTAAACCCCGGCGGACGTTCCGGCAACAGCCAAGCGCAGGGGACGGCGTTTCGTGGGCGCGCCCGTGAAAAAGCAGGGATTGGCCCGAAAAGGCGTTCGAGCGTGGGGGCGAGGCGCTCCCGCCAAAAAAAACGGGCCTTGCGGCCCGTTTTTTCGTGTCACATATGCGACTACTGGGCGTTTTCGCCCAGGGCGAAACGGCAGAAGCGGCCGATCTGGACGTTTTCGCCCAACACGCCCACCAGCTCGTTCAAAAGATCCTGGATGGAGACCTTGTCGTCCTTGATGAACGGCTGCTCCAGCAGGCAGACTTCCTTGTAGTACTTTTTCACCCGGCCATCGACGATCTTCTCCGCGATTTGTTCGGGCTTGCCCTCGGCCATGGCCTGGTTCTTGTAGATCTCGCGCTCCTTGGCCAACAGGTCGGCCGGGACTTCGTCCGGGCCCAGGCACACGGGGTTGGCGGCGGCGATCTGCATGGCCACGTTCTTGGCGAATTCCTGGAAACGCTCGGAGCGGGCCACGAAGTCGGTCTCGCACTTGACCTCGACCATGACGCCGATCTTTCCGGTGGAGTGGATGTAGGAACCCACGACGCCTTCGGTGGTGGCCCGTCCGGCGCGCTTCTGGGCCTTGGACAGACCCTTTTCGCGCAGCCAGGAAATGGCCTTGTCCTCGACGCCGCCGCATTCCTGCAGGGCCTTTTTGCAATCCATCATGCCCGCGCCGGTCTTGTCGCGCAGGGTTTTGACCGCCTGGGCGGATATCTCAGCCATGTTACGCGTCCTCCTCGCTGGTTGCTGTCGTGGCAGGGGCCTCTTCCTCGGGCTTTTCAGCGGCCTTGGGGGCGGCCTTGGCGGCCTTCTCGGCCAGGCCGCGCTCCTTGTGCATGGCATCGCCTTCCATGCAGGCCTCGGCGATGGAAGCGGCAAAAAGCTTGATGGCCCGGATGGCGTCGTCGTTGCCCGGAATGATGTAGTCGATCAGGTCCGGGTCGCAGTTGGTGTCCACCACGCCGATGACCGGGATGCCGAGCTTGCGGCATTCCTGCACGGCGATCTCCTCGCGCTTGGGGTCGATGACGAAGGCGGCCTGGGGCAGGCCGTCCATGTCCTTGATGCCGCCAAGGGTCAGGTTGAGCTTGGTGACCTCACGGTTCATCATCACGATTTCCTTTTTGGGAAAGCGGCTGATGGAACCGTCCTCGAACATGCGTTCCAGGGTCTTTAAGCGCTCGATGCTCTTTTTGATGGTCTGGAAGTTGGTGAGCATGCCGCCCATCCAACGGTTGGTGACGAAATACTGCCCGGCGCGCTCGGCTTCCTTCTTGACCGACTCCTGGGCCTGCCGCTTGGTGCCCACGAAGATGAGCTTGCCGCCCTGGGCGATGATGTCCACGATGAAATCGTGGGCCTTCTGGTACATTTTGACGGTCTGCTGCAGGTCGATGATATGGATGCCGTTTCTGGCGCCGAAGATGTAGGGGCGCATCTTGGGGTTCCAACGCCGGGTCTGGTGACCGAAATGGACGCCGGTCTCCAGGAGCTGCTTCATGCTGACATAGGCCATGGTGTCGATCTCCTTGGTTTTTTTCCTCCACCCCGGTCCAAGCCCGTCAACCTCCGGCGCATTCGCGCCCGGGGCACCCGGGGCCGCTCCGGGATGTGTGAGATGGGGAACAGGGATGCTTAGTCGATATTTGGGCTGATGGCAAGAGGGGTGTCCAGGCCGTGACGCGTTTCCCGCATATCGGCAAAAAAGTTCCGCAGCAAGCGCAAAAGCAAGGCCACCGCCGTTGGCGGCGTCCTGGTCCGGTCCCGGGCCAGAAGAACCGTGGCCGCCAGGGGCTCGCCGCTCCAGGCCAGGATCCTGATACGGCCCCGGCGCGCCTCCCCGGCCACAAAAAAATGCGGGGCGACCGACACCCCGAGCCCGGCCAGGACGCAGCGTTTGACGATCCCGGCGCTGGCGCATTCCACAAGCCCCGCCGTGCCCGCGCCCTCTCCGGCCAAGGCCCGCTCCATCGCCGCCCGGGCGCTCCAGACATGGCGCGTCAGCACCAGGGGGACGCCCTCCAGGTCGTCGGGCCCCACGCATTCCCTGTCCGCCAGGGGGCCGTTCGGGGCCGTGAAGACCACCAGGGGTTCCCGCCAAAGGCTCTCCACCGCAAGGCCCGGGGCGGCGAACGGCTCGCCAAGCAGCAGCGCCGCGTCCACGGTCCCCCGGCGCAGGTCGTGCGCCGTGCCCTGGCGGGAGGTGGTGGCCAGATGGACCCTGGCCGCAGGAAACGCGGCCTTGAATTGGCGCAGCACCGTGGGCAGGCAGTACGCGCCGAGGGTTTCGGACACCCGCAGGCGCACCTCGGGGCCTTCCTCCTCGCCGCACACCACCTGGCGGGTTCGGGCCGCAAGTTCCGTCAGGCGCGCGGCATGCCAGAAAAGCCGGTCCCCCTCCGGCGTCAACACCACCCGGCGGCAGCGGCGGGCAAAGAGCTTCACCCCCAGTTCCTCTTCCAGGGCCTTGATGCGGCTGGTCACGGTGGAGGGCGCAACGTGGAGGGCCTGGGCCGCCTGACGGAAGGACAACTCGGCGGCCACGGCCAGAAAGGTGCGCAGGAGAAGGGTTTCAGGCATAGTTCGATTTTTTTGAATTCAAAATGCAAATCAATCCGTTTGTGACTGCCTGTAACCCTGGATATCCTTCCCTTCAAGGAAAATCGTCAATTCGAGCAAGTGAAATTTAAAAAGACAGCCGACGGATGACGCGTCGGACGTCGCGTGGAGAGGGGCCATGGAAGTTCTACTGGCGGGATGTGTGGGGGCGGCCGCCGGATTGGCCGGATTCACCCAGGGATTGGCCGGATTCGGGTCCACGCTGGTGGCCCTGCCCGTGCTCGGGGCGGTCCTGGAGGCCCGGACGGCCACGCCGCTTGGCTGCCTCATGGCCCTTGGCATCAACGTCTGCCTCATGGCCCGGCTTCGCGGCCGGGTGGCCTGGCGCGAGCTTGTGGTGCTGCTTCTGGCCTCGGTCCCGGGCATGGCCCTGGGGGCGTGGATGCTGTGGGATGCGCCCGAGGCCCTGCTCAAAGGGCTTCTTGGGGCCTATCTGGTCTGGTGCGGGGCACGGGGCGTCGCCACGGCCGGGCGGGAGACGCCCTCCATCGTCGGTGCGGCCCTGCCGGGCGGGGTGGCCACGGGGATCGTGGCCGGGGTTCTGGGGGTGGCCATCGGCGTGAACGGGCCTCCCGTCGTGGCCTGGGCCTCGCGGCGTCTTGTCGGCCGCGACGTGCTGCGGGCCACCCTGGCGGGCTATTTCCTGGCCGCCGGGGTGGGCATCGTAGGGTCGCAGTGGGTGGCGGGGCTTGTGACCCCCCGGGTGCTTTGGCTTTTCGGCCTGTCGCTGCCGGCGCTTGGCCTGGGACTGGCCGCAGGCGCAACCCTGTGCGGCCGCATCTCCGAGCCCGCCTTTCGCCGGGTGGTGTTTACGCTTCTGACGGTGGCCGGGTTCGGCCTGCTGTGGCAGGCGGCGAACACGGCCGCCGCAGGGGGCGGGTAAGGCTCCCCGGCCCGGGACTCCGGCCGAAAGGGCGCCGTCTGCGGGCTGGAAACAAGGTGGCGTAAAGGGTATACCCCCGGATCATTCCCCGGAACACGACAAGAGAGAGGCGTCAGCCGTAGGATCGAAGCAGGGATGGAGCGTTTCATGGACAAAACAGAAATTTTCGGGATGGACTTTTCCACCTTCGTGCGGCTTATCGACAACCTCCATGATGAAATCATCATTTACGACAACAACTACCGCATGTTGTACGTAAACAAGGCCTGTGAACGGCACTATGGATTTACGCAGGCCGAGATGATCGGGTTGCCGTTTTGGGAGGTCGTCAAGAAACACCGCGCCTGGGACCGTTCCGTATTGCCTGCGGTGTACAAGTATAAGTGCCCGGTGAAGCAGGAGCAGAAAACGTATCTTGGCCTTGACATATTGAGCATCGCAACGCCGGTTTTGGACCCGAATGGAAATGTGGAATACGTCCTGTTCAGCATTCGCGACAACTACCATGAAGGGAAAATCCCCTGTCGCGATGAGCTGACGACAGAGCAGGACGTCATTGAGAACGCCCCGCCGAGCGACCTTGTGTATCACAGTCGGCTCATGGAGATCGCCGTCGAGTCGGCCCGCAAGGTGGCCGACATCAGCTCCCCCTGTCTGCTCCTGGGCGAATCCGGTTGCGGCAAGAGCCTTTTGGCGAAATACATCCACTCCACGGGCAAGCGGGCCGAGAAGCCCTTTGTGGTGGTCAACTGCGCCGCCATCCCCCAGCATTTGTTCGAATCCGAGCTTTTCGGGCATGTGCGCGGGGCGTTTTCCGGGGCGGTGCAAAAACGGGGGGGGCTTTTCGCCAAGGCCGAGGGCGGCACGCTGTTTTTGGACGAAATATCCGAATTGCCCCTCTCCATGCAGCCCAAGATCCTGCACGCGGTCCAGGAGCGCGAATACCGTCCCGTGGGCAGCTCCCAGACGGTCACGGCGAACGTGCGCATCCTGGCCGCGTCCAACAAGAATCTGGAACACATGGTCCATAGCGGGGCGTTCCGCCAGGATCTCTTCTTCCGGCTCAATGTCTTCGACATCCTCATTCCGCCCCTGCGGGAACGGCGGCGCGATATCGTGCCGCTTCTGTCCCACTTCCTGAACCGCTTCGGCAAGCAGCATGGCAGAAGCTGCCGTCTGTCCAGCGACGCCCAGACCCTTTTGTGCCAGTATTCCTGGCCCGGAAACATCCGGGAACTGGCCCATCTGGTGGAACGCCTGGTGGTCACCGTGGACGCCGAGGTAATCACCGTCGACCACCTCCCCGCATCGATCTACGCCACCTCGGCCCAGGCCGTGTCGTCGGTCATGGGCGGGGGGGCGCTGGACGAGTCCCTGGCCGCCATGGAACGCAAGCTGGTGCTGGACGCCCACGCCATCCACGGCAGCACGCGCAAGGTGGCCGCCTCCCTGGGCATCAGCCAGACCCGCGCCTCCCGCCTGATCAAGAAATACGCCTCCCGTTTGAAGTGAAACCAACTCAATGAGTCGAAAACGACTCATACCCTCAAGAGCAGACCGCTGACGGAATTCCACGAGGATGAGTCGAAAACGACTCACACGCCTTTTCCGGAATCCGGCACGGCCTCCGCCATATTTTTGTAACAGCCCGACATAGAAAGAGAAATTTCATTTTTCAGGTGCCTATGGGTGTTGGCACATCTGTTGCTCATAACAGGATATCCCCATGTCAAGCGGAGATGATGCGGCATACGCCGTATAAAAGGAGGAGGAGACAGAAATCTGGATGCAACAAAACTTTGTCGAAGACAAAGTGGACGGGAAATGGCGTTGCCTCGCCAGAATACGCTTTGTGCAGGGACATCCGTCATGCGGTGCGTTGTAAGGAAAACATAAGGACAAACATCTTTGTTTCAAGGGGGGCGTATGTTCAAGGATCCAATTTTCATGGGCAGCTTCTACGCCTTGATGACCACCATGCTCTGGTCTGGAAACTACGTTGTGGCGCGGCTGGCCGTTGGAAAGATTCCGCCCATGACCCTTGGTGCGCTTCGATGGCTCGTCGCGTTGCTGATCCTGTGCTGTTTCGCGTTGCCCAAGCTGAAAAAGGAATGGCCCGTCGCCAAGAAATTCATGATCCCGATTCTGGTGGCGGGACTCACTGCGGTCACCCTGTTCAACCCCTTGTGCTACCTTGCGGCGGCCAGCACCTCGGCCCTCAATCTGTCGCTCATATCCGTCACCACTCCCATTTTCATCGTCATCATCTCCGCCATGCTGGGTGAAAAGCAGCCGGTGAACACCTGGATCGGCTGCACCATCGCCCTGATCGGCTCGATCTATCTGGTGGCCGAAGGGCAATTGAGCCGTGTCCTGGGCATGCAGTTTGCGGTGGGCGACATCCTCATGCTGGCCGCCGCCATCGGCTTCGCCGTGTACAGCATGGTGTTGCGCAAGATCCCGGACGGGCTGTCGCAAAGCACCATCCTGACCCTGATGGTGTTTTTCGGGTTGCTCATGCTCCTGCCCTTTCTGGGATGGGAGTGGTCCAAGCCCGACGTCCATATCGAGTTCAGCGGCGTGGTGATCTTCAGCATCATCTACACCGGCGTGGGCAATTCGCTCATCGCCTGGTGGCTGTGGAACCTGTCCCTGGAAAAGGCCGGGCCCACCCGCGCCGGCATGATCTATTACAGCATGCCCCTTTTGAGCGGCGTCTTTGGATATTTCTTCCTCGGCGAGGCCATCGGCGTGGTGCAGCTCATAAGCGGCATCCTGATCGTCGGCGGCATCATCTGGTCCAGCCGTCCCGAGAAAAAACGGCTTGCGGCCGCCGAGGCCAATTGACGTTTTTTCCCGCCGCCTGTCGGCATAAACGACACATCAAGGAATGAGACATGAAAAGCGAAGAACCTGCGACCCCGAACATCCGCCTGACGGTGAACGGGGAGACCCGCGCGCTGCGGGTGCAACCCCACTGGACCCTTTCCAGGGTTCTGCGTCGGGAATTCGGCCTGACCGGGGCCAAGGAGGCCTGCGGCGAGGGGGCCTGCGGGGCCTGCACCGTGCTGGTCGACGGCGTGGCCACCCCCTCCTGCATGATCCTGGCCGTGGAACAGGAGGGCAAAAGCATCGTCACCATCGAAGGATTGTCCAAAAACGGGGTGCTGCATCCCATCCAGGAGGCCTGGCTTGAGGAATACGGCGCCCAGTGCGGCTTCTGTTCCCCGGGCATGATCATGTCCGCCCTCGGCCTGCTGGCAAAGAACCCCGATCCCGACGAGGAGCAGATCAAGGAGGCCCTGGGCGGGAATCTGTGCATCTGCAGCAACTACGAGCACATCATCGCCGCCGTCAAAAGCGCGGCCAGGAAGATGGCGAAGGAGGCCAGCCATGGCTGACACCACGACGGTGGGAAAATCCGTGCGCCAAAAGGACGGCCGCCCCCGGGTCACGGGCCAGGCCCGGTACTACGCGGACTTTGCCTTCAAAAACCTGCTGCAGACCCGGATCCTGCGCTGCCCCTACCCGGCCGCCGGGATCGCGAACATGGACGTTTCCCAGGCCGAGGCCCTGCCGGGCGTCCGGCTGGTCATGACCCACAAAAACTATCCCGGGATCTTCCGCACGGCCCTGCATTACGTGGGCGATCTGGTGGCGGCGGTCGTGGCCGACGACGAGGAGATCGCCGAGGAGGCCCTGGAGCTGATCCGCGTGGAGTACGTCAAAAAGCCCTTTGTCCTGGACCTGAAGGAGGCCATCGCGCCGGGCGCGCCCCAGGCCTTCGAGGGCGAGGACAATTGCCATGACTGGGAGTTCCACGCCTTTTTGAGCGACCGCGATCCCCATACGCGGCTTTTCAAGACCAAGACCCCTTCCGACTACAACGGGTTCGGCGACATCGAAAAGGGATTCGCCGAGGCCGAGGTCGTGGTGGAGCAGACCGGCTTTCGCTACGCCTACTGCAAGTCCCCAGCCATGGAGCCCAGGGGCTGCACCGCCCATTTCGACGGCGTCAAACTCCAGATGTACACCCATTCCCAGGGGCTGCACGACGAAAAGTACTGCCTGGCCCAGGCCCTTGGCGTCGGTTCGGACAAGGTCAACCTCGTGTCGCCCTTCACCGGGTCCAGCTTCGGCGGAAAAAACGCCGACGTGCTCAACCCCAACATGCCGTCCCATTATCTGGCCATCGCCGGCATGGCCAGCCTGGCCCTGCACCTGCCCGTGCACTGCGGCTACTCCCGCGAGGAGGAGATGCTGTGCGGCTGGTCGCGCGGCACCATCACCGACGTGAAGATCGGGTTCACCAAGGAAGGCGTCCTGACCGCCATGGACTTCTCCCACTGGCAGGAGGTCGGGGCCAGCGGCGACAAATATCCCCCGAAAAACGCCATGCTGGCCACGGGCGCGGTGCTGTACTCCCGTAACTGCGAGCATCTGCGCGGGAAGATCCGCTACGTGTACACCAACCGGTTCGCCTCGGTGGGCTGGCAGGGCTACGGCGCACCCGAGGGCATCTTCGCCGTGGAGACCACCATGGACATCGCGGCGGAGAGGCTCGGCATCGACCCGCTGACGCTGCGCAAGATGAACTGCATGCGCACCGGCGACATCGACGCGGGCTGGGATCCCCTGACCTACAAGTCCGCCTACATCTCTTCCTCGGGCATCGAGGAGTGCCTTGATGTGGGGGCCAGGCATCTGGACTGGAAAAACAACTGGCGGCATCCCCGCCACAAGACCGGACGCATCCGCCACGGCATGGGCGTGGCCATCTTCGCCATGGGGGCCGGGCGTCCCGGCCCGGGCAACTCCAGCGAGGCCATGGTGAAGATCTTCCCCGACGGCACGGCCGCCCTGGTCTGCGCCATCGCCGACATCGGCCAGGGGCAGCACACCGTGCAATGCCAGATCGTGGCCGAGGTTTTGGGCCTGCCGTACTCCAAGGTCGGGCTGGTGTGCCACGACACGGATTCCACCCCCTTCGCCACCCTGGTGTCCAACAGCTGCGGCACCTGGATTCAGGGCTGGGCCACCTTCGAGGCGGCCATGGACGCCAAGCGCCAGCTCCTGCGCCTGGCGGCGGACAAGCTGGGAACCACGCCGGAGGAATTGGAGATCGGGGAAGGCGGCATCCGTTGCATCGCCGCCCCGGACAAGGGCCTCACCTTCAAGGAGGCCTTCGGCCCCATCGGGCATTACGGCGGGCGGCACGAGATCATCGGGGCCTACGTCAACGACTCGCCCCATCCCAACTGCCTGCGGGACGGCCGCAAGGACGAACTCTACATCCCCAAGGAAAAGGGCGCCCAGTTCATCTCCCTGGACGTGGACACCGAGACCGGCATGGTGAGCAACGTCCGGGTGACCATGGTCCAAAACGTGGGCCGGGCCCTGCATCCCAAGATCGTGGAGGGCCAGCTGCTGACCGCCCGCCATGGGGTGGAGCACGCGGTGTTGGGCGACGAGTGCATCGTGGACCCGCGCCACGGCTGGCTGCTCAATCCCAACTTCATCGATTACAAGCACGCCACCAGCATGGACTGCGTCGTGGAGCCGTTCGTCCTCGAAATTCCCGGGGACCGGTCGCACCCGTTCGGGGCCACCGCCTGCGGCGAGGGCGCCGCCTGCCCGACCCTGGCCGCGTTCTCCAACGCCATCTACAACGCCACCGGCGTCCGGCTCATCGAGACGCCCTTCACCCCGGCCAGAATCCTCGCCGGACTGGGCAAGATCCAGGCCAAAGGGAGGAAAAACGCATGAAACGGTTCACGCACATCGACCCGGCCACCATCGAGGAGGCCGTGTTCCTGCTGAAGGAATACCAGGGCGCGGCCCGGGTCATCGCCGGAGGCAGCGACCTTGTGGGCGGCCTGAAGGACAACCTGTGGATGCGCTACCCCAAGGCCGTGATCAACCTCAAGACCATCCCGGGACTCAGGGAAATCCGAGCCGATGCCGACGGGCTGCACATCGGCGCCCTGGCCACCCTGACCGAGGTGGCCGAGTCCGCCGTCGTCCGGGAGGGATGGCCGGGACTGGCCGAGGCGGCCAGACGGACCGCCTCGCCCCTTCTGCGCAACATCGGCACCATCGCCGGGAACATCTGCCAGGAGAACCGCTGCTGGTACTACCGGTATCCGCACAAGCTCGGCGGGCGCATCGACTGCGTGCGCAAGGGCGGCACGCGCTGTCTGGCCGTGACCGGCGACCACCGCTACCATTCCATCTTCGGCGCGGTGAAAAAATGCGTGGCCGTCAACCCCAGCGACACGGCCCCGGCCCTGGTGGCCCTGGACGCCGTGGTTCAGACCAACAAAAGGGCCATCCCCATCGACGGGTTCTTTTCTGCGGAGCGTGGGGCGCCGTCCACGGTGCTTGAGGGCGACGAGATCGTCACCGGGGTGTTCGTACCGACCCAGGGGCCGGGAGGGAAAAGCGCGTTTCAAAAAATCGCCGTCCGCAAGTCCATCGACTTCGCCCTGGTCAATTGCGCCGCAGCCGTGACCTGCCTGGATGGCGTGGTGACCGCCGCGCGCATCTGCCTCAACGGCGTACACAACAACCCGCGCCGTTGCGACGCCTCCGAGGCCGCCCTGCTGGGGCGCGCCTTGAACGCCGAAACGGCTGGCGAGGCCGGGGAGTTGGCCGTGGCCCAGGCCAAACCGCTATTGATGAACGCCTTCAAGGTGCCCATGGCCAGGACCATTGTGGCCGACACCCTGCTGGCCTGTATCTGACCATGGAGGCGGCCATGGCCCGTAACCGGAGCGCCGGGCGGGCCATGGCCGCAGGAACGCGCAAAGCAGGCGACGCCATGACGGGCGTAAGCACGCCGCACGGCAGCGCCAAGGACCGTATCCCTATGAACCAGCGCATGATCCCCGTTCATGGCATCATCCTCGCGGCAGGGCGATCCGCCCGGATGGGCAGGGACAAACTCAGCCTGCCCTTCCGGGGCCTTCCCCTGCTCCAGCATGTCGTCAACGCCGCGCGCGGCTCGGGCCTTGCCCGGGTGTCCGTGGTCCTGCAACGGGACTCCGGTCTGGTGGACCTTGTGGACCTCGACGGATGCGAGACGGTCCTTGCGCCGCCGTCGGCGGACCAGGCGGCGTCGTTTCGGGCCGGGCTGCGGGCCGTCATGGACGACGCGGCTGGCTGCATGGTCCTGCACGGCGATCAACCCTTGCTCGCCGGACGGACCATCGACCATCTGCTGTGGGCGTTCTCCCAGCAGCCCGACTACATGATCGCACCGGTCCAGGAGGATCTGCGCGGCGCCCCGGTCATCGTTCCCCGGGCCTGGTTCCCCAAGGCCCTGGAGGTCGCCGGAGACGCCGTGGTCCGCACGTTGGTGGCCATGCCCGGGTTGACGTTGCGCCTGGTGAAGATCCATGAGGTGGGGCCGTTTATGGGCATCGACACGGAACTTGAATATCGGCGGTTGCTGGCGCGCCACGAGGTCCGCCCCACGGCGGGAAGCGCGGCCTGAACCCGTCGTCGGCCAGACCGGTGCGCCCGGTCCCGGGAGGCCGGGGCCGGGCGACGCGGCGGCGAATCCGCGGTCCTGGCCTGCGAGGGCATATCCCCCCCGTTGCAACAGGTCGTCCGCAGCCATGACGGGGATGCGGACGAGGAGGCATCATGTCGCAGTCTGAACATAGCCAGGTTGTCGTCCCAGGCGCGGCCTCCCCGGCCGCGAAAAGCCCGATCCGCAAAATGTGCTTTTTTGCGACGCTGGGCCTCGTCCTGGCCAGCGGTTTCCCGCTTTTGGCCTTCCCCGAGGCCGGGGAGCGGGTCATCAACAGCCTTTTCAGCTTTGTGACGGTCCAACTGGGCTGGCTCTACCTTCTTTCGGGGCTGGGTTCCCTGTCGCTCCTTCTGTGGTTCGCGTTTGGGCCGCTTGGTCGCAAGCGCCTGGGCGAGAAGATCGAATACTCCACGTTCTCCTGGCTGGGCATGCTGTTTTGCGCCGGGGTGGGGGCGGGCATCATGTTCGGCGGGTCCATCGACTGGGCGTACTACATGAAATATTCCCTGCTGGGGGCCGCCGTGGGTTCGCTGGAGAACGCCCGGATGGGGTGCGCCTACGGCATGTTTCACTGGGGGCCGATATGCTGGGCCATCTACGCCACCCTGGCCGTGCCCATCGGCTACAGCTATTATGTGAAAAAGGCGCCGGTTCTGAACCTCTCCCAGGTCTGCGCCGAGCTTTTGGGCGTGAGGGCGCACGGCTGGCCCGGCCAGGTCGTGGACATCCTGTTTATGGCCGGGCTGGTGGCTGGGTCGGCGACGGCCCTGGGCCTGGGCGTGCCCATTGTGGCGGAGGCGATCGCCTCGGTGGCCGGGCTGGACGTGTCCTTTCCGCTGCAATGCCTCACCCTGGCCGGGGTGACGCTCATTTTCTCGGTCACCTCCTACCTGGGCCTGAAAAAGGGCATGTGCAGGCTCTCCGACATAAACGTCTATCTGGCGTTGAGTCTTTTGGCCTTTGTCTTTCTTGTCGGGCCGACGCTGTTTCTCACGGACATGGGCATATCCTGCCTGGGGCTTCTGGCCTCCCGGTTCATCAGTATGGCCACCTGGATCGATCCGGCGGGTGAAAAGGGATTCACCCAGGCCTGGACCGTGTTCTATTATGCCTGGTTCGTCGCCTATGCCCCGTTTATGAGCATTTTCATCGCCAAGATTTCCCGGGGGCGGACGGTACGACAGGTCGTCCTGGGGCCGGTGTTCATGGCCTCCCTGGGCTGTGGCTGCTTTTACATGATATTTGGCGACTTCGGTCTCCATTTGCAGCTCACGGGACAACTCGACGTGGTGAATATGGTCGCGACCGGGAGCGGGGCTGCGGCCATCATGGCCATCGCGGACTTCATCCCGTTTCCTGCGCTGTACAAGCTGGTGTTCGCCGCCGTCACCGCCATATGCATGGCCACCACCTTCGATGCGGTGTCCTTCGCCCTGGCCGCCACCACCACCCGCACGCTTTCCCCCGATGAGGAGCCCGCCCGCTGGAACAGGCTGTTCTGGGCCATCTCCCTGGGGCTTTTGCCCACGGGCATTTTGTTCATCAACGGCCCGCTGTCCGTGCTCCAGACCGCCTCCATCGTGGTGGGGCTGCCGGTGCTGTGCGTCCTGTGGCTCGGCGTGGCCTCGTTTCTTCGGGAGTATCGTCGTACCGGCTGGGTGGGCGACGCGCCGTAGGGGCAGGGCCATCGCCCGGGTTGCCGTCTGCGGGCAAAGCGCCGTCCGTCACGCGCAGGATGCCAAGGGGGCGTTCTGCGCGTGATTTTCCATGCGGCATGGCGTTTTCGCCTGCAAGCCGACCTGGGCCTGCGTCCCGGCCATTTCCCTGGGATCCGAGGGGGCCGGGTCACAAGGATACGACAGGCGGGGCCAGGCCCGGGCAGGCCGGGAGAACCGCACCGCCGGGGCCTGGAATCGTCACGGCACGCCGGGTCCGTCGCCGCAACCTGTTTTCCGCGACGGGCGGTTCTCGGCGGCCACGGCGCCGCCCTCAGGGCGACCGTTCTGGCAGACCATGTCCAGGCCGTATTCCTTGATCTTGCGGTACAGGGTCTTGCGCCCGATGCCGAGCATGCTGGCCGCCTGGGTCCGGTTGTTGGACACGTATTCGAGCACCCGCACGATGAACTCCCGCTCGTGCTGCTCCAGGGTGGGGAAGGGCAGGCCGTTGGCCGTGTCGTCCAGGCATTTGGCGATGTCGTTGGGCAGGCATTTCAGGGTGATCAGATCGTTCTCGGCCAGGATGATGCCGCGTTCGATGACGTTGCGCAGCTCGCGGACGTTGCCCGGCCAATGGTAGGACATCAGGCACTGCAAGGCCTGGCTGGACACCCGGTAGGGCGGGCGATCCGGATAGAGCTGCCCGAGAAAAAGCTCCATCAGCACGGGAATGTCCTCCCGGCGCTCGCGCAGG
Organism: Desulfolutivibrio sulfodismutans DSM 3696; assembly: GCF_013376455.1. GTDB lineage: Bacteria > Desulfobacterota > Desulfovibrionia > Desulfovibrionales > Desulfovibrionaceae > Desulfolutivibrio > Desulfolutivibrio sulfodismutans. The sequence continues at coordinate 1,676,968 of NZ_CP045504.1, read as the reverse complement.
GGCGGAATCTCGATGCGGAAGACGTTGAGGCGGTGGTACAAGGCCTCATGGAAGCGTCCCGCCTCGACCTCCTTGTGCAGGTCGCGGTTGGTGGCGAAGAAAAAGCGGATATTGGCGCTACGCTCCTCCTTGTCGCCCACCCGGCGGTACTTCTGGGACTCCAGGACGCGCAGGAGCATGGACTGCACCTCCAGGGAGAGCTCCCCCACCTCGTCGAAGAACAGGGAGGCGTTGTTGGCCAGGGACAACAGGCCGTCCTGGGAGTCGACCGCGCCGGTGAAGGCCCCCTTGCAGTAGCCGAACAGTTCGCTGCGCAACAGTTCCTTGTTAAACGCCCCGCAGTTCTTGACGATTAAGTGCTTGTCGGCCCGGTTGCTCCTGCGGTGCAGGGCGTTGACCACCACGTTTTTGCCCACGCCGCTTTCCCCGGTGATGAGCACCGGGGTGAGGGTGGGGGCGACCTTGTCGATGAGGTAGCGGATCTCCGAAATGGCCGTGGAGTGGCCGATGAGATGGGAGAAGGGCTCGCTGCCCTTGTTTTGCCGCAGAAGGTGCAGTTCCTTGTGCAGCATGGAGCGCTGGTAGGCGCGCTCGATGACCAGGGTCAGCCGGTCCAGGGAAAAGGGCTTGGTGATGTAGTCGTAGGCCCCGATCTTCATAGCCTCCACGGCGCTTGAGACCTCGGAATAGCCGGTGATCATGATCACTTCCACATGGGGCAGGGTCTCCCTGAAGTATTCCAGCAAATCCACGCCGTTGCCGTCCGGCAGGCGGACATCCAGCACGATGACGTCGAAGGGGTGCTGCGCCGCCAGCTTCAGGGCCTGGCTGGCGGATGTGGCGGTCGTGATGGCGCGGCCCGGTGAGGACAGCTCCTTTTGGATGAGCTTGCAAATGGAGGATTCGTCGTCCACCACAAGGATGTTGATGATGTCGGGGGCGTGCATAGGCCGACCTCATTCCACGCAATACGGCAAGACGGTTTCAAAACAGGCGCCTTCGGTATAGGTGCTGTCGACGGAGATCTCGCCGCCATGGTTTTTTATGATGTTGTAGCATGTGGACAGCCCGATGCCTATGCCTTGGCCCGCCGGTTTGGTCGTGAAAAAAGGATCGAAGAGTTTGTCCAGGATCTCCTTTGGGATGCCGTGTCCGGTGTCGATGACCCGAAGCAGGACCAGACGGCCCTCCACGGCGGTGTGGATGGCGATCTCCCCGGATTCCATGACGGCGTACAGGGCGTTGAGCACGAGGTTGAGGATGACCTGCATGAGTTCGCCCGGGTGCCCCAGGACGTAGGGCTGTTTTTCCGAGAGATGCAGCTTGATCACCCCCCGGGGCAGGCGGGACAGACGCGGATGCAGCAGTTGCAGACAGTTGTGGACCACGTCGTTGAGGTCCACGATGGAATAGGCGCGGACATCGCGATGCCCGAAGGTCAACAGGTTGCGCACGATCTCCGAGCACCGGTTGCATTCCTTGAGGATGATTTCCAGATATTCCCCGAAGAGTTCCATGAATTCCGGGGCAATGCTGTCCTGATCCGGACACATGGCCAGCTTTTCCATGCGGTGGGCCATGGCCTCGGCGAAACCGCTGATGCTGGTGAGGGGGTTGTTGATCTCATGGGCCACGCCCTCGGCCAGAACGCCGATGGTGGCCATGCGCTCGGCCTGGAGATATTGCGCCTGGTACTGCTTTTCCAGGGTCACGTCGCGTTGCAGGAGGATGACCCGGTTGGGGTTGCCGTGGGCGTCGCGCATGAGCGAGGCCGTACACTCGATCTGCCTTTTTTCGCCATGAAAGACCATGAGCTCCAGGTGGCGGCAGACCCGGCCCGCGCCCTCCATGGCCTGGGTCAGGGAGCAGTGCGGGCAGGGCGTGCCCTGGCCCTTGAAGATCTGATGGCAGGTCTTGCCGCAGGGTTTCACGCCGGGGTAGCGTTCGTGAAAGGCGTTGTTGACCGAGAGGATTTCATAGTCAAGCGTAAGCACGGCCATCACGTCGGGGATGCCGTTTAAGATGGCCTGGATGTCCTGGCGCTTCTGCTCGAGTTCGATGTTGGAAGCCCGGAGCTCGCTGATGGTCTGTTGTACTTCCTTGAAAAAACCGAGCTTGATCGATTCGATGCCGATGATTTCGTCAAGGCTCGTGGGATGCGGCATTACCATGCCTCGTAGTAGATGTTGAGAATATCCTTCCATGTCGCCGGACGCGGATTCGTCAGGAGACAGATGTCGTTGACGGCGTTGCGGCTGACCTGGGGCAGCTTGGTCTTGTCCGGGAGGATCTCGCGCAGCCGTGACGGCAGGCCGAACTCCTCGCGCAGCTGCTCCACCATCTCAATGCCGAAAAGCGCCGTCTCTTCGTCGTCGGCCAGGGTCCGGCCGGTGAGGATGGTCCCGATCTTGGCCATCTTTTTCAGGCTCACCCCGAGGTTGTAGCGCATGACGTGGGGCAGGAGCAGGGCGTGGGCCATGCCGTGCACAATGTCGTACATGCCGCCCAGGGCGTGGGCCAGGGCGTGCCCCAGACCCACGCTGGCGTTGGTGAAGGCCATGCCCGACCAGGAACCGGCCACGGCCAACTGCTCCAGGTCGTCGATGTGCAGCGTGTTTATGGCGTTGCGGATATGCCGGATGAGCAGATCCAGGCCGCGCAGGCTCATGACCTCGGTGAACGGGCTGGCGATGGGCGACACGTAGGATTCCACGGCGTGGGCCAGGGAATCGAACAGGGGCGGGATGACCAAGTCGCGGGTCATGGTCGTAAGGAGCAGCGGATCGGTGATGGAGATGTTCGGAACCAGGGTCCGGCTGATCAGGGTCATCTTGAGGCGGCGCTCCACGTCGGAGATGACCGTGAATTGCGAGATGTTGGACTCGCTGCCCATGGTCGTGGGCACGAAGACCATGGGCGGCAGGGGCCGCTTGACCTGGTTGGCCCCTTCGTAGTCCCGGATCTTTCCGCCGTTTGAGACCACCAGGGCGATGCCCTTGGCCGCGTCCATGGGGCTGCCCCCGCCCAAGGCCAGGACCACGTCGGCACCCTCCCTCCTGTACAGCTCGGCCCCCCGCTGCACCTGATAGTCGCGCGGGTTGGCGACCACATCGTTGAAATAGACGTAGTCCAGGTGTTCCTCGCCAAGCAGCTCGAAAAGCTGTTGCGTCCATCCGGCCGCCTCGACGCCGGGGTCGGAGACGACGAATATCTTGGCGGCCCCGAGGCGTTTGGCGCATATCCCCGTGTATTTCAGGCTGCCTCGGCCGAAAATGAGCTCTGGAACGGCAAATTTGAAAATGTCCATACGCCTCTTTTCGTTTGGTTCGCTGCTGCAAAACGCATGTTGCTCCAAGGAGAAAGGCGAAAGTGTCGGACGCGTCGCCAGGCGGAAGGGGAAAACTCCAGGATTTCCAAATACCCCCCGGCTGTGGAGTGAGTCAAGACGGCCCGTCGCCATGTGCCATGACCAGATGGCTGGCGGGCCGTCCCGAATCAGCCGTGTCCGCGTCTTTCCGCGTTCTCCGGCCCCGTTCCCCGTCTCATGAGCAATCCTTTTTCTGCATGATAGATGCCATCCGGCCTTCCCGGGCCTGCGGACCCCGGCGTGGCGGCCTCAGGCCAGAGTCTTTCCAGGGATGCCGGGCCTTTTGGCGCGGCCGCCTCGAATCGGCCCGGAGGCCGGTCCCCGCCCGTTTCCGGCGGGGCATATCATTATGACCCAGGCGGGACGCGCGATGGGGTCATTATGACTCGCCTCCGAGCCGGATTGCGGAGGGGACGGGTCCGCCCCGGGGCGGGACGTGGAGAATTACTTCCGATTATCAGCTTGATTTTTCAGGGTTATTCGTGCCGAGGGCGGTCTCGTTCGCCAGGCGGCGAGGAATTTGCCGGGCGATGGCCTTCAATTTGCACTGTGTCCGCGCAATGGGATGAGAAAGATGAAGTGTGTCTGAAATGGTCATCACAATGAAGAATTTTTCATTGAGTGAAGGTTTATAATGATTTTTGTATAATATTGTTTTGCTATTTTACGTTGGTGTTAATTAACCGTTTTAATACATTGGAGGAATCCATGAAGGCATTCGTCATGCTAGGCATTGGAAAGGTTGGCATCATCGACAAGCCCATTCCTGAGCCAGGTCCAAATGATGTCATTCTCAAGACGACAAGCGCGCTCATTTGCACCTCCGATGTACACACCGTCGGGGGAGCCATCGGCGACAGAAAAAATCTCACCTTGGGACATGAAGCCGGTGGCGTCGTGTACAAGATCGGCAGTGCGGTGACCGGGTTCAAGGTTGGCGACCGTTGTGTGGTCAACGCCATCACCCCGTGCTACAAATGCGAGAACTGCCTGCGCGGCTTTACGTCCCAGTGCGGTGAGGCCTGCGGCGGCTGGAAATACGCCAACATCAAGGACGGTTCCTTCGCGGAATATTTCCATGTCAATGACGCCATCGCCAACCTGGTCAAGGTGCCCGACGACGTCACCGACGAGGCGGCCCTGTACACCACGGACATGATGGCCACGGGATTTATGGGCGCGGAACACGGCAACACCCCCCTGGGCGGCAGCGTGGCCGTCTTCGGCCAGGGCCCGGTGGGGCTTATGGCCACCGCCGGGGCGCGGCTTTTGGGCGCGGGACTGATCATCGCCGTGGAAAGCGTGCCCCAGCGGCAGGAGTTGGCCAAGTACTACGGCGCGGACGTGATCGTGGACTTCAGCAAGGTCGACGCCGTGGCCGAGATCAAGCGCCTGACCGGCGGCCAGGGCGTGGACACCGCCATCGAATGTCTGGGCATGCAGGCCACCTTCGAGAACTGCGTCAAGGCCACCCGGCCCGGCGGCGTGATTTCCAACTGCGGCTACCATGGCAAGGGCGAGTACGTGAAGATTCCCCGCGTCGAATGGGGCTACGGCATGGCCGACAAGACCATCCGCACCGGGCTTTGCCCCGGCGGCAGCGAGCGCATGGGCCGTCTGCTGCGGCTCATCCAGACCGGACGCATTGATCCCACGAAGTTGACCACGCATCGCCTGCCCTTCGCCGACATCGAAAAGGGCTTCCGCATCATGGCCAACAAGGAAGACAACGTGATCAAGCCGATGATCATCTTCTCCTAACACACGCCGGATACGGCCGGTTCCTGCGCCCTGGCGCAGGAACCGGCCACGCATGACGGATTCTTGCGATACATGCCGCCCACACGAAAAAGCACCCTTTGGCGGCCTGTGCGGATGCGGATGTTTTTTCTTCGGACACGGACCAATCCGCGGGGAGGAATTGAGACTGATGATTAGCGAAAACAAAGAGTTAAATCGAGCCAAGGACATCGTTGGCGCGGTGATGGTCGTCGGAGGAGGCATCGCTGGCATCCAGTCGGCGCTTGATCTCGCCAACTCCGGCTACCTCGTCTACCTCGTGGAGAAAAGCCCGGGTATCGGCGGGACCATGGCCCAGTTGGACAAAACCTTTCCAACCAACGACTGCGCCATGTGCATTCTCTCGCCGAAACTGGTCGAATGCGGGCGTCACATGAACATCGAGCTCATGACGCTGACCGAATTGGTGGATGTCACGGGCGAGGTGGGGAACTTTACCGCGCATCTGCGCCGGAAGCCGCGCTACGTGGACGTCACGAAGTGCATCGCCTGCGGCCTGTGCGCGGAGAAGTGTCCCAAGAAGGTGAAAAACGAGTTCAACGCCGGACTCGACATGCGCAAAGCGGCCTACATCATCTACGGCCAGACCGTTCCCCTGAAATACGCCATTGACGGCGACAACTGCATCTACATCCAGAAGGGCAAATGCCGGGCCTGCGAAAAGTACTGTCCGGCCGGGGCCATCAATTTCAATGACAGGGAAGAGATGATCGACGTCCATGTCGGCGCGATCATCCTGGCCCCGGGGTTTGCGGCCTTTGATCCCTCCGGTCTGGCGTCTTTCGCCTACACCGCCATCCCGGACGTGGTCACCAGCCTGGAATACGAACGCATCCTCTCCGCCTCCGGCCCCTTCCTGGGCCATCTGGCGCGGCCGTCGGACCATGCCGAGCCCAAAAAGATCGCCTGGCTTCAGTGCGTGGGATCGCGCTCCCAAAACGCCTGCGACAACGGCTATTGCTCCAGCGTCTGCTGCATGTACGCCATCAAGCAGGCGGTCATGTCCGCAGAGCACTCCTCGGGCAAGTTGGAACAGTCGATCTTTTTCATGGACATGCGCACCCACGGCAAGAACTTCGAGCGCGGCTACGAGGACGCCAAGGCCAAGGGAGTGCGCTTTTTGCGCGCCAGGCCGCATTCCTTCGTGCCTGGCCCCGAAGGCAAGGGCGTGAGCGTGCGCTATGTGGACGAATCCGGGCAGGAGATCGTGGAACTCTTCGACATGGTGATCCTGTCCGTGGGACTGACGGCTCCCAAGGACGCCCAGGCTCTGGCCGGGGGCGCGGGCATCGAACTGGACAAACACCGCTTCGCCATATGTTCCGACTTCACCCCAGTGGCCGCCAGCCGCAAGGGCATCTACGTCTGCGGCGCCTTTGACGGCCCCAAAGACATTCCCCAGTCGGTGGTGGCCGCCAGCGCGGCGGCCTGCTGCGCTGGCGGCGATCTGGCTGCGGCGCGCGGCGCCCTGACGCGAACGCCCGAGTCCGTCGCGGCCGTGGACGTGGCCGGCGAACCCCCCCGTGTGGGCGTGTTCATCTGCTCCTGCGGCTCGAACATCGCCGGGGTGGTGGATGTGAAGGCGGTGACCGAATACGCCGCGACCCTGCCCGGCGTGGTCTTTACGGCCAACAACATGTTCACCTGTTCCCAGGACGTGCAGGACAAGATGGCCGAGGTCATCCGGGAAAAGGGCTTAAACCGCATCGTGGTGGCGGCCTGCACCCCGCGCACCCATGAGCCTTTGTTCCAGGAGACCATGGAGGCGGCGGGACTCAACAAATACCTGTTCGAGATGGCCAACATCCGCAACCAGGCCTCCTGGGTGCATGGCCACGAACCCGACAAGGCCACCGAGAAGTCCAAGGATCTGGTGCGCATGGCCGTGGCCAAGGCCATGCTGCTTGCGCCCCTGTCCGAACCCAAACTGTCCATCAACCCCGTGGCCCTGGTCATCGGCGGCGGCGTGGCGGGCATGATTGCGGCCCTGGAACTGGCGCGCCAGGGCTTCCCCACGCACATCGTGGAGCGGCAGGCCGAACTGGGCGGCAACGCCCGCTTCTTAAGCCATACGGCCAAGGGCGGCGACATCGCCGCGTTCTTGGCCGAGCTTCGGTTCAAGATCGCGGCCGATCCCCGGATCACGGTGCATGCCCCGGCCGAGGTCAAGGTCGCCGAGGGCTTTGTCGGCAACTTCAAGACCACCCTGAGCACGCCCGAAGGCGAGAAGGTGATCGAGCACGGCGCGGCGGTCATCGCCACCGGGGCCCGGGAAAGCAGACCGACCGAGTACGCCTACGGCAAGCACCCCGGGGTCATGACGCATCTGGAATTTGAACGGGCCCTGGCCTCGGGCGCCGAGCCGCACTGCGTGGTGTTCATCCAGTGCGTGGGCTCCCGGGAGCCGGACAGACCGTATTGCTCCCGGGTGTGCTGCACCCACGCGGTCATGTCCGCCATCGCCCTCAAGGAGAAAAACCCCCACTGCCGGGTGGCCATCCTCTATCGGGACATGCGCACCTACGGCGACCGGGAGGAGCTCTATGCCAAGGCCCGGAAACTCGGCGTGATCTTTGTCCGCTACAGCCTGGACAACAAGCCCAAGGTCAAGCCCAAGGGGCCCGTGGTCGAGGTCACGGTCAGGGATCATATCCTGGATATCGACCTTGTCTTCGCCGCCGACGTGGTCAGCCTGGCGGCGGCCATCGAGCCCACCGACAACGAGGCCCTGGCCAAGATGTTCAAGATCCCGCTGGATTCCGACGGCTGGCTTTTTGAGGCCCATCAGAAGCTTCGGCCCGTGGACTTCGCAACAGACGGCGTGTTCATGGCCGGCATGGCCCACTATCCCAAGCCGGTGGAGGAATCCATCGCCCAGGCCCAGGCTGCCGCAGCCAGGGCAGTCACGGTCCTGTCCAAGAAAGAGATCACCACACCGGGCACGGTGGCCTCCATCGACACTGCCCGCTGCACCGGCTGCGGCCTGTGCTGGGAGATCTGCCCGTACGGGGCCATCAGCCCGGACGAAAAGGGGATGGCCAAGGTCAACGAGGTTTTGTGCAAGGGCTGCGGCACCTGCGTTGGGTCGTGCCGCTCCGGCGCGCCCAATCTGCGCGGCTTCGCCAAGACGGAGGTCATGGCCCAGATAACGGCGCTCTTCTAGAGAGCGCCCGGCGCGGGAGGATCTTTTGCCCAGGCACGGGACTTCCGCCTTCCCAGGAGAGAAGGAAACATGAACGAGTGCATTGAAAATACTGGCTTCAGGCCGCGCATTGCAGCGTTTTTCTGCAACTGGTGCACCTACGGCGGCGCGGATCTGGCCGGCGTGAACCGGCTCCAGTACCCGGCCGATTTCCGGGTGGTGCGCCTGCCCTGCACGGGCCGGATGAACCCCGAATTCGTCCTGCATGCCTTCCGGCAAGGGGCCGACGGCGTCTGGGTGTCGGGCTGCCATCCCGGCGACTGCCACTACATCGCAGGAAACATGTATGCCCGGCGTCGCTTCACCATGCTCAGGGAGCTTCTGGAATACGCCGGGCTGGATCCGGGGAGGCTGCACTTTTCCTGGATATCCTCGGCCGAGGCGGAAAAATTCCAGCGCACGGCCAAGGACGTCATTGAGGCGGTGCGGGCGCTTGGGCCTGTCGATGCGGCGACTGCCGCCACCAAGACCATGGTCATGGAATTGCGGAAGGTGATCTGATGAAAGCGCGAACCGAAAAAATACGGGAAATTGCCAAACGCCTGCTCCACGAGGGCAAGGTGGATGTGGTCATCGGCTACGCCAGGGGCACTTCCCCCATGCGTGAACAGCCCTTTTTCGCCCGAACCCCCGAGCAGGCCGACCAGTTGACCTGGTCGAGCTTCTGCGTGGGGAACACGGCGAAATCCCTGGTCCAGGTCGCCCGGGCGGGAGAACGGGCCGGGGTGGTCGCCCAGGGGTGCGCCAGCCGCAATGTGGTCGGGCTCATCGTGGAGAAGCAGGTGCAGCGCGACAAGGTCGTGGTCATCGGCGTGCCCTGCCTGGGCATGGTCGACTTCCGCAAGGTTGAGGCCCAGGTCGCCCGCTCCGAGGGGCGGCGGGTGGAGACCGTGGAGGAGGACGGCGAGGAACTGGTGGTGCGCGGCCGGGGCTTTGAAAAACGCCTGAAACGCAAGGAACTGTTGCGCGACAACTGTTTCACCTGCCAGCACCGCAACCCCGTTCTGGCCGACGAACTGGCGGCCGAGCCCACGGCGGAGACCGGCGGCGGCGACATCGACAAGGTCGCCGCACCCTGGGAAAAATTCCCGGCGGCGGATCGGTGGGCCCGCTTCCGCGAAACCTTCCAGGACTGCATCCGCTGCTACGCCTGCCGCGACGCCTGCCCCCTGTGCTACTGCAAGACCTGCTTCGTGGACGACGCCAGGCCGCAGTGGCTGGGAAAGACCCAGGATATGACGGACATCACCTCGTTCCACCTGATGCGGGCCTTTCACTGCGCCGGGCGCTGCACGGACTGCGGGGCCTGCGAGTCGGCCTGTCCCCAGGGCCTCAAGATGCGGCGGCTGACCTCCAAGATCGAGAAGGACATCCGGGAGCTCTATGGCTACTCGGCGGGCATGGATGTGCAGGCCGTCCCGCCCATGGCCTCCTTCCGGCCGGACGATTCCGACGACTTCATCAAGCAGGGCGGTGAGCAATGATCACGGCATACAAAATACTCGGCAAAAACGCCTTTGAGGGCTTCTTTGGCAGCCTCGCGCAAGGGCGGGAGGTCTATGCCCCGGCCCAAAAATCCGGGAAGATCGTCTGGGCCCCGATGCATAGCGCCGCAGACGTGGACTGGCGTCTGGACAACACGGACATGTCGCCCAAGGAGTTCTTTTTTCCCCAGAGCGAATGCCTGATGCGCTTCAAGAACGCCGAAGGGGAGGGCGGCCGGGTCATGGTTCCGGTCGCGCCCCTGGCCACGCAACGGGTGCTCCTGAACATCCGGCCCTGCGACGCCAAGGCCTTCCGGCTCCTGGACCGCATCTTCGTGCAGGACGACATGACCAACGACCCCTACTGGCGCGACAAGCGGGAAAAAACCATCCTGATCGGCCAGGGCTGCGTCAATCCCTGCCCGGAGTGCTTTTGCACCTCCGTCGGGTGCGGTCCCTTCCACGAGGATGGGCTGGACATCCTGCTGACGGACCTGGGCGACCGGCTTCTGGTCAAGCCCATAAGCGGCAAGGGGCTGGCCATGGTCAAGGATCTGCCCGAGGCCGCGCCCGGGGACATCGACCTGGCCGGGAAGATCATGGCCGCCTCCGAGGCCGCCGTGAAGACGTATCCTGGCTTCGAGCCGAAGAAACTGGCCGGACGCACGGTGCTCGACATCTACGACCTGCCGCTGTGGTCGAGCCTTTACGAGACCTGCCTCAACTGCGGCACATGCACCTTCGTGTGCCCCACCTGCCACTGTTTCGACATCCAGGATGAGGTCAGGGGCGAGGCGGGACGACGGGTCCGCAACTGGGACTCCTGCATGCAGAAGCTTTTCACCGAGCACGCCTCGGGGCACAACCCGCGCGGCGAAAAGCGCGACCGGGTGCGCCAGCGTTTCATGCACAAGTTCACGTACATTCCCATGCGGCGGGACGGTGAGCTGGGCTGCGTGGGCTGCGGCCGGTGCGTCCGCTTCTGTCCGACAAACATAGACGTGCGCGAGGTGGTGCGGCGCATGGGCGAGGATGTGGAGGCAAAAAGCAAATGAACAATCCCTATCTGCCGTATCCCGTGCGCATCGCCGATGTGCGCGTGGAGACCGAAGACAAGAATTTGCGTTCCTACTGGCTCTCGTTCGAAAACAAGGAAGACGCCGCTGCGTTTCGCTACGAGCCCGGGCAGTTCGCCGAACTGTCCATCGCGGGGCTCGGCGAGATCCCCATCGGCATCGCCTCCAGCCCCACCGAGGGCGACACGCTGCTCTTCACGGTGAACAAGACCGGCGTGGTGACCACGAAACTCCACAACATGCAGCCGGGCGACGTCATGGGCGTGCGCGGCCCCCTGGGCAAGAGCTATCCCCTGGCCGCCTCCGAGGGCAAAAACATCGTGATCATCGCCGGCGGCTTCGCCGTGACCACGCTTCGGGCCACCATGGTCTGGCTGCTCAACCCGGAAAACCGCCCGAAGTACGGCGACATCACCTTCATCTACGGGGCGCGCGCCCCGGGCATGCTGCTCTACAAGGATGAGCTTACGGCGTGGCAAGGGCGCGATGACGTGCGCTGCCACATCACCGTGGATCGTCCGGCCGAGGGCTGGGACGGTATCGTGGGCTTCGTGCCCACGGTGACCGAACAGGCCGCGCCCAGCCCGGACAACGCCGTGGCCCTGGTCTGCGGCCCGCCGATCATGATCAAGTATACCCAGCCGGTGCTGGACAAGCTGGGCTGGCAGGCGGACCAGATCCTTTTGTCCCTGGAAAACCGCATGAAATGCGGCATCGGCATCTGCGGCCGCTGCAACGTCGGCCCGTACATGGTCTGCAAGGACGGCCCGGTGTTCACCAAGGCGGAGCTGGACCACTTGCCGAAGGAGTATTGACGTCGTTTCGGAAGGCAATGGTCGGCAGGGTCTCCAACGCAACATGTGAAAAGAGCCGTGGTCGGATATCCTTGGGGGGGAAGGGCCACGTCTGGGGAGTTGATCATGAATGGACCGGAGATTTGTTTTGACGGTGGCCACCGGGCGACCTTCATGGATACCGTGGCCGGGCTTTTGCCCCAGGGCGGCAACCTGAGCCTGTGCCTCACCTGCGGCCTGTGCGCGAGCGGCTGCCCGGCGACGGGGCTTGCGGGCATGGACCCGAGAAAGCTGTTGCGCATGGCGGTCATGGGCATGGACGAGGAGCTCACATCCACGCCTTGGGTGTGGATGTGCACCATGTGCTTCCGGTGCGTCGCGGCGTGCCCCATGCAGGTGGACATCCCGAGCCTGGTCTACCAGTTGCGGGCCAGTTGGCCGCGCGAGAAAAAGCCCAAGGGGATCATCGGCTCCTGCAACCAGGCCTTGCGCACCGAGGGCGCCAGCGCCGTGGGTATCTCCAGCGAGGACTTCCGGTTCGTGGTCGGGGACGTTCTGGAGGAGGTCCATGAGACCCAGCCCCGGTTCCAGGACATGCAGGCCCCGGTGGACAAGAAAGGCGCTTATTTTTTCGTCAACCAGAACTCCCGGGAGCCGCAGCAGGAGCCCGACGAGATGGTTCCGTTGTGGAAGATCTTGCATCTGGCCGGGGCGGACTGGACGTACGGCACGGCAGGCTGGGGCGCGGAGAACTATTGCATGTTCGCGGCCGAGGACGACCACTGGCGGGAGGTGCTCGCCAAGCAGGCGGCGGGGATGAAGAAACTGGGCTGCTCCTCGTGGATCAACATCGAATGCGGCCATTCCTTCTATTCCATTTGGGCCGGGTTCAAGAAGTTTGGCATCGATCCCGGGGTCGAGTTCGACCATGTCGTGAACTGGTACGCCCGGTGGATTCGCGAGGGGAAGCTTCGCCCAAGCGCGGACTGGAACAAGGATCTCAAGCTGCGTTTCACGGTGCAGGATCCGTGCATGGCCGTCCGGAAGTCCATGGGCAACCCGTTTGCGGAGGATCTGCGGTTCGTGGTCAAGGCCTGCGTGGGCGAGGAGAACTTCGTGGACATGCACCCGAACCGCTCCAACAACTACTGCTGCGGCGGCGGCGGGGGGTTTCTGCAGTCGGGCTACAAGGATGCCCGGCTGGCCTACGGCAAACTCAAGGCCGAACAGATCATCGCCACCAAGGCGGATTACGTGATCACGCCCTGCCACAACTGCCACGCCCAGATCGAGGAGTTGTCGGAACATTACCATGGCGGCTGGCATACGACACATTTGTGGACCATCCTGTGTTTGAGCCTGGGCGTGCTTGGTGAAAACGAACGGACGTATCTCGGGCCGGAACTGGCCGAGGTGGCTTTGCCGTAAGGGGTATCGCGGCTCCCTTCGGGGCTTGCGAGGCAGGGGGCGGTCCATCCGGGCCGCCCCCTTGCCGTGTGCGCGGGGAACGCCGAGCGCCCGCCACGCCTCACGGGAAGGACTGGCGATCCGGCCCGGGACAGCCTTTTGGTGGACACCGGGGCGACGCTTGGGATATTCGATTCCACGAAGTTTTGCGTGCGTTATTCCAGAGGCTTTCTGTGGCGGGGAATCCAGCCTCAGGCCGGGCCATCGGGGTGGGGCATGCGTTTGAGGTCCGCATGACGGCCGTGGTCGTGGTGCGAGGTTTTCGCAAACCGCTCAAAGGGAGTTTTGCATGAAAGGTATTGCCGCCATGGTGCTGGCCGTGCTGCTCGGCGTTTCGGCGTCGGCGTGGGCCCAGACGGGTTTTGTCAATGTCCAGAAGCTGATTCTGGAGTCCAAGGAAGGGAAAAAAGCCACCCAGCTCATTCAGGAAGAACGGCAGAAAAAGGAAAAAGAGGTTCTGGCGAAAAAGGCCGAGCTGGATGCGCTCAAAGAGGCCATCGCCAAGGCCAGCGCCGAGAAAAAGGACATCACCGCCCTGGTCAAGGACTATGCCGAAAAGGAGAAGGAGCTCAAGCGCCAGGCCGAGGACGCCGACCTCGATCTGAAGATGCGCGACAAGGAATTGACCGACGCCCTGCTCAAAAAGGCCGGCCCGGCCCTGGCCAAGATCGCCAAGGACAAGAAACTCGACCTAGTCATCACCAATCCGGCCGTGGTCGGCTATGTGGCCCCGGAAGCGGACATCACGGACGCCGTGGTCAAGGAACTGGACAAGTCCGCCAAGTAGCAGCCTCCCACGTCTTTTTCACAGCCCGCAGGGGAGAGGGCGCCACCCGCACGTTCATGGAAAATGAGCGGGGCGGGTGGTGCCGTTGTCCTTTTGCAGCTATTTTGGGCGACAAAAGGACTGGGGCCGCCGCCTGCCCTCAGGCCCTCCGACATCTGAAAAACCGTGCGACATATGGAGCCGATCGCCATGGACATGTCCGGCATCCTCGTCGAGCCCGCTCCTTTGGTGACCACCATCCTGGCGGCCCTGTGCCTGATCCTGCTTGTCGCCTTGCACCTGCGCTACAAGCCCTTCAATCCGACCGCCATCGTGACCGTCCTGGAAGGACTCATCCATGAACAGGAGCGCCTTGAGGGCGTGATGCATGAGGAGTCGGCGCGGGGGCGGGCGGAACACGCCCAGGCCGCCCAGGCGCTGCGCGGGGAACTGTTGGCCATGGTCCATGCCCTGGGCGATACGGTTTCGGGCCGGGTGAGCATCATGGCCGCGCAGCAAAAGGACAATCTGGAGGGGGTCGGCCGGATCGTCGAGAAGTTTTCGCAGTCCACGGAGGCGAACCTGACGCGCATCCGCGACGCCATGGAAAAAAGGCTAAGCGAGATTTTGCAGGCGGAGGTGGAGGCGTCCAGAACCACGCGAGAGGAAAGCGCCAACAGCCTGAAGCAGTTTGGCGAATCCATGGAAAACCGGATGTCGATATTGACCGGGACGAACGAGCAGCGCCTTGGGGAATTGCGCGCCTCGGTCGAGACAAAACTGTCCCAGATCCAGACGGACAACGCGGCCAGGCTTGAAGAAATGCGAAAGACCGTAGACGAAAAGCTCCAAGGAACCCTGGAGAAACGTCTGGGCCAGAGCTTCCAGCTTGTCAGCGAGCGACTGGAGCTTGTCCACAAGGGGCTGGGGGAGATGCAGACCCTGGCCGCCGGGGTGGGCGATCTGAAAAAGGTGCTGACCAACGTCAAAACCCGGGGAACCTGGGGCGAGGTGCAGTTGGAGCGGCTTTTGGAGCAGATTTTCGCTCCAGGCCAGTTCGTGAAGAATTTCAGCCCGAATGGTCGCGAGACCGTGGAATTCGCCGTCCGCATGGCTGGCCGGGAGGGGGAAGTGGAATGCATGCTGCCTATTGACGCCAAATATCCCGTCGAGGATTACGAGCGGCTCCTGGCGGCGGTGGAGGCGGGTAGTCCCGAGGCCGCCGACGCGGCGTCCAGGCAGATTGAGATGCGGATCAAGGCCTGCGCCAAGGACATTCGGGAGAAATATATCTGCCCGCCGATCACCACGATCTTCGCCGTGCTGTTTCTTCCGGTGGAGGGGCTTTATGCCGAGGTGCTGCGAAGGCCCGGGCTGGTGGAGGCCCTGCAGCGGGATTTCCGGGTCGTGATCGCCGGGCCGACCACGCTGACCGCCATCCTGTCCTCGGTGCAGATGGGGCTTGCCGTGGCGGCCATCTCCAAACGCTCGGAAGAAGTCTGGAAGACCCTGGGTGCGGTGAAGCTGGAGTTTCGCAAGTACGGGGACGTGCTGGACAAGGTCAAGAAATCGCTGACCTCGGCGAGCAACCAACTGGACTCGGTGTCCACCCGGTCCCGGGCGATTGAGCGCAAGCTGCGCAGCGTCACGGAACTGCCGGAGTCGGAGTCGCGGCAGATGCTCATGGACATCAAGGACATCATGGGGGACATGGCCGCCGAAGAACCGGCATGAACCGGGTGACGCCAGCGCGACTTTCAGGACTTTGCGCATCTGCGGATTGTGCTTTTATGATCTGCGGCAGAGGGAGGCGAGTGTTTCAATAGCAGGGAGTCGGCTATCTCTTCGGAATAAAATGGAAACATGTCGAAGCGTCATTTTGGTGCAATTCAGATGGCGAGCGATGGGAAGCCCCGTGGAGCGCACGCATCCTGTGTTGACGTGCGGGGCATGGTGCGGGGTGTGGAGGCGTGCCCCACAGGCGGGGAGGCCGGGGCACGCCTGCTCAAAAACGGTTCAGGACGCAATATCCAGGCGTTATTTTCATCGAAGGGACCAGCGTCTCGGGAAAGCCCGGGCGGATTGACCTCAACGGCTTTGCTCGCATCCCCGAGGCCGCAAGCGGCCGGGATGAAAAAATCCCCATGAGCGACCCGGCGCGGCAGCTTCTGGAACCGCTTCCCCGGTCGGGCGGGCGGCGGGCCTGGCCGGGGATCTGTTTGGGATCCCCGGCAACGGCAAGGCCGCCAGGACGAAAGGCAAGGTGGCCAGCCTGGACGCTTGTAACCTGGATGATTACAAGCCGTGAGAGACACTTTCGTGCGCAAAGGTTTTGAGGCGGTTCACCTGGACGGGGCCACCTGGGGGATCCAGGCCAAACATGCGCCAGGCCGGGGAGCATCCTTGACCACCTGGAGGCCGCAAGGGACGTGAAAGACATGGACGCTCCCGTCTTTGGGCTGCATCCGTTGCCGGGCGACAGGGGCCCATTGCCGTCACGGCGCCTGGAAACTGGCGGATCGTCTTCCGCTTCGGGGACGGCCGCGCAGGCCATTTTTGCCGTGGGCGACATCCATGGCCATGCCGACAGACTGGAGGCCCTTCTCGGGCGGCTTGCGGGGATGGCCCCCGGGGCTCGGCTGGTCTTTCTGGGGGACTACGTCAACCGTGGGCCGCAGTCCCGGCTGGTGCTGGACAGGCTGCTTTCGTTGCGCCGGGAGCGGCCGGACACAGTGTTTCTCATGGGCAACCACGAGGCGGCCCTGTTGCGCTACGACGCCACACGCAGCAGCGACGACCTGCGTTTTCTGCGCGGCGTGGGGTTCCAGGCCACCCTGGACAGTTACGGCAGCCCCCCCGGCTTTTCCGGCCTGGACTTCATGCCCCGTGAGCACCTGGAGTTCCTGCATGGCCTGGGCCGCTGGCTGCGCATCGGGTCGTATGTCTTTTTTCACTCCCCGCTGCCCTGGGGCGTCGACCCGGATCTGGCCACGGACACGGGACTGGAGATGCTGCTCGCCAACCGGACTCCGGACTGCGCCGGCTGGCGGGCCAGCGGGCAGACCCTGGTGTTCGGACACGTCCCCCTGACCACGCCGCTCGTGGCCCCGGGGCTGATCGGCGTGGACACCGGCGCCGGGAGAGAGGGCCTGCTCACGGCGGTGGAACTGCCTGCCGTCCGGTTTCACCATGCCTGAGGCCGCAGCAGGAGGTCGGCGCTTACGGCCCGTTGCCCGGGGCGATCCCGGCCAGGCCGTCCAGGGAATAGTCTCCGGCTCGAAACGCCCGGGCCACACGGCCCGGCATGTCGTCGTCGATCATGACCGCATCCAGAAGCCTGCTGAAACCCAAAAACCGCCCGAGCATCTCCATCTTGTCCTGAACGGTCTCCCGTGACCCCTCCACGAGCGCGGCCGTGACCATGTCGCCCTGGCGGGTGGTATAGAACTCCTCCTCGCGCAGAACCTCCTCCACGAACCGGGCCCGTCGTTCCCGTTGGACCCTGGCCGTGCCGCCGCCTTTGAAACGGAAGCGAATGGAGTTCTCCCGGGGATTGGCCCCGCACACCGCGTCGATCATGGCGAAATGATAGTCCACCCGGGCGTTGACGTTCAGGTAGTCCCTGGCCGCCAGGGCGTAGTTGGGGTTGCCCACGGGCCGTTCGCTGCGCCCATCCAGCATGGAACGCGATATGAGCCCGGATACGCCGGGGATGGGCGGCGGCTTGCCCCATCGCAATCCCGGCGTGGCCATGCCCCGGCACAGGGCCGCCAGGGGCTCGCACAGGATGTCCTCGGAACCGACCGTGGCCGACCGGCCGGGGACCAGGCCGCCGCCCAGGTCGATGATCAGGAAGGACAGGCCCGCGCCGTCGCGCAGGCGTCGTACCAGGGAAAAGGTCTGTTCGGCCACGGCGTCCCCGGTCTCGAAGAGGGCGATGACCGCCTTTTCGTGGACGTAGCGCACGACGTCGTGCAGGCTTTTGATTTCCTGGATGGAAAAGGTGGGGCCATAGGCATCGGTGAGATTCAGGGGCAGGATCATCCGGCGCAGGTTCGCGGCCGCGTCGACTGGCCGTGACGGCGTTCGCGACGCGGGCCGGGAAATGTCCCGCCACAGGCGCGGATCGGCGGCCAGGACCAGGCCCCGATCGGCATCGGCCAGCACCCATTCGCCGTGTTGAAGCGCCGTGGTGGCCGTCCCAAGGCCGGTGATCATGGGGATGCCAAGCTCCCGGGACAGGGCGGCCAGGTGGTCCAGGGGGTTGCCCATGTCCACCAGCACCGCCGCGACCTCGGGCACAAGCGATGCCGCATCCACCAGGCTCTGGTGCAGGGCCAGCACGATGGGCCTTTGGGCCCTGGCCGCCGCATCGAGATCGCTCCTGGATCGGGCCGTGAACAGGCATCCCGCCGCCCGGCCGGGCGACGCGCCGACGCCGCCCGCAAGAAGAACCCGCTCGGCATCGCCGGAACTGGGCCCGGCGGCCCGTCCGGATGCCGTCGGAACCAGCCGGGCGGGACGGGCCTGAAGAATCCATACCCGGCCATCCTCATCCACGGACCATTCGATATCCTGAGGACATCCGGCCAGGGCCTCGATGCGCAGACCATGACCGCGCAGGGCCTCGATTTGCCCGGGGGCCAGGAGCGCCGCGTGGCGCATGTCCTCAGGAACGTCCTCCAGGCGCAGGCCGCCGCGTGGAGCCAGGACCTCCCGGACGGTCTTTTCCGCAATCTCGACCGGGGTGTCCCGGGTCGGCTCGGTGCCGAGCTCCCGGGCCGGCCGGTACACGTCGGCAACGGCCCGGCCGGAAACGGCCTGGGTGCCCAGTCCCGGCACGGCGGTCAGGAGCATCCGGCCGCCGTCCGGATCCATGGGGTCCCTGGTGAACAGCACCCCGGAGCTCCTGGCCGCGATCATCCTTTGACACAAAACGGCCATGTCCAAGGACTCCGAGGCCAGCCCCGCCCCAATCCGGTAGGCCAGTGCCCGGGCCGCGAAGGCGCTGGCCAGGACCGTCTTGAAGGCCCCGACCAGGGCCTCGGGGCTTGATACGCCGAGCACGCTGGCAAACTGCCCCGCAAAGGAATGCTCCCGGCCATCCTCGGACGAGGCGCTGCTGCGCGCGGACATGCCGTGCGGCCAGTCCCGACACAGATGTTCCCAGGCGGCGTGAAGCTGGGCGGCGAATTCCGGGGTTGGCTCCGAGGCCAGCACCATGGCCTTTGCCCGGGAGGACACCTCCCCGATATCCGCCCCGGGCAGGGCGGCCTGGCGCAATAGGGCCTTGAGCCGATCCTCCAGACGGGCTTGGCGCAGGTATTCCCGACAGGCCCGGCGGGTGATGCATACCCCTGCGGGCACGGGCAGTCCGGCCCGCAGAAGTCCGCCCAGGGGCTGGGCCTTGCCTCCGGCCTGTTCGCGCATGTCCGCCGTGACGTCCTCCAAGGGCAACCAGACGCGACGCGGCGCACGGCCGTAACTTTCAAGGGCCTTTTCCAGTCGGCGGCCCAGATTTTCGATCCGGGGATACAGGCCCAGGTGGGCGTTTTCCGTGAGCCTGTTCAAACCGTCCACCAGGTCCATCGCCATTTCCAGCAGGGTCCGGACGGTTTCGGTCAGCCGGGTGGTCTCATGTTCGTTCACAAGCCCGTCCACCTCGGCCATGGCCGCAAGGGCGGATTCGTTGTTGGCCAGAAGAACCCGAAAAATGTGGTAGCGGGACTTGATCCAGTCCAGGGCCGCGGCTTCCCGGCGTTCCCTGCGTCTGCGCCAGCGTCCGGCGAGATCGGAGAAAAGATGGGGACTCACGCGCCCTCCCGGGTCGGGAAGGAAAGACCGGCCGCCTGGCAGGTCTCGAGAAAGCGCCGCGTGAAACGCTCCACGTCGTCCTCGCCGACCATCTCCAGGTCCAGTTGCCGGGTATACGCGGACAGCGCCCCCAGAAAACGCATCACATCCAGGGCCTCGTCCCGCTCCATAAGCTTGCGTGTGCCCAAGACCAGATCCCCCTTGCGCGTGGCCCGGAATCCCAGACGTTCGAGCACGGACCGGATCAACCCGGCCCGGCGCGCCCGGCGGTCCCCGGAGGCGAATCCGCCCGCGAACCGGAAGGCCACGAAGGTGTGTTCCGGCCGGTCGGAGATCATGGCGTCCACCACACTGAAATGGTAGCCCAGGCGCAGGGTGATGTTGGCGTAGTCCCGTGCGGCCAGGGCCAGGTTGCCAGCGGCCACGTTCACGGGCGTTCGGGCTATCCCGGAAAGGATGTCCCCGATGCGCAGTCGGGCGGGTTCCGACCTGCGCACATCGCGCAGGACGAGTCCCTCCAGGAAGGCCCGCAAAGGCAGGCTCGAAACGTCAGACAGGCCCACTTCCCCGACTTGGCCCTCCAGTCCCCCTCCCAGGTCCACGATGCCCAGTTCGAAGGGGGAATCCTCCCGCAGCCGCCGCGCCGCGCCAAGACCGCCTTTTCCCGAGGCGTCAAAAGAAAGGAGGCGTTCCACGGCCTTTTCATGGGCGAAATGCAGGATGTCGTGGCAGGTGCGGCACCGCCCGGGCACAAACTCCTCGGACTGGGGGTCCACAAGGTTCAAGGGCCGGATGTGGCGCAACAGCCGCCGCAGGATACGGTATTCCGGCTCTGAGGCGAGGTTCGCTCCGGGCATGGTCGCCTGTCGCAACAGGGCCTCCACCGCGCCGGCGTGCACGCATCCCGATTCGGCGTCCACGGTGACCAGACTTCCCGAGTTCAGCGTCGTCGCCCCCGCAAGGCCGAACACGGCCGGAACCCGGTATTCCCTGGTCACGGTGGCCAGATGGCAGGCCGGACTACCCACCTCGGCCACCAGGGCTCCCAGCCTGGGCACGATGCGCGACAGGACGGGCGCGGCGGCCCGGGCCACCCCCACCGAACCCAGGGGAACGGATTCCGGCAGGGTGTCCTCGTTTAACACGACAACCGGTCCGGCCCCCACCCCGCCGCAGGCGATCTGCCCGCCGCACAGCAGGGGAGGATCGGAGGCCGCCGCGATGTCCGGTTCCGGCGCGTCCGGGTCAGGCCATTCGGAAGAGGCCGCCTCCGGCGGGCGAAGCCCGGTGAGGAGCAGGCCGCCGTCTTCGGACAACGACCACGACACCAGGCACGGCCCGCCCATGGCCCGCTCCGCCGCGAGACCCAGTTCCGCCAGAAGCGCGACGTGCTCCGGGACCAGCCAGCCCGACCCGCGCCGCCGTCCGTCCCGGGACAATCCCAGGGGCGTCCCCCCGGGGAGGGCTATATCCGCCGGTTTGGCGGAAAGCCTGGTGCGCAGCGGATCATGGGGGGCAAGCCGGGATATCCAGCACCGGTCCGTGAGGTCCGGGGAGCCCGGCGGGGCGGCCACGGCCAGCATGGCCGGCGGCAGGCCCTTGTCGTAGGCCAGGGTCGCCAGGGCGCCGACTACGGTCCCGGTCGGATGCGGCCGCACGCACACGGCGCGGGCCAGGGGGCCGGGGACGATTCCCGCCGTGTCCGGCCCGGCGAGGTCCGCCACGGCTTGCACCGTCTCCTCGATCCCGTCCGTCCGGATTTCGGCCAGGATCTCTCCGTCGCCGGCAAGTCCGGCCGACACCAGGATCGCCTCCAACGCACAGGGGCCTCCCAGGCGGGAAAAAAGCGCCAGGACCGCCTCCTCCACCCGGCGTCGGACTTCGTTGGCCCGGTCCCCGGCCAATTCGCGCATGCCCGTGGTGGTGACCGCAAATCCGTCCGGCGCGGGCAGGCCCATGTCCCGGCCGAGCACCGCCATCCCGGCGCTCGTCAGTCCCACCAGCGGCTCCATCTCCCAGCCGATTTCGGAGAAGGCCAGCACCCAGCGGGAGGACAGGGGGCCCATGCCGCCGGAGAGAACGTCCTCCAGCGCGTCCTTGACCGACAAGTAGGCGTCGTAGAGGTCCACATAGCCTTCTTTGGCCATGCCGTTGAGATGGTAGGCGGACTGATGCGCCAGGCGGCAGACTTCACGCACCGAGTCTTCCAGGAAGGCCCTGTCGAAGACGTATTCGCCGCTCAGGGCGCGGTCCATGCGGGACATGCGCTCGAGTGCGACGGTGTTGCCTGTCAGGATGCGCTTGAAGGCCCGAAACAGGAAACGGGCCGATCCCGGCCCCATGGCCCCTCCCGCATCGCTCCCCGTTTTCATGGCCATCATAGACCAGGGTTACGGGACGAGCCCGCGTTCCTTCTCGATGCGCTTCACGGCATCCAGAATGGCCGGCAACTTGAAAGGTTTGGCCACGAAGTCGAAGACGCCGTTGCGGAAGGATTCCCGCGCGGTCTCTAAAGTGGCGAAGCCGGTGATGACGATGACGTTCGTGTCCGGATGCTGTGTTTTGACCTGGCCTAGGAAGGCCAGCCCGTCCATTCCCGGCATTTTGAGGTCGGTGATGACCACGTCGAAGCGCCGTTCGCGCACCCGGTCCAAGGCCTCGGCAGGGCGTCCGAACGCCTCCACCTCATATCCGGCCTTCTGAAAAAAGGGTTTGAGACGCTTGCAGACAATGGGCTCGTCGTCCAGGATCAGGATGCTGGTCCTGCGTCCGGCAGGGGAGCCGCCCGTCGGGGGGGCCGCGTCAGGTATGTGGTGGTTCATTTTTTGTTCCTCCCGGCATGGGCGATGCGATGCAGAAATGTCTCGACATGCCGCTTCCCGGCCCCGTCGGAGTCGAGCATGGCGTCGAGCTGTCTGGTGTAGCCGATCAGCCCGCCCAGCATGAACATGGCGTCCAGCATGGCCTGGGTGGGATGCTGTTTGAGCCGCCCCGTGACCATATCCCCCTTGAGCTCGACCATGAAGTCGAAATGTTCGAGGATAGTCGCCACCAGCCCCGCCCGGCGGGAACGCCGCGCCAGGTCGGTCACACCGCCCATGAACCGGAAATAGATCACGTTGTCGTTGACCGGGCCGCCCACAAAGGCGTCCACCACGGTGAAATGGTATCCCAGGCGCAGGTGCAGGTTCAGATATTCCTTGGAGATGACGGCCAGATTGCGCCCCATGCGCCTGGGGTGGGCCTGTTCGGCGGACAGGGTCCGCGTCAGGCTCGAAAGAAAGCTGCCCATGCCCACAGCCACCGGCCGGGTCTCCCACATGCCCGAGGCGTTGAGCCCCTCCAACAGGGCCTTCAAGGGATGGCACAGAAGATCCTCCTCCGCGGCCTCGGCCGAGGCGTCCGGGCTTATGCCGCCGTCCACGTCGATGACCGCGAGTCCCAGGGGCAGCCTGGTGACCAGACGGCGGGAGGCATTTCCCTTAAGCTCCGGATGGGTCTCGGACAGGGAGATGAGCTTGTTCACGGCGCGCTGGTGCACGTAGCGGGCGATGTCGTGAAAGGTCGTGCAGAATTCGGGGCTAAACGAATCGGCCTTGGGATCGAGCAGGGTCAGCGGGGTGATGTGCTTGAGCACGCGCTTGAGGGTCCGGTATTCCCAGGATTCCTCGAAGACGTCCTTCCGGACCAGTTCGAAGCGGCACAGGGCCTCGACCATGCCGTCGTAGATCACGCCGTGGTCCGCGTCGAGCGTGATCTCCCGGCCCTCGGTCAGGGTCCGCGTGGCGTTTCCCACCCCCACCAGCGTGGGCACGCGCAGTTCCCTGGCGATGGTGGCCATATGCCCGGTGGCCGATCCGATGTCGGTGATGATCCCGCGGCAGCGGGGCATCACCCGGGCGTATCGGGGAGAGGAATGCATGGCCACCAGGATCGCGCCGTAGGGGAAGTCCGACAGGTCCTCCCTTTGTTTCACCAGGTGGACCGGACCAGAGGCCACGCCGCCCATGGCCGCCACGCCCTGGCCGGAGAGCAGCACGGGGGCATCCCTGGCAGCCTGGGCGGCGTCGGGCCGCCGGGAGGGTTCCCGGGGCTGGATGGCCAGGGGCCGGGCCTGGAGCACCACCAGGGCGTCGTCCCCGGTAAAGGCCCACTCCACGTCCAGGGGGCGCTTGAAAAACCGCTCCAGGGCCATGGCCGTGCGGGCCAGGACGGCGATCTGGTCCGGCGTGAGGCAGGGCACGGCCTGCTCAGCGTCCGGGACCTCGCGTATGTCCGTGCCGCCGGAGGGGACGAGCGCCATCCGCGTGGTCTTGGCCGCAATGTCCGAGGACAGAAGCTCATAGGGCGGTTCGCGATCAAGCAGATAAGTGTCGGTCTCGGCCGTGCCTTCCACGATGGGCTTGCCCAGGCCCCAGGCGGCGCTGACCACCATGGCCCGGTCCTGGTCCCGTAGCGGGGCGTAGGTGTAGAGCCCGCCGCTTGTCCGGGCGTCCACCATGCGCATCACGCCCACGGCCATGGCCGGCTCCTCGCCGCTCGGTCCGTGATGTGCGCGGTGGCGTAGGGCCTGCTCCGCGAAAAGGCTGGACAGCACCCGCCGGTAGGCGTCCAGGATTTCGCCCGGGGGCACGCCGAGGACGCTCTCGTACATGCCCGCGAAGCTCGATTCGCCGTCCTCGCCCCAGGCGCTGGATCGTACGGCCAGAAGGCCGTCCTTTCCGGCCGTCTCCCGAGCCGCTTTCTCGATGGCCCTGGCCAGCCGTTTGGGGATGGGGACGCGCAGGATCGCCTCCTGCAGCCGTGCCGACATCACGGCTAAGTCCGCCTCCGCCTCGCCCGGAAAGACGGCGCTTTGCGCGGCGTCCCGCCGCAGTCCGGCTTGCCCTATGACCTCGAAATAGGCTCCGGCGGTGATCACGAAGCCCTCTGGCACGTCGAATCCCAGGATGTTCCGGATGTCTCCCAGGCCCGCCATCTTGTTGCCGCCCTCGTCCGCAAGGTCATGGGTCAGTTCGGCCAGGGGCAGGATGTGGTCGGGACGCGACAGGGTTCGGCGACCGGCCATCTCTTCCCGTATCCGGAACTGGATGCGCTCGAACGCGGTGAACAGGGCCACGTTCTTGCGCTGGCACAGAAGGCTCAGGTCCGAAATGAGCTTGAAGACCTGGTCGCCGAGCCGTTCGCAGGTCTCGAAGAGATACTGCCGGTCGTAGATGTATTCCCCGCCGAGCTTGTCGCCCATGTCGCCCATGAGTTCCAGAATCGCGTTGTTGCGTTCCAGGATGCTCTTGAATTTTTTGAAGAGCACCGAAAAGGGCACAGAGGGCTTTTTGCTCCAACGCCGCGCGATGTTCCGGATCAGGGCGGGCAACATATGGTGTTAATGAGCCTCCTTGCTCTGGAAGACCAGTCCGATGCCGAGTCCGGCCAGAATGGCGATGACCGAGGCCAAAACCCCGTACCAGACCCCATGGTTGAAGGCCATGTCGGCCATCATGAAGGGGATGCCCACCATTTTCACGTCCATGGCCCGCGAGGCGGTGAAGACCTCACGGCCGTCCTTCAGGGCGTGCACCTCCACGGCGTAGTCCCCGGGGGACAGACGCGAGGGAATGGGCATGTCCGCAGTAAAAGGCTGCATGCCGTCCTTTGCCGGGCCCATGGTCACGGTGCCGGACATTTCGCGGTAAAGCCCCTCATCCTGCTTGAGTTTCAACAACTCCGGCAACAAGACATCCCGGTCGGCGTCGTCCGGCTCGATGCCCACCTGTCCGGTCAGGTCGGCCATGCCCAGAGCCGCCCCGGCCGACCCCATGTCCGCAAGCGGCGCGGACGAGGCCACCAGGAACACGGCCGGAACCTTGTCGAAACGCACGTTTCCCATGTTCATCCACAAAAGCCCCAAAGCTTTCCCCTTTTGTTTCATGTCCACGTCTCCGGGAGCGCCGAGAAAGCGCAGCACGACCTGGGACCCTTCCGGAACGATTCCTTCCGCCCTGATGGTCGAGCCGTTGTAAAGGGCGTGGATCTGGATGGCCTGGGGGCTTACGGAGAATTCCCCCTCACCGGCCAGGGCCGTACACGGTAAAAGAAGCAATATGGTGCAAAGCATGATGTGTTTCATGACTAATGCCCCCCCGCATAGGCCAGAAGCACGTCCGGCCTGGCAATCAGTTCGTAGAGAATCTTGCCCATGACCACGAGCACCAGGGAAGCCAGAAGGATCTTGAGCTGGTCCCCGTGCAGCTTCCTGCCGACCCTGGCCCCGACCTGAGCCCCGAGCGATGAGCCGACGAGCAGCAACAGGGCCAGGACGAAGTCCACGGTGTGGTTGGAGACGGATTGCATGATGGTGACGTTGATGCAGGTGAAAAGGATCTGGAAAAGGCTGGTGCCCACCACCACGTGCATGGGCATGCGCAGAAGGTAGACCATGACCGGAACCATGATGAACCCGCCGCCCACGCCCATGATGGCCGAGAGCACCCCTACCAGCCCTCCGAGGATGAGGGGCAGGATGGGCGACATGCGCACCCCGGAACGGCTGAACTCCATCTGCCAGGGCAGCGCGGCCACCAGGCGCGCGAAGGCGTTTGACTTGGTGTGCCTTTCGGGTTCGGGTTCGGACGGGGCCTTGCTTTTTTTCATGGACTGCAGGCTCTCGATGAACATGTAGCCGCCCACCAGCCCGAGCATGAGCACGTAGGTGATGTTGATAAGAAAATCGGCATTGCCCATTCGGCGCAGGGCCTTGATGATCTCCACGCCCACGGTCCCGCCCAGGACTCCGCCGACCAGCAGCAGAACACCCATCTTCACATCCACGTTGCCCAGGCGCAGATGCGCCAGGGTTCCGGAGGTGGAGGCCCCCACGATCTGGTTGGAATCCGAGGCCGCGGCCACGGTCGGGGGAATGCCCATCATGATCAGAAGCGGGGTCATCAAAAATCCCCCGCCCACCCCGAAGATACCCGACAGCAGGCCCACCGCTCCCCCCAGGCCGAAAATCGCGGCAATATTCACGCTGTTTCCCGCGATGGGCAGGTACAGTTCCATGGGTATGCTCATAGCCCTTCCTTTTCAGGTTTCGTGTTCTTTTTGGGCGAAACCAGTTCAACCCGGCAGTCCACGCCATGCAGGATCCTTGTCAGGCGTTCGGCTTCGCGGTCCCCCCCCGGTTCGTCCCCGGCAACGGCGGAAGCCACCAGAAACGTGGTCTTCATCCGCCCCGCCGCCTCGATCATCTCACGGTCGAAATCCCCCTCGGCAACGAACACCTCCACACTGGTCCCGGCCGTCCTGGCGGAGTCGATCTCGGATTCGACCAGGCGCAGGGCGGGCCGATCCCTGTTCGTCTCCAAGGTCTTGCCTGGGGGGTGAACCACCAGAACGCACACCCGGGCGTTTATGCGCGCGGCCAGGCACAATGCCCGGATGAGCGCCTCCAGGGCAGGGCGCTCGGAGTCGATACCGACGAGGATTTTTTCCATAGGGCTCCTTTCCGCTTCCCCATAAGCAAGCCGTGGGCCATGGTCCTTGAGTGCCGTAACACTTCAGAATAAAATGAAATTTTAACTGCCTCAAAACGGTCAGGGCAATGAATGTATCGAAATGAAACAGAGAAGGGCGAAAGAGCTTGTATCAAAATGGAACATGGCCTACGGTAACGGAAACCTATGCGGAGGCCGACCATGCGCGACGCGAATCGGTTCAAGGTCTTTTTCAATTCCATCAAGGGGAAAATATTCACCCTGTTTTTGGTGGCTTTTCTGGCGGCAAGCGGCCTGACCCTGCTCAATGTCTGGACGTTGTCGGCAATGCGCGAGCGGCTGGTCCTGTCGGAACGCTATGATGACTTTCTCAATGCCATCCTGGAGGCCAGGCGGTTCGAGAAGAACCTGTTCATTTACGGCGAAAAGGAAAATTATCGCGATGGGATGGCCTACCTGGACCAAGCCGCGACGGCCCTGGCCGAGTTGGGCGGAGACATCGTCAGGATATCCGATGCCGGTGATCTCGCGAATATCCAGGAGACCCTGACCCGGTACCGGCAGGAGTTCTCGGCCCTGGAAAGCGCCCGTCTCTCCGGCATGGACGTCGCCAGGGGCACGGGGAAACAACTGGTGGACCTGGCCTCTGACCTCATCGCCACCAAACGTGAACGCATCCACAGGACCATCGTCGTGGTCTCCCTGCTGCCGTGCGCCTATCTGGGGATATTTCTGGTGTTCATGGCCTTCCTCATCAAGGTCATAAACCACAGCCTGCTGCGGCCTCTGGGCTTGGTGGGGCAGATCACGGCCCGGGTGGCCACGGGCGACTTCAGCCCGGTCAGGCACGGCGGGCACCATATCGTGGAGATTGCCGGGCTCCTGGACGCCCTGGACCGCATGGCCCTGGAACTGGCCGCGCACCAGGAGGATCTGCTCCAGGCCCGCAAGATCGCGGCCCTGGGCACGCTGACGGCCGGCATCGCCCACGAGATCAACAACCCCATCAACAACATCATGCTCTCGGCCGAGAGCATGATCGAGATCCACGGCCAGGACCTGGACGAGGACGGCCGGGAGATCGTCTCGGACATCCTGTCCCAGGCCGAGCGGGCCGGGGAGATCGTCCGCAACCTGCTCGATTTTTCCCGCACGGAAAAGGCCAGATTCAGCCCGTTGTCCCCGGAAGTGATCGTGGAAAGCTCCCTGGCCCTGGTCAAAAACCAGATCATGATTTCCGGGCTGACCGTCGGCGTGGACGTGCCGCCCGGCCTCCCCGGCGTGGTCGGCAACCTGCGCCACCTGCAGCAGGTGTTCGTCAACCTGCTGCAAAACGCCGTGCATGCCACCGCGCCGGGGGGGCGTATCGACATCTTGGCCCGGGAAGAGCCCAACTCCGTGCGCCTGGAGGTGCGCGACACCGGAAAGGGCATCGACAAGGCCCTTCTCCCGCACATCTTCGAGCCTTTTTTCACCACCAAGGACGTAGGCAAGGGCACCGGGCTGGGGCTCGCCGTGACCTATTCCATCATCAAACGTCACAGCGGGCGCATCGAGGTGGAGAGCGAACCCGGCCTGGGAACCACCTTCATCATCCACCTGCCCAGGACCGCCGCTCCGGCGGACAAGGAGGAGTCCGAGCATGCCGTCTAGGATCGCCATCGTGGATGACGAGGCCACGGCCCGGAAACGATTGTGCGAGGCGCTTTCCCGGGACGGGTACGAAGCCCGGGGATTCCCTGATGCCGAATCCTTTCTTGATGCGGCGTCCGAGGCTTCGTTCGACGGGGTTCTCCTGGATTTGCGGCTACCGGGCATGGACGGGCTTCAGGCCCTCAAGCGGATCAAGGCCATGGGGACCGAGACCGAGGTGATCATGATCACCGGGTTCGGCGACCTGGAGACGGCGATCACGGCCATCAAGCTCGGGGCGTTCCATTACCTGCAAAAGCCCCTGAAACTGGCCGAGGTCCGTAGCCTGGTCCGCGCGGCCCTGGGCAAGGTGGGCATGGCCCGGGAGAACCGCCTCCTGCGTCAGGCGCTGCGGGTGGAGTCCGGGCTTGAGTCCATGGTCGGGGCAAGTTCCGCCATGCGCGAGGTTTTTGAACTGATCCGCAGAATCGCGCCGGTTTCCTGCAACGTCCTGATCCAGGGCGCCAGCGGAACGGGCAAGGCCTTGGTGGCCCGGGCCCTGCATCGTCTTTCGCCGCGCCGGGAGCGGGCCTTCGTTTCCTTCAACTGCGGTGGGTTTACCGAGGAACTCATCGCCAGCGAGCTTTTCGGGCACGAGAAGGGCGCCTTCACCGGGGCCGTCGCGACCCGGATCGGCCTTCTGGAATCGGGCGGAGGCGGCACCGTGTTCTTGGACGAAATCGGCGAGATGCCGCTGACCATGCAGGTCAATCTGTTGCACGTCATCCAGGAGCGTCGGATCTTGCGGGTGGGAGGCACAAAGCCCATCGATCTGGACATCCGGATCATCGCGGCCACCAACCGGGACCTCAAGCTGGAGGTGGACAAGGGACTCTTCCGGGAAGATCTGTATTACCGGCTCAATGTGGTGAACATCGTCCTGCCCCGGCTTTCCGAACGCAAGGAGGACATTCCCCTGCTCGCCCGGCATTTTCTGGACAAGTATTCCCTGCTCTTCCACAAAACCGTGCGGGACATCGATCCCCAGGCTATGCAGCTGCTCATGAACTACGGATTTCCGGGCAACGTCCGCGAGTTGGAAAACATCATCGAACGCACCGTGGCCCTGTGCGATGCCAAGACCATCACCGTGGCCGACCTGCCCCGGGACCTGCAGCAGATGGATTTCGCCTCCGTCGAGGGCGAACGGCTGGCCACCCTCGAGGAGATCGAACGCCGACACATCACCAGGGTTCTGGACCGCACCGGTGGCAGCAAGGGCCTCACCGCGCAGATCCTGGGGATCCCCCGGACCACCTTGTGGCGCAAGCTCAAGTATTTCAAACTGGAGTGAGTCCTCTGTTTCAATATGGGACAAAGGACGGGCCCAGAGGACAAACCCCAGCGAAGGAGCCGGAGATCAACCGCCCCTGTCCAAGAAGTAGCCTGGCATGAGAGGTAAGGGCAATTTATCCAAGGTAAACAGGCTGATGAAAAGGCGACGGGCTTTGAGGGAATTCATTGTGCATGCTGGGCATAGCGTTGGTGAGAAAAGGGTTACAGCGATTTTTGCCTAACCCATTGTTTTTTCTTTGGCATCTCCATGGGGATTTGACCCCCTGTCGTCGGCGTGTAAGACGCAGGGCAGACTCATACTCTTTTTTCAAATATCTTCATATAGTTAGACTTTTTTGATCTCCACGTGCCAGAGAGTACAGAGACGCCACACGTAATGTGCACGAAATACTCTTTCGATATCCTCACTTGTTCTTGACAGGGTCATGAAAGCCATCGTCGCCTTGTACGATGCGGAGCATGTTGTGGAACTCTGCGCCATCGGCCCGCAAACCAGGAAGTCCAGCCTTTGGGGCAACGAGTTTGCCGGGGGCAAAAAGGCCATTGTGGCCGGGTGGTTTCGGGACAAACAGGCTCTGGCGGAACTGGCCGTCCGGCTGGATGCGGAGGCAAAGCCCGAGGGGGTGTATGTCACCCTCAACCCGGTCACCCCCGCCCTCCTTGGTCGAGCCGACCACAGGCTGAAGGCGGGAGTGGGGCGGACGCAGGACAGTGAGGCCCTTTGCCTGTGCAATCTCCTGGTGGATGTGGACCCGGCGCGTCCCTCCGGCATCTCAAGCTCTGAGCCGGAGAAAATGGCGGCGCACGACGTGGCGCAACGGATCGCCGCCCATCTGACCCATCTGGGGTGGCCGGAGCCGCTTGCCGCCGACTCGGGAAACGGGTGGCATCTTGTGTACAAGATCGACCTTGCCAACACGCCTGAGAGCGTCATGTTGGTCAAGGGGGTACTCAAGGCCCTGGCTGCCAGGTTCGATACCGGCGAGGCCACGGTGGATCAGTCCGTGTTCAACCCGGCTCGGCTGGTCAAGCTGTGGGGGACCATGGCCCGCAAGGGCGACCACACGGTGGAGCGGCCGCACCGTGCGTCGGCCATTGTGGATGTGCCGGGACATAGCGCGCCCGTTCCCCGGGCGCTGC
The DNA here is from genome assembly GCF_013376455.1 of Desulfolutivibrio sulfodismutans DSM 3696. GTDB lineage: Bacteria > Desulfobacterota > Desulfovibrionia > Desulfovibrionales > Desulfovibrionaceae > Desulfolutivibrio > Desulfolutivibrio sulfodismutans. Next base: position 1,645,577 of record NZ_CP045504.1, on the reverse strand, counting down.
TGGAGGCCTTTGCCGCACAGGCCGGGGCGGATGCCACGCCACGCCACGCTCTCCCTGCCCCCACCGCCGCAGACCCGGGAGGGCGGTTCGATGTCCGCGCCTACCTGGAGCGGCATGGCCGTGGACTGAAGAAGGAAAAGCCCTTCAAGGGCGGCATGCTGTATGTCTTGGAGGAATGCGTGTTCGATCCGGGACATGCCCATGGCGAGGCCGCCATCTATCAGGCCGCTGATGGCAGGCTCTCGTATCAGTGCTTTCACGCCTCCTGCCGAGGGCGCACCTGGCAGGAGGCGCGTCAGAGGATAAGCAGCGACGCGCCGCTCGGGGCGGGCAACGTGGCCGCCACCCCCGGCCCTGCCAGCCAGCAGCCCGAGGAGTGGACGCCACTTCTCGTGCCGTGGCCGACTTTTTCCCCCCAGGCGCACCCAGGCATTGCCGGTGCGTTCATCGAACTGGCCACGCGGGGTTCGGAAGCCGATCCGGCGGCGGTGCTGGCCACCTTCCTGACCCGCTTCGAGGTGGAGGTGTCCGGCAACGGGGTACTGAAGGGGCCGGGCATGTATCTGGGTGAGACGCGGCATTATCCGCGCCTGTTCACGGCCATCGTCGGGGCGTCCAGCAAGGCCCGGAAAGGAACCTCGGCGCATCCGGTGAATGCGCTCTTTTCTCCCGAAGGCCTCCCAGACAACTCGGACAACCCGGACAACTCGTTCCCGTCACCCGCCGCGACCAGCAGCGGCCCGCTCTCCACCGGCGAGGGCCTCGCGTTTTGCGTCCGGGATGCCCGCACGGAATGGGTCATCGACAAGAAGACCTCTGCCGGGTCATGGGTTCTGGTGGACCCCGGAGTCGAGGACAAACGTCTGTATGTCGCGGATGAGGAATTCGCCTCAGCGCTGCAATGCACCAAGCGTGAGGGGAATACCCTGTCGACGGCGGTTCGGTGCTTTTGGGATTCAGGCGATTATTCCCCCATGGTGAAAAAGGAGCGGACGAAGGTCACGGGGGCGCATGTCGGCATCGTGACGCATATCACGTTTCAAGAACTGCGGGCTCTGTTGGACGAGGTCCAGGCCTTCAACGGCTTTGGGAATCGTTTCCTTTGGGTGTGCGCCAGGCGGCATGGAATGGTGGCGTTTCCTCGCCGGATGCCCCAGGACGAACTGTCCAGGCTACGGCGCGAGGTGTCGCGGCTGGTCGATATCGGACAGCGCCGCGAAGAGATGACGTGGGATGGGTCGGCCGAGGATTTGTGGCGCACGGTCTATCCCCGTCTTTCCCGGGAGCATCCCGGACTTGCGGGGTGCATCATCAACCGGGGTGAGGCCCAGGCCGTGCGGTTGGCCATGATCTATGCCCTACTGGACGGGCAGGGGCATATCGGCGTGGCGCATCTTCAGGCCGGGCTGGCGTTTTGGGAGTACTGCCGGGCCTCGGCGCTCTTCATCTTCGGCAGTCGCGAGACCAATCCGCTCGCGGAGAGGATTCGCGGCGCACTGGCTGGCGGCCCCATGACGACCACGGCCTTGCACCGGGCGCTCGGGAATAACGCCTCCCGGGAGAAGTTGCGTGAGGCCCTTCAGGAACTCCTGACCGCCGGGCACATCAACAAGACGGAAGAGAAGACCACAGGCCGGCCGAAGGCTGTTTTCACCCTGAACGAACAAACCGAAAATAACGAACTATCGCCCGCTGGGAGCATGTCGGATAATTCGTGAAATTCGTTTGTTTCGTTTAGGCGGGAGAAGAAGAGGACACGGCGGCCTCCCGGGAATGCGGCAGATAGGCCATTCCCGGGAGGCCTGGTTTTTGGGGCGGACAGGGGGCTGGCGTGCCGTCCAATGCGTGTTTTTGCGGAGAAACACGCAAGAAAGGTGCATGATTTGCGCAAGTTGCCGCGAGGGGTGGGGGAAAGGAGAGGGGACTGTCTGGCTGTACGGCCACATGTGTTTTTTTGGTTGATGACGGAGAAAGGATCGGGCGCTACGCGGGCAATGCCGCCTCATCCCGGAGGGCCTGACGGGCATCAACGGGGCTGATGTGCGGCTTGATGCGATGCATCGCCTGCGTGAGATCGGCTTCGTTTGCTCCAGGAGTCTCTTTGCGGAGCCAAAGCGACGTGGCCAGTTTTTCCAAATCGGACACGCCCTTCTTCCCGAACCACTGGGGCACGGTCTGAATGGCGGCTTGCGCCGGGGCAAGTTGTCCAGAAGCGCCTTGCCCCCGAGGCCGTCAACCGAATGCGCGGGCCTTAGGCAGACTGGACGTGATGCTCGGGCAGGCAACTGGAGAAAGCGTGGCCAGGGAGTCGTGCAGCTCGAAGGAATTAGGGCCGTGCTTGTAGAGCACAGAATCATTGCCCGTCGGGACAGCGCACGGTTTGTCCAAGGCCAGCTTGCCATTTGTCTGGATAATGGCTAGATGTAATATCTAGACAGGAGGTGCCTATGCCGAGCACATGGACGCTGCAAGACGCCAAAAACAAGTTCAGTGAAGTGGTCAATGCTGCGTGCGCCGGTGCGCCGCAGGTGGTGACCAAGCGCGGCAAGCCTTCGGTGGTGGTGGTTTCCATGAGCGACTATGAAAGGTTTGTCGCCCAAGGCAAGAGCCCTGCCCCGCGTTTCACGGAATTTTTGCTCTCCATGCCCGGCGGTGGTGCGGAGGCGGACGCCTCGCGCGAGGACATCGCCCTGAGGGAGGTGGAGTTTTGATGTTTCTGCTGGACACGGTCGTCCTCTCGGAACTGCGCAAGAATGACCGCAACCCCGGCTTGGTGCGCTGGATCAGCGGTGCGGATGAGGGGAAGCTTTTTGTCAGCGTGGTCACTGTCGGTGAAATAGAGCGCGGGATTCGTCGCCAGCAAGCCAGGGATGCCGCCTTCGCCCAACGCCTCGCCGACTGGCTGGCGCACCTGGTGCTGGCCTACGGGGACCGCATCCTGCCCATCACCACGGAGGTGGCCCGTCGCTGGGGTCAATGCAGCGCGGACCTGGGCCGGGCTGATGCGGACATCCTCATTGCCGCCACGGCCTTGGAACACGACATGGTGGTGGTGACGCGCAATGAGCGGCACTTCATACCCACAGGGGTGCGCGTGTTCAATCCCTGGGAGTAGGCTGCCCCAGCGCGTGCGGGGAAGGCCTACGCCTCTGCGGGTTCAGTGGCGTCTGGCACGCCTCTTTTTCTTCAAACAAAAAGCCCGTCCTTGGACGGGCTTTTTGTTTGGGAGGGGAGCAAGTGGCTGCTGGCAGGGATACCTCCGCAGGAAGGTGGCCCAACTCAAGTGGCCGAAGGTATTGGGGGATGTATGCTGGGCAGAAGCGGTCTGCGTGTGGGGTATAGTGTGGGGTATGAAAAAAGGGCCTACGGATTTTCGTCCGTAAGCCCTTGATTTTCTTGGTTGCGGGGGCAGGATTTGAACCTGCGATCTTCGGGTTATGAGCCCGTGAACCGAGTCTTCCTACCCCCTTTCCTACCCAGTTTAACCACACCTAATGAGACAAGTTTATCCTTAAATTACAGGCTTGACAGGTATATCGTCATTGGGTCATTTACCCGAATGATGTTTAATGAAATTTGCCCTGTTTTACCCTCCTGGGTAGGAATAGGGTAGGAAAGAAAGTGTGGTCCTGTCGGGCTTCAAGGGGTGTTGGGGTAGGAATAGGGTAGGAAAGAGGGGGGACGATGGCCACCAAATACACGCGGGCGCACCCGGCGAAATGGTCCGGCGTTTACTGCTACGAAAGCACGGAGCGCCGCTTTGAAGATAAGGCGGACGTTTGTTATGTGATTGCCTATAAGGTCGAGGACAAAAAACGCTGGGAGAAGGTCGGCTGGAGGTCGGAAGGCTATACCCCCCAGGTGGCGGCGGAGGTCCGGGCCGAACGGGTGAAGGCAGCCCGGCATGGTCAGGACGTGAAGACCGCCAAGGAAATTGCCCGCGAACGCGACAAGCGGGACAAGACCATTGACGAGTTGGCGAAGGCCTATTTTGCGGCCAAAGGGGATTCCCTGAAAGGCGTGGTGACGGACCGCAACCGCTATGACAAGCATATCCGCCCCATTCTGGGCGGCTTTCGGGCAAGCAAACTCTCGCCCCTGGACATGGCCCGGCTGCGCAAGGCCATGACCGGCCGCGCCCCGGCCACGGTCTGGAATGCCTTGGAACTGGTGCGGCGTATCGTGAATTTCGGGGCCAGGGCCAAGCTGTGTCCGGCCTTGTCCTTCGTCATCGAGATGCCCAGGAAGGATAACGAGGTGGTGGAATACCTGGAACCCGAGGAGGCCGTCCGCCTCAAGGAGGTGCTTGATGCGTGGCCGTCCCGGGATGCCGCCAGGATGCTGGAACTGGCCATGTTCACGGGCATGCGGCGGGGCGAGGTCTTCAAGCTGCGGGATGTGGACCTGGATTTTCTGTCCGGGATCATCACCATCCGTTCCCCAAAGGGCGGCAAGACGGTGAGCATCCCCATGAATCCCATTGCCCGGGCCATCCTGTTAGAGCAGCTTGATTGGAAGGCAAAAAGTTCTTTTGAAAGTCCATTTGTGTTTCCCGGGAAGGGCGGCGGACAACGGGTGGCCTGCGGGGCCGCCGGGCGCATCAAGAAGGCCGCCGGAATTCCTTCCCGCTTCAGGATTTTCCACGGTCTGCGTCACCATTTCGCCGTGACCCTGGCCAATTCCGGAGAATTCACCCTGGACATGATCGGCGAACTTCTTACACACAAATCAACGGCCATGACCCGGCGCTACGGGCAGTTCCTTCCGGACGCCAAAAAGCGGGCCAGCGACAAGGCGGCGGAGTTGCTTGTCAGCCACGCGGGACTGGATGCAATGTCCGGCAGGGGGCGGAAGGTGGTCCGGATCGGGGGAGGAGATTAGCCGATGCCCATTGTGAGCGCCTTTTTCGGGATCATCATCACCATGTACTGGCGGGAGCATGGCCGTCCGCATTTTCACGCCAAGTATGGCGAGCATGGCGCAACGTTTGATATCGAAACACTGGACATTCTGACCGGCAATTTGCCCCGCCGGGCGCGGCTCATGGTCCTGGAGTGGGCCTTCGAGCACCGGGAGGAACTGATGCAGAACTGGCGGCTATGCCAAGAATATTCCATACCCAACCCCATCACCCCATTGGAGTAACGATCATGATTCCCTGGGAAGTGAAGACCGCCAAGCCGTTGCCGGGCTACCGCCTGGAGGTGACGTTTGCGGATGGGCTGCGCGGTGTTGTCGACCTTTCTGATGTGCCGCACAAGGGCGTGTTCGCCTCGTGGTCGGACCCCGCCTATTTCGAGCAGGTGCGCGTCGATGCCGAGACAGGCACGGCCTGCTGGCCCAACGGGGCGGATGTGGCCCCCGACGCCATGCACGAAGAGGTGAAACAGCGGCAGGTATCGGCCGTGTAGGCCAAGGACGGCAAGACGACCCGGTCCCTGTGGACGGCCCATGAGGGGGAGGGCCATGAGCGCCGTTTTGCCACAAGTCGTGCGTCTCAAAGTCTGTGCAAGTGATCGGGTGGAGTAGCGATACGCGTGCTCTGGAGGAAGTAGCGTGCGCTAGGTTCACCGTGGGGTACTTGCGGGGGAGATAGACAAGGTGGTTGTGTTGATTTTCAAAGTATAGCTTGACTGGAGAACTCAATGTCCTGCTCTACATACCCAACCCCAATTAATAAGAATTTCAGGGCAGATATCAACAAAAAGGGAGAAACGTCATCACCAGAGTATGTAGCGTATCGCTTTTGGTTGTACCAATATTCATATAGGAACGTCACGTGTGCCAATGATGCGAGAAAAATTGCTGATTTTTGCGTTCTTGCGAAAGGCAAGGGGATTGATCCACTAACTATAATGTTTGCAAAATTTGACAGTATCATGAATCCTTACATGAACGAAAAAGAGGTGTTCCAGATTGTTTTTCAGTTGCGACACCTTGCATTGTTATTTATGAGGACATATAATATATGTCCATTTGCTACCATGGATGGTTTTTATGGTTTTGATTCCGGCAACATACTGCGGACGCTAATTAAAAAGAAACAATTAAAAATGGAATTTTACGATAAAGTATATCATCAGTCACTCAAGGGTTTTGAATACGACCCAGAGACAAGCAGCCTGAAAATCGAGGTTAACTTGAACCATGATTACACAACAGTCTTGTTGGATGTGGCAAACATAATTGATAATATCACGGGCGAAGTCGATAATGACTTTTTATTTTATATCCATGAGAGAAAATTTAGAAAGAAGTTGTCAAAATTATCGCCAACAAGCAATGCGTCAAGAGCTGTTGGATTGTGGATTTGGGATGCTATTGACAAACAGATTGGAAAGGAGAAGCCTCCGTATGGCGCTATTTCAAAAACGATACATCGCCTCAAAGAAAAATTTGATCTTTCAAGTTTAGGGTATTCGGCGTCATCGGATAGAACGTTTTCAAATATGTATTATAAAACGTGCAAGTGCATTGAAGATAGAGATGTTTATTCTATATAACACGAAGAATGTTCTTGTCACGTGAACAACATACAAGCCTGCTGGAGTAGCACCCCTCTTAGCGCGGCACCTTCTTTAACCTGGAGATAGCCGTCCTTCTCACAGGGGAAATTGGAAACTCAGACCCTTCAGATAGAATCCTAGACATGCTTGTCAGGCTATGAGTTATCTTTCGGGTGAATTCACCGAAGGAGAGCTCGTATGCTTAAAGGTCTTCACACCCGCGAAGCTGCCCAATACCTGGGCCTTTCACCCGGCACCCTCGAAGTCTGGCGCTGCAAGGGGCGTGGCCCCCGCTATTCCAAACTCGGGAAACGGGTCGTTTACGACCCCGCCGACCTGGACGCCTATCTCGCCGACCACAAGGTCTTCACCATTGATTCCATGCCGTCCTCGGCTGGGCGATAGCGAGGCGCCGCATGGATACCAAGATAGTCTCCGCATTCCGTGAGGAGCTTAAGAGCGGCGGGTTGGTCCTGGATGAGATCATAGCCGATGGAAAGCTGCACCGTTGCGGCACGGTGGGCAAGGAACGCGGCAAGGACGGTGCCTATGTGCTCCATGCCGATCCCCCCATGTCCGGTTGGTGGCAGAACTACCGCACGGGAGAATCCGGAAAATGGACTGACCGCCATCTCCATCCCATGTCCATTACTGAAAAGGACCGGCTCCAGACCTCGGTCGCCGTTGCCCAAAACGCCAGGCGGGAAGAATCCTCACGTCTCCATGCCAAAGCCAAGGAAACCGCATTTCGTATTTGGGAGAAGGCTGATCCCGTCCCTCTCAATCATCCCTACCTTGCCCGAAAGGGAGTCATGCCGCTTGGCGATATCCGCATGGCCCATGACGGACGTCTCATCGTCCCGCTTCTGGATAATGTCGGAGCGATCATGTCTCTGCAATTCATCGCGGCATGCGGAGAAAAGCGGTTCCTCGCTGGTGGCGCAACAAGCGGCGGCCGCTTCACGATCCCAGGGGATGACGGCCCCCTGTGCATCGCGGAAGGGTACGCCACGGGGGCGAGCATCCACGAGGCCACGAAACACACGGTCCTTGTCGCGTTTCATTGCGGCAACCTCATGTCCGTGGCCACCTCGGCCCGTCAGACGTATCCGGACAGACAGATCATCCTCTGCGCCGACAACGATCACGAGACAGAACGCGCCCGTGGCCGAAATCCAGGCGTTGCGCATGCGACCGAAGCGGCTCGCGCTGTCTCCGGGCTGTTGGCGATTCCACGATTCAAAGTGCCGGACAGCGCGACCGACTTAAATGATCTGGCTCGAACCGAGGGGCTTGATGCCGTGCGTAACTGCATCATGGCAGCCGTTCCGGTCTTGCCTGAAGTTGACGTTCAGGCGGCCGGACCTTCGCCGGTACGGTTTGAAAACGAAAACTCGCCGGATATCCCGGCCCGGCTGTTTCCTGGTATCTTGGGAAAGTTTTGCTCGGCGCTGGCTGAAGAGCTGCAAGTTCCTTTCGAACTGCCGTTGTGCAGCGCTCTTGGAACGATTGCCGTCGCTGTCCAGCGGAAGTGCCGGGTTCGGGTCAAAGACGGTTATGCCGAACCCCTGAACATTTTCGCCCTGTGCCCATTACCCCCGGGAGAGCGGAAAAGCGCTACGGTAGAGGCCTGCAAAAAACCGCTGGTGGAATGGCAGACTGATAGAAGCCGTGAGATGCAAGACGGTATTCGCGAGGCGGCAAGCGAACGCCGTACCTTGGAAAAGGCCATCGACATGAAGCGGGCCAGCATCGGGAAGGCGAAGACCGCCCAGCAGCGCAAGGATCTTATCCAGGAAATTAAGGCGATGGAGAAAGAGCTCCCGGATGTTCCCAGGGCTCCCCGCCTTCTGGCCGATGATTTCACCCCCGAGGCCTTGGCGCTGCTCATGGAAAGACACGAACAACGCATTGGGCTTCTTGAGGCGGAGGGCGGCCTGTTCGACACCCTCGCCGGGAGATATTCCAATGGCGTCCCCAATCTCGACGCCGTGCTCAAATCCTGGTCCGGCGAAACCTGCCAGATTGACCGCCGTGGAGCGGAGACCATCATCCTGAATGATCCGCACCTGACCCTGGTCATTTCCCCCCAGCCGGAAGTCGTCCAGGCGCTCGCGGGGCAGCCGGGGTTTCGCGGCAGGGGGCTTGTCGGACGCTTCCTGTATTTCATGCCGCGAAGCCGCCTGGGGACACGGTCCCTCGATTCCTCCCCCATGCCGGAGTCCATCGCGCGAAAATGGAAGCAGACGATTCAAAACCTTCTGTCCATTGTCTGGAATCGAGACACACGGGGGAATTCTGTCGCATATGATGTTCCCCTCTCCCCGGAGGCATTGAACCTGTGGCGGAAGTTCGCGCAGGATGTGGAATCCGCTCTCCTTCCTGGTGGAACGCTGGAGCATATGACGGATTGGGGTGGAAAATACCCGGGGCAGGCCATTCGCCTTGCCGGGCTCATGCATATGGCCACGGCTCCCGAGCCCTTGACCGAACCTCTCTCGCCGCAAACCATGGAGAACGCGCTGACAGCGGCCACGATCCTCGCGGCGCACGCCACGGCCGCCTATGGGCTCATGGGCAGCGACCCGCAGTTGGAATGCGCCCAGTCCATCTTGAAATGGATCGAGCGCGACCGCGTGTCGTCGTTTACCGCCCGCGACGCCATGGGCAAGGTCAAGGGCCGCTATCCGACCATGGACAAGGTGAATGCCGGTTTGGCCATCCTGGAAGAACGGGCCTTCATCTTTTCGGCCAGTCAGGACACGCGCAAAGGTCCGGGCCGCAGGCCGAGCGCCGTCTATACGGTCAATCCCCACACATTTGAATAAATGGAGAAAATCATATCATTCAAGCTTGCCAGATCTTAAGCGCACAATTCGCAGATTCGCAGAATGAAACTTCGCCCTCGGGTCGGGCAAGGCATCGCATCAGGTGTAGTATTGAAGGGATTCCCCATGTGTGCCAGACGCTCATCTTTTGTTGCAACAATCTGAGATAGTGGTGCAAACTTGCGTTCGGTTTGCATGATTGCCAACAACAGAGTGGTGTTAGGGAGCTTCCTCTCGATATATTGAGCTATGGTGTCTGACCCACAACCTGCTCAAGCTCTACAGGCGCGGACTCGCTGGCGGGTAGGATACGGAAAGTGGGTAAATCGCCCCGGCGGGCTGCCCGGCGAAAGACGATCAAGGAACAATGAAGGCCGGTCGGGTCACCTGGGAGGCGCTCGCAGGCTCGGTGAGATAATCGGTTTCGGAACTGTTGATCAAAAGGCGAGAAAACTTCGAGGGACAGGCTTTATACGGGCACAACCCCCTGAGCATCAGAGGATTGCCCTGGTCATATCCAGCCAGTTGTCACATATGACCGCAGACGGCCACCGTCTGGGACTTCACCCCGTGGATCATGCCTAGTATCCTCATTTATCAATGATACTTGAAGATATCTGCGCCATATGTAGCCAATGGCCTACTTCTTGTATCTCTGCTCTGACATCAGGTCACAACCTAGCAAAAATCATGTCAGTCAGGATACTCCGTGAATGATCGCCTTGATGCCGTGATGATACTGTCGACATGCAATATTCAAAGAATCCTAAGCAAATAAACAACGGACTGACAGAGAATAGAAAATGTCAAAGACGACGCTCTTTATCGCTGGCCTTGTCCTGGTTCTGGTCGGAATCATTCCGATCTGGCCTCGTAAAAAATCATGGGGATATGCGACAAGCACGAGCATAAGTCTTGCGGTTATGTTGATAATCGTCTTTTTGTTGATAAGCAATGATATGATATCACTATGAACAACCATAATAGAAAAGAAATATGGGTAAGAACAATGAAAACAATATGGCAACCATTGCTTTTCGGTTGTGGCCTTTTGACATCTATTCTTTTTGCGAATTCCGCAAACATTGAACAACCTCAGGCCGTGCCGAAGCCACCCTACGTCGAGGTTCTGCCCGATGCCTTTCACCATGGGGAGCCAATGCCGCGCAAACTCTTCACGAACAACGACGGCAGGGCATCCGTGCCACGGGACGATCCCGCCGGGGAAAGGCAAACGCCCGCACCACCCCCCCCAGAGAGATCCCGTCAGGGCGGATGGCAGCCAACCTGGCCCTGACAAGGGCTTAGGGCCGACACGCCCCTCCCCTCGCGCCGCAGGTCTGCGGAACCTGCGACTGGCAATCAGACAGGGGAAGGGTGGGCGTGTCGCTTCGCCCACGCGGCAAGAAAGCGTAAACCAGGGGCGTTCGCCCATGGTCGCCAGTCGCAGTTCCAAAGACCGCGCCTGTGCCGGGAAGATCGGCCACCTCCACAAGTCGCCTCCCGTTGTCGCCAGGAAACGCGCCATCTGGCCAGATATGACCATGCGGTCATATCTGACCATATTGGTGGTCGTTGCCTGCCGAGCCCCTCCAGTTATGGACGCATTTTCCGTGAGAAACCATGCTGTTATCTCCCGCACGCCGAGCATAACGTGACTGGCTCGAATCTTGTAAATACATATATCGTGAACATGCGGCCTTGCCCGTGCCTGGCATCATATCAAGCATGCAGCGCAGAAACAGAAGACGAAATCCGGTGGTGGAGCAGAAACCGCAACAAGCAGACTTCCTGGCAAGTACGAGGGCAGACCAATGAGGGTTTCGGCGGTTTATGTATCAACGTCTTCAACCGTAAACCGTATTCGACATCGATGATACAAGTGATGCCGCACCGCAATTTGCAAAGGCAGAGCAGTATATTTTTTTCGTATGACATATGTAAAGGAGAGTGCCTTATGTCCATCACAACAATCCTCTTGATAGTGCTTGTACTTATGCTGTTGGGAATCATCCCGATTTGGCCTCACAGCAGATCCTGGGGATATGGGCCGAGCGGCGTCATCGGCCTCATTGTGGTCATACTTGTCATCCTGTTCCTGCTTGGAAAAATCTAAACGGACGCAATCCGATGGGCATCTCTTCAGCACGCCAAGCACGATATGGGATCCATGCCCAATGGCATAGAAAAGAACTTGTGACGCTCCATGGAGGACTCTTATGCAACGCAAACGTGGATTCTCTTGTTTGATACTCGGCGTGGCTGCGCTCCTTGTTGTGGCGGCGACGACTGGATGCGTCAGAAATCGAAGGCCACCGCCGCCGGAGGTAGTCACAACATCGAATTATCCTGATGACAGAGCTGTCATCGTTCACAGAAACGATGAAGGGCCACGGCGGTACTATCGAGACAACAACGGCAAGTTGTATTATGTGGACGAGGCCGGATCTGTCCACTCCATTGATCGGAACGTACGCGTTGAACGAGGCACTGCCGGGTTATACTATATCGTTGATGATGACAGTGACCGGTACTACACGAATACGGAAGGGAGACTGTATTATAGAGATTCATCTGGCGGCGCCATCCATATCGAAGAAAGTGGAGCTGGCCGGGTTATCGACCCCCTTCCCATCCTGCGCGGCGAGTCCTATCCGAGGATAGAGCATGTGCGAAGCCTCGATTACTGCAACGACACCTGGAGAAAGTGCAACTCTTCATGCGACAGGTCTTCCGGTTTGAGCAGCAAGAGAACCTGTTTTGGAGATTGCGACTATCAACGTGAACAATGCCTTCAGCCATATTAGAGGTGTTGCCTGTGGAAAAATACATCCGCAATGGCTGTTCACATAAACAAAGTCGTCAAGACATGGAGCGCTTGATGTGTATGATGTCGCCTGGATCATCTAGCGAAAGTCAGAACGTGCTGGATTGTATCTGCGAACAGAATATGGAAAATCCATGTCATAAAAAATAACGTAAAAGCAATTTTAAGAGGAGTGTGTCGTCTCACTTTCATTTCCAAAAAACAAATTACGCGAGGAGTGTTCCATGAAGAGTTTGACAAAAATTGCCTGCGTCCTGTCCCTTGCCGCCATCCTTGGGCTTCCCGCCGTCACGGCAACCGCAAGGCCGCTTGGCAGCACCGCCTATTCCGGCATGTCCAATCTTCCGCTCCGCAATTGCGAAGGATTTTGGTGCGGCCAGCTCAACAGGATCGCCATGGATGAACAACTCAAGGTCCTGGTCTATGGCTCCGGCGGCGGCTGGTCATACGTTGAAGTCGTGTCCACCGGACAGCGCGGCTGGGTCTGCAACGAAAACGTCTATTAGCCAGGACATGCGGGGATTCCCGTAAGGAGCCCCGGCAGTGAAAACGGCCTTGGATGGGGGGGGCGGCGGCCAGGACCGCTGACCGCAGGGGCCGAACCAAGACCGGAACAGCCGGGGCGACGCCCGCCTCATGACGTCAGACGCACCGGCCGACCAGGCGGGGTCCAGCAAGACCCCGTCTGGTTTTTCAAGACTCGGTGCGCCGTAGACAATGTTCGTCCTCAGAAGGAGAGTCATATCGCCATCAAACGAGACGTGGGACTGACTGCACACACACGGAATGCGCCGGACCAAGGCTGGGATGCCGAATTGCTGCGTTCGGAACTGTTCAGCATCAAGCAACTGACGCTGCACGCCGCTGATCTTGCCGGACGGCATGCCATCGATCCGCATCCGGGACCGGACAGGTTGTTGCCCCGACTGGCGGACAATGAGCGCGTCCTCTTGGCGGCGTATGACGTGGTGACGGCCGCAGCCACGCCGGGACAACGGATCGTTCCGGCGGAGTCCTGGCTGCTCGATAACTTCTATCTCATCGAACAGCAGATCGTGCTGGCCCGGCGGCATCTGCCGCGCGGCTACAGCCGCCAGTTGCCGCGTTTGGCCGACGGCCCGTCGGCCGGGTTCCCCCGCATCTACGACCTGGCCTTGGAGCTCATCTCCCACATGGACGGGCGCGTCGACAGCGACAACACCACCCAGTTCGTCGCCGCCTACCAGACCGTTTTGCCGCTGCGGCTGGGGGAGTTGTGGGCCTTCCCGATCATGCTGCAACTGGCCCTGCTGGAAAACCTTCGCCGTGTGGCCCTGCGCATCGCGCATCGCCGTGAGGAACTTGACTCGGCCATCGTCTGGGCGCAGCGTATGCTCGCCACGGCCGAGAAGGAACCGAAACAACTCATTCAGGTGCTTGTCGAGTTCGCCGACGCTGATGTTCCGCTGACGGCCTCGTTCGTGGAGGAGTTTTACGCCCGGCTCCAGGCCCAGGGGGCCGTCATGGCCTTCATCCAGACCTGGGTCGAGCAGAAACTCCTTGAGCAGGGGGTGACCGCGACCCAATTGTCCGAGGCGGCCAGCCGCACCGCTGCGGCCAACCAGATCTCCATCGCCAACAGCATCGGGAGCCTGCGGTTCATCGGCTCGACGGACTGGAAGGTGTTCGTCGAATCCTTAAGCGTCGTCGAGCAGACCTTGCGCGAAGACCCCGTCGGGCTGCACGCCGATCAGGATTTCGCCACCCGCGACCGGTATCGGCATGTCATCGAGGACGTGGCCCGGGACAGCCCCCAAAGCGAACCGGACGTGGCCCGACAGGCCGTCGCCCTGGCCCAGGCGGCGGCGCAGCGGCACGGCCTCGGACATCGCGCCGCGCACGTCGGATACTATCTGATCGACCATGGCCGCCCTCTGCTGGATCATGCGGCGGGCAGCCGGGCGACCTGGAAGACACGCCTTGGCCGGATTGGCCAGCCTTACCGCCTGGGACTCTATCTCGGCGTCATCGTGTGCCTCACGGCGCTGGCGACCTGGGCGGCGCTTAGCCCCCTGGACGATGCCGGATGGGCGGACTGGCGGTCCTGGCTCCTGGCCGTCCTGGCCGGTGTCGGCGTCTCGGGCCTGGCTGTGTCGCTGGCGAACCTTGCGGCCACCATGGCCTTGCCGCCGCGCGCCTTGCCCCGGCTGGATTATTCGCAGGGCATCCCCCCCGGCCAGGCCACCATGGTGATCGTCCCCACCCTGCTAGGCGCGCCGCACGAGATCGACGCCCTCCTGGAGGCCCTGGAGATCCGCTATCTCGGCAATCGCGACCCGCACCTGCATTTCGCCCTGCTCACGGATTTTTCCGACGCCTCCGAGGCCGTCATGCCAGACGACGAGGCGCTCGTGGCCCGGGCCAGGGCCGGGATCGAGGTCCTCAACGAGACCTACCGCGAGGATCGCCCGAACGTCTTTTTCCTGTTCCACCGACCCCGGACATGGAATCCCCACGAACGGACCTGGATGGGATATGAGCGCAAGCGGGGCAAGCTGGAGCAGTTCAACGCCGTGCTGCGCGGCGGGTCCAAATCCGCCTTTTCCCAGATCGTCGGGGATACGTCGCTGCTTGGTTCCATCCAGTACGTCATCACCCTGGACACCGACACCCAGTTGCCCCGGGACACGGCCCGCAAGCTCATCGGCAACATGGCCCACCCCCTGAACCGGCCGGTCTACGACGCCGACGCAAGGCGCGTCGTCGAAGGCTACGCCATCCTGCAACCGCGGGTCTCCATCAGCCTGACCAGCGCGGGACAGTCGCGGTTCACCAGACTTTTCGCCGGAGACTCGGGCATCGATCCCTACACCCGCGAGGTGTCGGACGTGTACCAGGATCTGTTTGGCGAGGGCTCGTTTATCGGCAAGGGCATTTACGATGTGGACGCCGTCCGGCAGGCCCTAAGCGGGCGTTTTCCGGAAAACCTGGTCCTGAGCCACGACCTGCTGGAAAGCGGGTATGCCCGCTCGGCCCTAGTGTCCGATGTGGATCTCATCGAGGAGCATCCGGCCAGTTACGCCATGGAGGCCAGCCGCCGCCACCGCTGGGTGCGCGGCGATTGGCAGCTTGCGGGCTGGCTTTTTCCCCGCGTGCCCGGCCCTCCCGGGGCGGACGGGGCCAAACCGGCCGGGCGGCCAAACGCGCTCACGGCGTTGTCGGTGTGGAAACTCATCGACAATCTGCGGCGCAGCCTCGTGCCGCCGTCGCTTCTGGTCCTGCTGGCCGTGGGATGGACCATCGGCCCGGGTCCGGTCTGGTTCTGGACGCTGGTGGTTGCGGCCGTGCTCTTTCTGCCCGCCGGGTTGGAGGCCGCCATAGCCTTGATCCGGAAGCCAAAGGACCGTTCCTGGCCGTTGCAGGTGCTCCTGACGAGCCGGGCCGCCGGACGTCCCATGGCCCTTTCCGGGCTGGAACTGGCCGCCTTGCCCTACGCCGCGATCATGAACCTGGATGCGATCATGCGTTCCGCCGGGCGCATGCTCTTTACCCGGAAGGGACTTCTTACGTGGCACACGAAGTCCTATGCGCGCCGGAACGCCTGTCGCACCCTGGCCGGGTTTTACCTGGAGATGTGGTTCGCGCCCGCCCTGGCCACGGCCCTGGCCCTGGCCCTGACCCTTTTGGCCGACAAGCCGCACGGTCTGGTGTTTGCTGCGCCTGTCCTTTTGCTGTGGTTCGCGTCGCCGCTTCTGTGCTGGTGGATCAGTCTGCCGCTTCTGCTCCCGACCCAGGAACTGACCCTGGCCCAGCATGCGTTTTTGCGCGGGGCGGCCAGGAAGACTTGGCGGTATTTCGAGGACTTCGTCGGGCCGAAGGATAACTGGTTGCCGCCCGACAACTATCAGGAATATCCGGCGGAGATTTTGGCCTCGCGAACCTCGCCCACGAACATGGGCATGGCCCTTCTGGCGAACCTGGCCGCGCACGATTTCGGATACCTGTGCGCCGGGGAGCTGTTGCAGCGAACCGGGAACACCCTGGACGCCATGGAGCGCCTGGAACGGTACCGGGGCCATTTCTACAACTGGTACGACACGCGCACGGGGCGCCCCCTTCGCCCCCAGTACGTCTCCACGGTCGACAGCGGCAACCTCGTGGGCTGCCTGCTGACCTTGCAGGCCGGACTGGCCGAGTTGAAAGCACAGCCGGTGTTGTCCTCCAGCGCCTTTCCGGGGCTTATGGACACCCTGCAGATGCTTGCCGAACAGGCGATTCCGGCCCGGACGCCGGCACTCGCAAGCAAAATTGCGCTTCTGCGGGACGCCCTGCGCCCGCTGGCCCTGGCCGGACAGCCGCTGACCCTGGCTGCCGCCCATTGCGTGCTGGAGGAGATGTGCGGCGTGGGCGACGGCGTGGCGGCCCTGCTGCCCGGGGATGCCGCCAGCGACAGTCATCTGTTTTACTGGGCCCATGCCTTCGACCGGCAAGCCCAGGCCCTGCACGACGAGTTGCGTCTGCTTTCGCCCGAGCCGGAGCTTTTTGCCGACATTCCCACCCTGGCGGAACTGGCCGGGGCGAACGGCCGTGACGGCCAGCCCCCGGAAACCGGCGACAGCCCCATGCACGCCGCGTCTCTAGGCCATACTGCGGCGCGTCGTCTGGCCATGATCGACGCCCTGGCGGACCGCTGCCGCAGCCTGGCGATGATGGATTTCGAGTTTCTGTACGACACGTCCCGCAGCCTGCTGGCCATCGGCTACGACGTGGGCGAACGGCGCCGCGACCCGTCCTGCTACGACCTGTTGGCGTCGGAGGCCCGTCTGACCAGCTTTGTGATCATCGCCCAGGGCCAGATACCCCAGAAACATTGGTTTTCCCTGGGCCGCCTGCTGACAAGCCATGGCGGCGACGTGAGCCTCATTTCCTGGAGCGGCTCCATGTTCGAATACCTCATGCCGCAACTGATCATGCCCAGCTTCCCGAACACCTTACTGGACCAGACCTGCAAGGCCGCCGTGTCGCGCCAGATCGAATACGGTCGGCAACGCGCCGTGCCCTGGGGCATCTCCGAGTCCTGCTACAACGCCACCGACGTGCAACACGTCTACCAGTATCGGGCCTTCGGCGTGCCCGGCCTGGGATTCAAGCGCGGCCTGGGCGACGATCTGGTCATCGCTCCCTATGCCAGCGCCCTGGCCCTGATGGTCGCGCCCCGGGAGGCCTGCCGCAATCTGCAACGGCTTTTCGCCAGCGGGTTCCTCGGGACCTACGGCTTTTACGAGGCCATCGACTACACGCCCTCGCGCGCGTCACGGGACACGCATAGCGCCATCGTGCGGACGTTCATGGCCCACCACCAGGGAATGAGCCTTTTGGCCTTTGCCCATGTCCTGCTTGCCCAGCCTATGCAGAGGCGGTTCATGTCCGCCCCCTCCCTGCGGGCCACGGAGCTGCTTTTGCAGGAACGCCTGCCCAAAACCGGCGAGATGCTGCACCCCCATGCCGCCGAGGTGAGCGCCGCAGCGCATCCGCCCGCCGTGGACACGGGGTCGATCATGCGCGTTTTCACCGACCCGGACGCCCGCCTGCCCGAGGTGCATCTGTTGTCCAACGGCAGATACCACGTCATGACCACCAACGCCGGCGGCGGCTACAGCCGGTGGGGGGATCTGGCCGTGACCCGCTGGCGCGAGGACGTCACCTGCGACTGCTGGGGGACGTTCATCTATCTGCGCGACCGGGACACGGGGCGGTATTGGTCCACCGGATATCAACCCACGCTGTGCCAGGCCGATCACTATGAGGCGGCCTTTGTGCAGGGCCGCGCGGAATACCAGCGGCGCGACGCCTCCATCGAAACGCATACGGAGATGAGCGTCTCGCCGGAGGACGACGCCGAGATCCGCCGGGTCACGCTCACCAACCTGTCGTCGCGCACAAGACGCGTGGAGGTGACCAGCTACGCCGAGGTGGTGCTGGCGCCGCTCAACGCCGACCTGGCCCATCGCGCCTTCAGCAATCTCTTTGTACAGACCGAGATCCTGCCCGAGCGGCAGGCGATCCTATGCACCCGCCGCCGCCGCACGCCGGACGAACCCACGCCGTGGATGTTTCATGTGCTGGCGGCCCCGGGCATGACCGCCGACGAGGCGTCCTACGAGACGGATCGGGCCGCGTTCATCGGACGGGGGCGCACGGCGGCCAACCCCGTGGCCCTGTCCGTCGGCGGGCAGACGGCGCTTTCGAATACCCAGGGGGCGGTGCTCGACCCCATCGTGTCCATCCGCCGCACCATCACCCTTAAGCCCGACGAATCGGCCACGGTGCAGATCATCACCGGCGTGGCCGACACCCGGCAGGCCGCCCTGGCCTTGATCGAAAAGTATTGCGACCGGCATTTCGTGGCCCGGGCCTTTGAAATGGCCTGGTTTCACAGTCAGGAGGTGCTGCGCAACCTGGGGGCGACCGAGGCCGACGCCCAGGTCTACGGCCGCCTGGCCAATTCCGTGGTGTACGGCAACGCCTTGCGCCGCGTCGCCCCTGGGGTCATCGCCCGCAACCAGCGCGGCCAGTCCGGCCTGTGGCATTTTGCCGTTTCAGGGGATCTGCCGATCATCCTGGTGCGCATCGGCGACATCGAGCGCATCGACACGGTGCGGCAGGCCCTGCAGGCCCATGCCTATTGGCGGATAAAGGGCCTGGCCAGCGATCTGGTGATCTTAAACGAGGATTTTTCCGGCTACCGGGCGGTGCTGCAGGACCAGATCGTGGGGCTGATCAACACGGGCCCCGAGGCCCAGCTTCTTGACAAGCCGGGAGGCGTTTTCGTGCGCCGGGCCGAGGAACTCTCCGAGGAGGACCGGGTATTGTTTCAGACGGTGGCCAGGGTCGTGCTTACCGATGGTCCGGAGACGCTGGTCGAGCAGGTGGAACGCCGCACCACGGGACCACGCGTCTCGGACCGCCTGAAGCCGGTGCTGCCGCCGCCGCCCGAACCGGCCCGGGAGCTCGCCCCGCGCGAGCGCATTTTCTGCAATGGCCTGGGAGGGTTCACGCCCGACGGCCACGAATACGTGATTACCCTGGAGCCCGGTCAAAACACCCCCGCCCCGTGGTCCAACGTCATCGCCAGCGCGCATATCGGCACGGTGGTCAGCGAAGGCGGGAGCGCCTGCACCTGGGTGGAGAATGCCCACGAATTCCGGCTGACCACCTGGCACAACGACCCCGTAAGCGACGTCAGCGGCGAGGCCTTCTACATCCGCGACGAGGAGACCGGGGCGTTTTGGTCGCCCACGCCGCTGCCCGCCCGGGGCCGGACCGGATACGTGTGCCGACATGGGTTCGGCTACAGCGTGTTCGAGCATCGCGAGGCCGACATTTCCTCGGAACTGCATACCTATGTGGCCATGGACGCGCCGGTGAAGTTCGTGGCGGTCAAGCTGCGCAACCACTCGAAACGCCATCGCCGGTTGTCTTTGACCGGCTATTGGGAACTGGTTCTCGGCGAGTGGCGGCACGCCAACC
Source organism: Desulfolutivibrio sulfodismutans DSM 3696 (assembly GCF_013376455.1). GTDB lineage: Bacteria > Desulfobacterota > Desulfovibrionia > Desulfovibrionales > Desulfovibrionaceae > Desulfolutivibrio > Desulfolutivibrio sulfodismutans. The sequence goes on along the minus strand of NZ_CP045504.1, from coordinate 1,625,907 downwards.
TCATGCACATCGTCACCGAAACGGACCCGGAGAGCGGGGCGTTGTATGCCCGCAACGCCTATGGCCGCGAATGCGCCGGGCGGGTGGTCTTCGTGCAGGTCAGCCAGCGGGAGCGTGTGGTCAGTGGCAACCGCACCGCGTTTATCGGCCGCAACGGCTCCCTGGCCAGTCCGGAGGCCATGCGCCGCAAGCGTCTTTCGGGATCGACCGGCCCCGGCCTTGATCCCTGCGCCGCGATGCAGACCTGGATCGATCTGGCCGAGGGACAGGAACGCGAGATCGTGTTCATCATCGGCGCGGCCCGCAACACCGACGAGGCCCGGTATTTCATCCAGAGCTACGGAGGCGTGGGCGGCGCACGGCAGGCCCTGGAGGGGGTGTGGGAATTCTGGAACCGGACCCTGGGGGCCATCCATGTGGAGACCCCGGACCCCGGCCTCGACGTGCTGGCCAACGGCTGGCTGGTCTACCAGACCCTGTCGTGCAGGCTGTGGGGCCGCGCCGGCCCCTACCAGTCCGGCGGGGCCTACGGCTTCCGGGATCAGTTGCAGGACGTCCTGGCTCTCATCCATGCGACGCCGTGGCTGGCCCGCGAACACCTGTTGCGCTGCGCCGGGCGGCAATACCGCCAGGGCGACGTGCAGCACTGGTGGCATCCGCCCAACGGGCAGGGCGTGCGCACGCATTTTTCCGACGACTATCTGTGGCTCCCCTATGCCGTCTGCCGGTATGTGGCGACCACGGGGGATACGGGGGTGCTCGACGAGATGGCCCCATTCCTTGAGGGCCGGGAGCTTAATGCGCAGGAGGAGGCCTCTTTCGATCAGCCCCAATCTTCAAGCGAGGTAGCCACGCTCTATGAGCATTGCGTGCGGGCCATCTCCCATGGCCTGCGCTTCGGCGAACACCACCTGCCGCTTATGGGCTGCGGCGACTGGAATGACGGCATGAATCTCGTCGGTTGCGAGGGCCGGGGCGAGAGCGTCTGGCTGGGCTGGTTCCTGTATGAGAACCTCCAGTCGTTCGCGGGGCTTTCCCGCAGCCGGGGCGATATGGAGTTCGCCGCCGCCTGCGACGCCCAGGCTGCGACGCTTCGCGCCAACATGGAGACCCACGCCTGGGACGGCGGCTGGTACCGGCGGGCCTATTTCGATGACGGCACACCCTTGGGCTCATCCAGTAACGCCGAATGCCGGATCGATTCCATCAGCCAGAGCTGGGCGGTCATTTCCGGCGGCGGCGATCAAACGCGGGCCCGGCTGGCCATGGCCGCCGTGGACGAGCATCTGGTGCACCGCCGGGAGGGAATCATTGCCCTGTTGGCCCCGCCTTTCGACACCTCAAACCTGGAGCCCGGCTACATCAAGGGATATGTGCCCGGGGTGCGTGAAAACGGCGGCCACTACACCCACGCCGCGATATGGACCACCATGGCCTTCGCCATGTTGGGAGAACGGGAACGGGCCTGGGAGCTCTTCGCCATGCTTTGCCCCGTGCGGCACGCAAGCCGTCCGGAACAGAGCGAACGCTACAAGGTCGAGCCCTACGTCATGAGCGCGGACATCTACGCCGCGCCGCCGCACACCGGCCGGGGAGGCTGGACCTGGTACACCGGGGCGGCGGGGTGGATGTACCGGCTGACCGTGGAGACGCTATTGGGGATTCGCCTGGAGGTGGACCGCCTACATATCGCCCCGTGCATCCCCGCCCACTGGGATTCGTATAAAATCCATTACCGCTTTCGCGAGACGTTTTACCACATCACCCTGACCCGGGTCGGCGAGATTCCGCAGCGGGTCATCCGGGTGAGCGTGGACGGGACGGCGTCGCCCCAGGCCGTTATGGACGGCGCGGGACGGATATCGCTTGTGGACGACCGCCGGGATCACCACGTCCAGGTGGACCTGGGCTGATGGTCCGGGGCCTGGCCGAAGCGCCTTGCCAGGGAGGCGGAAATCGGCATATTTGTTGCGTACTCCCTGGCCCACACCATTACCTGCGTGAGGTCCGCCAACCATGAACGCCCTTCTGGTCTATCCCGCCTATCCGGACACGTTTTGGAGTTTCAAGCACGTCCTGCCGTTTATCGCCAAGAAAGCGGCCTTTCCGCCCCTGGGCCTGCTTACGGTGGCCGCCATGCTGCCGCCGTCCTGGGAAAAACGGCTCGTGGACGTCAATGTCGCCCCCCTTGGCGAGGCCGATCTGGCCTGGGCCGACGTGGTTCTGGTCAGCGCCATGCTCGTTCAGACGCCAAGCGCCCGGGACATCATCGCCCGGGCCAAGGCCGCGGGCAAACGGGTGGTCGCGGGGGGGCCGGCCTTCTTAGCCCAGCCCGGGAGTTTCCCCGGGGTGGACCATTTCATCCTGGGCGAGGCCGAGGACATCCTGCCGACGTTTCTTGAGGATTTGCAGCACGGCCGCGCCAGGCCGGTCTACGAGGCCGCCGGGCGGCCCGATCTCGGGGCCACGCCGCTGCCCTTGTGGGAACTGGTGAACTTCAAGGATTATGTGTCCATGTCCGTGCAGTATTCGCGCGGTTGCCCCTTTGACTGCGAATTCTGCGGCATTGTGGCCATGAATGGGCGGCGGCCCCGGGTCAAAAGTCCCGACCAGATGCTTGGCGAACTGCAAAGCCTCTACGACGCGGGCTGGCGGGACACGGTCTTTATCGTGGACGACAACTTCATCGGCAATCTGGCCCACGTCAAAGAGTTCCTGCCGCTCCTTGCGGCCTGGCAGAGAAAGCGCGGCTATCCCTACAAGTTCATGACCGAGGCCAGCGTCAACCTGGCGCAGGACGTAACGCTCATGCGCATGATGAGCGCGGCCAATTTCCACAAGGTCTTCATCGGCATCGAGACCCCGTCCGTGGAGAGCCTCAAGGAATGCGGGAAAAACCAGAACGTGGCCACGGATTTCGCCAGCGCCGTGCGCACCATCCATCAGCATGGCATGCAGGTCATGGGGGGATTTATCGTGGGTTTCGACCACGACACGCCGTCGATCTTCGAGCAGCAGATTCGTTTCATCCAGGATATCGGGGTGGTCACGGCCATGGTCGGCGTGCTTAACGCCCTGCCGCAAACCCGGTTGTGGCGGCGCCTTCAGGCCGAGGATCGTCTGGTCGGCGAGATGAGCGGGGAAAACACGGACGCCAGCCTAAACTTCATTCCCAGGATGGGCCGTGAGACGCTGCTTGAAGGCTATAAACAACTCCTTGGCGTGATCTATTCCCCGAAAAAATACTACCAGCGCATCAACACCTTTCTGGCCGCTTATACCCCCACGGCGCGGGGAAAGATACTCTCCACCGAGGTTTGGGCCTTCGCGCGCAGCATGTGGTCCATCGGCGTGGTCTCACACGCCCGCTTTGCGTATTGGAAGCTCATGCTCAAAACGCTTACGACCAAGCGCAAGGCCTTTCCCGTGGCCGTGGAACTGGCGATTCTCGGCCTGCACTTCGAGCGCGTGGCCCGCCGGGTGCTTTGCGTCGATACCGCGCCCGAGGCCTAAGCGGGGGAGGGCGCATCCCCGGATGGTTCCCAAATGGACGGCCCGGCCCGGCCCGTCCTCACGGCGTCAGGGAAACAGCCGGTGGCGCCGAGGCCTTCCCCCCGGGCGGCGACGATTTTTCCCCGATCAGCCGGTCGATGACCTCTTCGAGCGCATGAAGCGCCACGGGCTTGGCCACATAGTCGTCCATGCCCGCCGCCAGGAATTTCTCACGATCGCCCGTCTGGGCATAGGCCGTCACCGCGATGACCGGGATGCCCGACACCGCCGCAAAGTCCTTGTCGCTGCGGATGTGGCGCACGGCCTCGATGCCGTCCATCACCGGCATCTGGACGTCCATCAGGATGCAATCGAATTGGGATTGGCGCAGGGCGTCCAGGGCTTCCACCCCATTGCGGGCGGTGGCCACCTCATAGCCCCTGCGCCCGAGCAGCGCCTCCATGCCCCTCAGATTGACGGGTTCGTCCTCGACGACCAGCAGCTTCCGAGTCCGCCTGCGCGGTTCCGGGGACGGCATGGCCGCAGGCGTCGCGTCGTGTTCTTCCCGGGGCAGGGCGCAGGGGATGGACACGGTTATCCGGGTACCCGCCCCGACCGTGCTTTTTAAGGAGATCTCGCCGTCCATCAGGTCCACAAGCCGCTTGACGATGGCCAACCCCAGGCCTGCGCCCTGGTATTGCCGGGTGTAGGAGACCTCGACCTGGGTGAAGCGGTCGAAAATACGGTCTTGCTGTTCGGGAGGGATGCCCATGCCCGTGTCATGCACCGAAAAAGAAAGCCTGCATCCTTCCGGGGCGTCGCCGGATTCGGCCCAGGCCATGATCCGGACCTCGCCCCGGGTCGTGAACTTGACGGCGTTGCCGACCAGATTGAAAAGAATCTGCCGTATCCTGGCCTCGTCGCCCACCAGCCGAAGGGGAACGCGCGGGTCGATATGCCAGAAGGTGGCCAGGCCCTTTTTCCCGGCGACCACGTCGAGGATGTCCGACACGGATCGAAAAATGTCACCCAGGGCGAAGGGCTTCATGGTCAGGTTCAACCTGCCGGCCTCCATCCTGGAAAAATCCAGGATGTCGTCCAGGAGGGCCAAAAGTCGCCAACTGGCTGAGGTCGCATGGGCCACGCAGTCTTTCTGCTCGTCGGCCAGGGCGGTCAACTTCAGATACTGGAGCATGCCGAGTACGCCGTTTAACGGGGTACGGATCTCATGGCTCATGTTGGACAAAAATTCGCTCTTGGCCCGGTTGGCGGATTCGGCCTGCTCCTTGGCCGCGATGAGATCCCCCTCGGCCTGTCGGCGCTCCAGTTCCCCGGCGGCCCGGACGCTCACGATGCGCAACAGGGTCTCCGCCAGCCGGGCGTTGCAAAGGGGGGTGCGGCCGATGAGGGCGATCAATCCTATCGGCCGTCCATGGGAGCCCCACAGGGTCGTCCCGATGTAGCTTTCGGCGTCCATGGCCGCCAGCGCCTCGTCTTTTGGGAACAGCCGCCGGACATGTTCCGGATGGCAGCAGATCATCTTGCCGACCACGTCGCCGCAAGGGGTGTCCTTGAGGGCATAGGACATGTTGTCCTCGAAATGCCCGTCGGAGTAGACGGCCACCGTCCGGGCGGTCAGCCCGTCTCCCTCCAGCAGATCGATGCAGACAAACCCCATCTCCAGCTTTTCGGCCAGATAGCGGGCCAGGGATTGAAAAAAATCCTCGCCCGCGCCTGTCCATCCGCTGGATGAAAGAAAATTCTGGACATCCCCGATCTCCGTGCGCTCGGTGATGTCCGTCATGGCCATCCGGCATTCCGGACGCCCCTTGGGGACGACGGCCTCAAGGCGCACACATTTCGCGTGCCCTTTTCCCGTGACCATGTGCGTTTCGAAGATGGCCTGCCCCGTGCCCCGAAAGGCCTCCTGAAGGAAGTCGGTGAAGGCGGAAAAGGATTCGGTGGGGAGAAGGACGTGGAAACGCCGGTTGATCAGGTTGGCCCGCTCCACCTCCACCACGTTGGTTCCGGCAAGATTCACCTTGAGGATAGTGCCATCGCCGTCGAGGGTGAAATACCCGACCGGGGCGAAGTCATAGAGGTCGGCGTAGCGGGCCAGCCCCGCCTCTACCTCGTCCCGGGAGCGGCGCAGCTCTTCGTTTTGCAGCTCAAGCTCAATCTGGTGGACCTGGAGCTCGTGGACGAGCCGCTTCAAATCCCCCGAAGATTCGGCGACGGTCGGGCCGGTTTGTGTGCGACGCAGCATTTCCTCGGCCTGCTGGCGCAGGACGGCTGGTTCCGTTGGCCCTGATCCGTCGCTTCTCATCATGCGCCCCCTCCGGCTTCTCTGGTGGCGTCGTCTCCGAGGCGTGCTCCCTCCCATGCCCCGGCGGCCGCCTCGAACAGGAGGCAAAAGCGGTCGGGTTTATCACCCGGCCGGTAAGCGGAACACCGAACGGTTTTCGCGCCATGTTCGAAAAACAGATCGAAACCACCGCGAACGCCGTGAACGGCCGCATCCTGGCAGGCCGTCCGCCAACGCGCCTCGCTCCCTGGCCACACCTCGCGCAGGGTCCGGCCCAGCACCTCCTCGCTTGGTCTGCCCCAAAGGTCCGCAAAGGCCTCGTTGACGAAAACAAACCGGCCGTCGACAAAGGTTCCGGCTGGGTCGAGCACGGTCGTAAGGAGTGCGAACGCATTGGGCATGCTGGCGAACACCGCCAGGGCCTCGTGTTCCTTTTCCCGCAGCCGCTCCTCCAGACGCTTGGACGCGCTTACGTCGGACAGGGTGATCACCAATCCGTCAATCCGATTGTCCAGGGTGCGATAGGGCATGACGCGCGTCAGAAACCAGCGGCCATCCCGGGCGGGAAGGGCTTTTTCGAGAAAGACCAGGGAGCGCAGCACCTCGCGTGCGTCCGCGACCATGTCGGGATAGTCCAGCACCGTGGCGATGTCCGTGATGGGCCGCCCCACATCGCTTGGAATGAGTTTGAAGATCGATGCGACCTGGGTGGTGAACCGCCGCACATGAAGGTCGTCGTCCAGAAACAGCGTGGCGATGTCGGTGCTGTTGAGCAGGTTCTTCATGTCGTTGTTGGCCCGGGACAGGTCGTCGAATTTGGCCTTCAATTCATGATTGACGGTCTGGAGTTCCTCGTTCATGGACTGAATTTCTTCCTTCGATGTGGTCAGCTCTTCATTCGTTGATTGCAATTCCTCGTTTGCGGATTGCAATTCTTCATTGCTGAGTCGCAGTTCTTCCTGGGAAGTCTGCATCTCCTGTCGAATTGTTTTGGCCTCGCTTCTGGCCTGGAGCAGCTCCCGCCCGAGGGCCTCCAGTTGGGAAATATCCTTTATCTCCGGGTTGAAGGAGGTGGGAACCGCCGTCTCCAGGGCGTCCGGGACATCCAAAAAGACGACCAGGACCATTCCTTTCAGATCAGAAGGATCGTCAATAGGGTGTATCACCACGTCAACGGCATGTTTCCCGCCGTTTGTTCCCAGGTGGACGCTTTTTATTATGGCGGATTTTCTCTCCCTGACCGCCTGGAGAAAGGCAGCATCGAGCTTGAAGTGGAGATCTCCCCGGGCCATAGCGAATAGATTCCAGTTTGCCTTGCCCGCCGCAGGCTCCAGGTACCTGCCCGTGCGTCCGCTGATATAGACGATGTCTCCCTTTTCCGTGGTCAGTACGCCAGCCGGGGCATAGTATTGCAAGAGCAATCGTTCGGTCAGAACCTGGATGTTGGGGACAGGTGCGGGCTTCCGTGAGGGATCGGCCGACGGGGACGGAGCAGCCCTGAAGGCGTCGGGAAACTCCACTGGGGCGGCATGCGTGGCCACGTCAAGGCGCCGGTACAGCCGCAGCTTGCTGTCCAGGGGGGAGAACAGGTCGGTGAAGGTTCCGACTGTTTCCGCACTGCCCAGAAACAGCGTGCCGCCGGGATTAAGGCTGTAATGAAAAAGCGGCAACAGCTTTTGTTGCAGCGAGTGATCCAGGTAGATGAGCAGATTGCGGCAGATCAGGAAGTCCAGTTTGGTGAACGGCGGGTTCATGGCCACGTTGTGCGGGGCAAATATGACGGTCTCCCGTATCTCCTGGCCCACCTTGAAGCCATGCTCGACCTGGTTGAAAAACCGGTGCAGGCGTTCCGGGGAGACGTCCACGGCGATATTTTCCGGATAGGCGGCCGCCCGGGCCTTGTCGATGGCGTCCCGGTCCAGGTCGGTGGCGAAGATCAAAAGCGCGTGGCTGCGCGGCGGTCGGCAGGCGTCCTGGGCCTCTTTAAAAATCATGGCCAGGGAATAGGCCTCTTCCCCGGTGGAGCAGCCCGGCACCCAGGCCCGCAGGGTTCCGCCCTCCGGCTGTGCGGCCAGGAGGGCCGGGATGACCGTTGTCTTCAGATATTCCCAGGCCAGCGGATCCCGGAAAAAACTCGTCACTCCGATCAGAAGCTCCTTGAAAAGCAGCTCGATCTCCTGGCGGTTCTCCCGCAGAAACCGCACATAGTCCGGGATCTCGTCGATCTGGTGCAGGCCCATGCGCCGTTCGATACGGCGATAGATGGTGCTTTTTTTGTACAGGGAAAAATCGTGGCCGGTCTGGGAGCGCAACAGGATCAAGACTTTTTCCAGGGCGCTTTGGTCCTTGGCCTTGATGGCGATGGCCGACGGGGCGGCCGGATGGGCGTGCTTGAGGTAGGCCAGAATCCTGCCGGGCAATTCTTCCACTGGGGCCACGACGTCCGCCAGCCCGGCGTCGATGGAGCTGCGCGGCATGCCGTCGAATTTGGCCGTTCCCGGCTCCTGGACGAATGTTCCCCCGCCTTTTTCCTTGATGGCGCCCAGGCCCAGCATGCCGTCTGAGCCCATGCCCGAGAGGATGACGCCGATGGCGGAGGGCCCCCGGTCGTCGGCCAGGGAGCGCAGGAAGAAATCGATGGGCAGGCGAAGGCCCCGGGCCTGGGTCGGGGGGAACAGATGCAGGGCGTCGCCCAGGATGGAGATGTCCGTGTTCGGGGCGATGACATAGATATGCTCGGGCGCGATCCGCAGGCCGTCCTCGACCTCCTGGACCGGCATATCCGTGGCCCTTTGGAGCAATTCGACCAGGGCGCCCTTCTTGGTGGGGTCCATGTGCTGGATGACGACAAAGGCCAAGCCGGAGCCCGCGGGGACGTTGCGGAGAAACAGTTCCAGGGCCTCAAGGCCCCCTGCCGAGGCCCCCAGGCCGATAACCGGAACATGCCCGGGGGCGGCGTTCGTTGCCGCGTGTTTTGCTGCTCCCGTCGGCGTTTCGATTGGCGCTGCACGGTCGGACATATCGGCCTGTTCCAGCGTTTCATTCTTCTTTGGCATTGGGTTCCAATCGTGACCACGTTTTTTGGTGAGTCTACTTCCGGATCGCCATGATTTTCCGGAACCGAACATGTTGTGTCTTCATGGATGTTCGAAGGCATGTAACACAATGCACCATTGTTGAATATGAAATTCTATACAAAAAGAGTACCAGGATGGTCTTTCCGGTCAAGCCCTGGCTCACGTACTGTCTAAAATTCATTTCATATGGAATTGCCCGTGAAATAGTTCATGCTGAATGCGCTCAAAATTCTTGTAAATCCGCACTGTGGGTGGCGAAAGCCGAAGATACCTGCTCAAAACTGTAAACAAAAACCAAAAGAAGAGATGTGCGCGCCAATGGGATCGACTCCGTTCGTCCGGACAGGCTGTTCTCCTCCCGAGGAAAACGAACGGCGGCTGTGCCCAGGCGGCAACTGGTCAAATATGAGTTCATAGGTCATATTTGGCCAGAGAAAGGGACTGCCGGGATGAGCCAGGCCGCTATCCCCATGTCGGGGACGCAACACTAGGAAGTCATCTTGCGGATGCCGAGCTTGCGCATCCGGCCACGCAGGGTGCTGCGTTCCAGGCCAAGGATTTCAGCCGCGCTGTTTTTCCCGCCGATTTTCCACTGGGTCTGCTCCAGGATGCGGACGATATGGTCCCGCTCGACAGCCTCCAACGTCTTCGTGGCGGCGCGTGAATCCGCCACGGGCATGCTGCGGAGTTCATCCACCAGACGCAGCTTCGGGCCGGAGGAAACGATCACCCCGCGCTCCAGGACATTCTCCAGCTCCCGGACGTTGCCGGGCCAGGGATACTGCTGCAAGGCCTGCATGACCGTCACCGGGATGATCTCGATGGTCTTGCCCAATCGCTTGGATATCTTGGTGACGAAGAAATTGACGAGCAGGGGGATGTCCTCCACGCGGTCCCGCAGTGGCGGCATGAGGATCGGGAAGATGTTCAGCCGGTACCACAGATCGCCGCGAAACGTCCCCTTGCGGACCTCTTCCTCCAGATCCCGGTTGGTGGCGGCGATAATCCGGACATCGACCTTGATGGTTTGCGAACTGCCTAAGCGCTCGAACTCGCCGTTTTGCAGCACCTGGAGCAGTTTTGCCTGCAACTCCAGGGGCAGTTCGCCGATCTCGTCCAAAAAAAGGGTGGCGTGGTTGGCGACCTCGAATCTGCCCAGCCGCTTGGCCAGCGCCCCGGTGAACGCGCCCTTTTCATGGCCGAAAAGCTCGCTTTCGATAAGATTTGCCGGCAGCGCGGCGCAATTCATCTTCACCAGGGCCCGGTCCTTGCGCAGGCTCAAGCCGTGAATGGCCCTGGCCGCCAGTTCCTTGCCCGTTCCGGTCTCTCCGAGAATCAGGACGTTGGTGTCCGTGGCGGCTATCTGCTCGATCTTGTAAAAGACGGAATTGATCGCAGTACTTTGCCCGATAATATTTTCATGATTGTATTCAAGCTTTATCTCTTCCTTCAGATAGGCCCGCTCGATCTCTAAAAGCTGCTTAAGGTGTTCAATCTCTGAAAGTGAAGCCTCGGCAATTTGTTTTCTCTTGTCAGACTCCTCCTTTGCGATGAGAAGTTCTGCGGTTCTTTCGGAAACGATATCCTCAAGATGTTTTTTATATCCCTCGCGCTCGGTTACATCATTTATAGCCAGAAAGATCAATTGCGGAACATTTATATTGTCGCAAATCAACCTGGCGTTCACATGTAATATCTTATGTCCAATGTTATTAAAATCATGTTCTATCGTAAAATCTTGGGAGATGTTGTTCTTGGGAAGGATTGCCTCAAGCAGAAGCTTTAGTCTGGGGATATTCCAGTGGCCGTTGTCAAGTTCGTATATCAAAACGCCTTCCGTATTTTGTGGCGTGAGATGGAAGGTCTGATAAAAAGACATATTGGCTTTCACGATCCTGAGTTCGGCATCAAGCAACACCAAAGGCTCAAGAATCGACCCCAGGAAGTTGTCGAAAAAACGGACGAAGGTTTGCAGCCTTCGCCTGTCATGCGTGTGGTATGTTGGCATTCGTCTCATTTCCCGAGTCACTTGGCACGCATTGCGGCACAATCAGAAACCAGCCTCGCCCCGGCATGGACGACGCCCGTGCGGCGGGTCTGCCTCTCGCTCTGCGAACCGGCGAGAGCGGCCGTGCCTTCCGGCATCGGTCGCCCTCGGGGATCATTGGACATGCTGCATGTTCATGCCTCACATCCCTCACGCCCCCTGGCATACGCCAGACCGTCTCCCAAAATGCCGCGCTTTCGCCTGGCCCGGCCGTTTTGGCCCGAAGGCCGTCCTGCGCGAGTGCAGAGGTTCCGTTTGGAGGCTACCCCTGCCCAGTAAAAAATCATTTGGCCGTTACCAGTTTTCAGGCGGACCGTCTTCTCCATAGCATCATGCTTAAGAACATGTCTCCCCCTGGTCAAGACAATACCGTACCCAGGGGCGGCGTGGCGCGCAGGGGGAGGCGCTTCAACACACGGATCAGGGCCTGCGGCCACAACCCGAAAGGGTACTGGAACAACTCGAAGTGCACACATCGACGTCGTATTGGGTTCTGTTGCTCGGGTTATTCCGGCACGAGTCCACGCATTGCCGATATTGCTGCCGACAGTATTGTCTCGTCTCAACGCCGTTATGCTGCGGCTGGTTTGAACGCCTGGGGGCCGAGGCGCCAGGATTGAAGATGAGCTCATTTCCATCCCGGACGACATGCTGCCTGGCTACGCACGTCAAGCTGCATTCCTTGCAGTCGCGATTGCAAATGGTGCTTGGATCACCGGATGGAGCGTTCACCGTGCAGACAACCATGCCATCAGGCCGTATGCATTCAAATGAGTTTGGCCCGGCGGCGAACGAGAGTTGCCCTATGCAGGCGCAGGCAAGCAGGAGCGTTGCGGTAAAAGAAATTCTTTTCATGTCTCTCTCCTTGTGATGAACATTTTTCAGGATGATAGAGTTTCTCCCATGAGACAAAGTGACGCTTTATCACTGTCCCTTGACAAGCATGTCGTTGCGAACATCGCTTACGCCAACAATCCTGCGAGCCACATGGACCGCAGTATTGATATCCTGCCGGGAACTGACAAATCCGCTCAACTGCACCACACCCTTGAACGTTTCGACATTGATCTCGGCGGATTGCAGTGATGGCTCCTGAAATATCGCTGTTTTCACTTTTGCCGTGATGACGCTATCGTCAATGTATTCCCCTGTGCCTTCCCGGGTGGGCGTTGAGGCACATCCGACAATGAAGGAAAGGACAACGACAATGATCAATCCGGTGACATTGTGATATCGTGACATGATCTGGCTCCTTTCACTGTGAATGTTGCACGGTGATGTTATTTGGTGTGAACGTCGTCTGGCTTTTTTCTCATGGCCGACTGCCGCCAGTGTGTTGTCTCTCAATATTACGCCTGTATTGTTTAAGTAATTGCAGCATGTTACAGTGCTCTTTTCACAACTTAGGCGCGCCAATTGTCCAGGACACGACGCTAGGTGAGCCGTCGGACCACACGCAAGCAGACAAGCAGGATCACCGCCCCAAGCGTGGCCACCAGTATCGACCCCAGGAGCCCATGTACGCCAATGATGGCGGAACCAAAGAGGTGTCCGCCGAGAACCGCGCCCAGGACGCCCACAAGAAGATCGCCCACAAGGCCGAATCCGCCTCCCCCCATGAGGACTCCGGCCAGCCACCCGGCTATCAACCCGACAAGGAGAAACCAGAGAAGATCGTTCATGGCATATCCCATCCTGTCGTTTCATCTCCTGGCGTTGCGTCCCTCTAGGAACTCGCCAGTATTTTAAAGAAAATGATACTTTTGACCAATTGTGTTGAAAAATTCTCGTACACAAATTTCAAAGACATGAAACCAGCATGATTCAGAAAACAACTTAGTCCGTCGACATCTTGAGCAAAATATCGGCAGGAGGCGCTCAACATCGACCTCCTGCCAGCCGTATTCCTGTTCTCTAGCCAGTATAGCGATTCATGCACAGTTCCCATCACGTCATCCGTTCAACGCATCGGGCGAAACGTACAGCCTGGATGATTCAATAATCTCGATGTAGCCAAGCCGGATGGGTGCCCCGGTTGTCATGGTCACGGCGCCGCATTCCCCTCAAACCCCAGGCGGCCACCGAAAACTGTGCGCATGGCGCCGGTCCTGTTATCGAACGATAACCGTCGACGGAGTACCGTAGTCGCCGGTGTTCCCTGTCGAACCGGTGTTCCCCTTGTTCCCCTGACTCCCGGTATTCCCCTGTCGGCCGGTGTCGCCCGTGTCACCCTGCCTGCCGGTGTCGCCCGTGTTGCCACGGGAACCGGTATCGCCGGTGTTTCCTTGCTGGCCAACGTCACCCTGCTGGCCGGTATCACCCGTGTCTCCGCGCAAGCCGGTATCTCCTGCAATTCCCTGCCGACCAATCTCTCCCGTATTCCCCTTGTTCCCGGCAGCGCCCGTGGCGCCGGTGTATCCGGTGTTCCCCTTTTGGCCTGTGCTCCCCGTATGACCAGGCACTCCCTTTGACCCGGTCTGTCCGGTATACCCCCTGTCTCCGGTTGCTCCCTGCGGTCCCGGAGGACCGGTGCAGGCCGTTATGCTGAGCGCCAACAACGCCAACCCGAATAATGAGAGATACTTCACGATGACCCTCCTTTGATGGATCTGTTCAAAGCGGTAACTGCGGCTTTGCTCTGGGCGAAGGTTAATTGGAGTACTTGAAGGCAGGCATGGCCTTGACGGCTTCCTTGGTGGCGCCCGGCAGCAGAACACGCTTGTCCTTGATGGTCAGCTGGCTGAGGGGAATGACGACGTCATGTTCCGCAATCCCCAAAAAGCCGCCAGTGCCCACAATCGCATAGGACATGGCCTTCACCGGGGTCACGATGATGTCGCTGATGGTGCCGACCTTTTCATTGGCTTCATTGAAGACATCCTTGTCCAGGATATCCTTTTTGATGCTCCATCCCTTGGCGACAACCAGGACTTCCTCACTGGTGATGCCGATGGTGCCGACCACAGGCGTGGCTTGAGCGAAGGCGGCTCCCGAAACGAGCGTCAGGGACAAGGCCGCAGCCGCACAAAGTGTCTTCAAAGCAATTGTCATGATGATTCTCCTTCGTTAAATAGTTTTTGTGACCTGTTGATATATTCAGACCATCGCCGGTCGAGTTATCGATGCAAAGCTTCATCAAGATAGCCATGAGGCCGAATATTCATTAATACATCTCGCGGCGCAGCCTCTCCATCCCGCCCCACTGCTCAAAGAGTTGATTCGAATGCGAGTCGATATATTTTTTGTCGACAGGCCACCCTTGAGAGGTGTCTGTGAAGACGACATAGATCATTTGGTCGGTTGTCCCTTCCCCCCTGGGGTCGCTCGGGATGCCCACAGCCCTGGCCAGCGCGATGGATCCTTCGCCAATCTTGTTATCTGGGCCGACGTCCGCAAAGATGCAGCCCGACGACATCGCGGTGTCCATGTTCACCACATATCCAAAGTCGCCCATCGTCGCCGGAATCCGGCTGTCACCGGGGAGAACGAAGAATGGTATCGCTTCAGAATTGACATATCGCGTCGGGTCGTTGTTCTCTTTTGTTGCGTCCTGCAAACTCGTCCCGGACACGTAGTAGCCCGGTGCAGGATCCGTCGCATCCTGAAGAACGGGCTTGCCGCTTCGCTTGGTATTATGGGTGACAATCCCCCACCAGTTGCCAGGTCGTCCTGCGTTTCCGAGGTGGTCCAGGCCTTTCCCGGGGAGAGGATGATACGCGGTGAACGCTCCATCAGCGTCGATATTCATTCCAGACTTGAATATATAGACAGAGCCATGCTTCTTAGTTTGATATATTGATGAAGACCCAATGCGTTGAAAGAATATCTTCATCCCAGCTGGTACGGATAAACTCATTGCCGCGCGTCGCTCTTTCATATTTTTGAAACCGAGGCGAGGATCGCAGGTAAAGACCAAGGGGGTGCTTCTATTCATCGCAACGTCAACAGTATGATGCATGCCTGTTGATATTGACTCGTGAGTCGACAGGTCGCTGGCAAATGACGCAGTACTCAATAAAAAGGCGAAGACTGCACATATCGCAACGACCCATAGAATGATTACCTTTATATTTGTCTGATGTCGCACTGTGTAGAGATGTATTACTTCTCCATCCTTGAATATTTTCATAATTACCGCCTAATTTTAACGCGATTATTTCACTTATAAATAGCGTATCTGTAACGATTATGAATTGTTCTTTGACTCGCTTTGTAACCTATAGTTAACTTCATATATGAAAATGACAACGCGCCGTGTTTATGTGAATTGTCATTATATGCACATATGAGCTAGTTTAATTCCGTTTATGCATGTCGACGTGAAAATTTTGCATTTTAGCAATGCCCATCGCGAAACATTTATGTCTATACACATCAATACTCTGTGATGGTGTTTTCAATATTGCCGAGTTTGACCTGTATTTTGCCATACAACTTCTCGTTGTTGCCTTCGATCACCATCTGTTTATTATTTATTATCGAACCAATAGTATTTTTAATGGTTCCCTTGATCTGGCGAACTGTGCCAAAAACAATCTTTTTCGTTCCTGACATGGCGTGATCTCCACGTTGTTTACTATTACATATGAAAGAGTTTTTTCCTTCTTAAGTCATGCTGTTTGCTCTACAGGGCAGCAGGTTTAGAAAGAATGATGATATATGTTCATACTACACTTTCCATGCCGGTTTTTGTTGTGGCGGTATTGTTTTGCAACATGCTGGTTTAATGATTCATTCTCCTGTGGTCGACTACGCCACCTCATCGCCTGCGGGCAGGCGCAGCCGGTCGTATTTGACCTTTGGTCAAATACGACATGCTTTTTCCCGAGCGTGTCGCCGGGGAGGTGGCTCCTGACCGCCCGGTCTCAGGACGAACCAGATCAAGAACACGAGCCTGGGCACGCGTATTTCTCGTGAAATGAGCGGATTGTCGCGCAAAGGGCCGAAACGTGGAGGATCTGGCAGCGACGTTTTTCATCCGGACGCGTGCATTGGGCAGTCATGTGCGCGGCGATCAGGGGGAGGGGCGGGCGTATTTCGGTGTTTGGATGTCTGGTGGTCTGATGTCGTCAGGAATATTTTGCGACCGCCGCTCCCCCCTTGCTGAGGGGGCGAGGGCGGACGGGCTGCGGCGGCGAGGAGGCGTTTGAGCAGCCTCGGCCAGGGCTACTCTGCAGTTGCCCCGCGCGGAGATGTGGATTGAAACAAGGGATGCCATGATTTTGCCGCTCCCGATGTGATCGTCCCCCCGTGGAGGGATTTCGCGAATCTGCGGATTGTGCGCTTAGGTCCGGAAGTTGCGAATTGTACTGTGATCGGGACGGTCAAATTGCTGGGGCTATCTTGTGGGTTCCCAGGTGGCGAGTCCTTCCTGGGTAGGAATAGGGTAGGAAACAGAAAAAGGGCCTACGGATTTTCGTCCGTAAGCCCTTGATTTTGCTGGTTGCGGGGGCAGGATTTGAACCTGCGATCTTCGGGTTATGAGCCCGATGAGCTACCGTGCTGCTCCACCCCGCGTCACTGAAGAAGGGGAAGCTACGCGTTGAAAAAAAACTTGTCAACACTCTTTTTCACGGACACACTCTTTTTCCCGGCGTCGTCCGCCACGGCACAGCGAAAGCGGGGGGCGTGCAGGCCACAGGCGTTTTCCAGGCGGGAACATGTCCCTTCGATTCTTCGTCTTTTTGCTGGCCATTGCCCTGCAGGCCTGGTTCGCCCTGGCCTGGGCCTTTGGATCATGGCGCATGGCCTGGGTTGACGGCGACAACAACCGGCCCCGGACGTCCCCGAGGAGGCTGGCCCGCGTCACGGGAGTTCTGGGCGTCGGGAGCGGGCTGGCTTATGCCGCCATGGCCGGTGACCCCGTGTTTTTTGTCGGGCAGGCCATCGTCTTGGCCCTCGCCGGACGCGTCATGGCCACCCCGCCCGGGCAGGCTGAGGTACGGAGAAACCCGGACGGCGACCGGACGGGACGCAATCCCGGTTGACGGCCTCGGAGTTTGTGGATATGAGAAGAAGTTCATCACATCACTTGGAGATTATGCATGAGCAAGATGACATATCAGCCGCACAAGACCCGGAGAAATCGTACCCACGGCTTTCTGGTTCGCTCCAGAACCAAAAACGGTCAGGCCATCCTGCGCCGCAGACGGGCCAAAGGCCGCAAGCGTCTGGCCGCCTGATTTACCCCCCGGAGCACCGGCTGCGCCGTCGCGGCCGGTTTACGGCCTGCTACGATTCGGGACGCAAATATTTCACCCGGCATTTTGTGGTGTTTGTTTTGTTGCGGCCTGCGGACGGCGTGTCCGCACGGCTGGGGCTCACGGTTGGGAAAAAATGCGGCGGCGCCGTGGCGCGCAACCGCATAAAACGCGTGCTCAGGGAATTTTTTCGGCTGCACGGATCGGCTGTCGAGGTTCCCCTCGACATCGTGATCGTGGCCAAGAAATCCCTGGATGTCGCCGGGTTTTCCCTTGATGCCGCCTGTCGCGAGCTTTTGCCGCTCGTGGCCCGGTTGCGCAAGGATTTCTCCCGCGTCACAGGGGCGTGACCGATGCCAGTCATGCGACGAATTGCCCTTTCGTGTATACGGTTTTATCAACTCGCGGTCTCGCCTTGGCACCAGCCGTGTTGTCGCTTCGTGCCGTCCTGTTCCCGGTACGCCTATGAGGCCTATTCACGGTTTGGTTTCTTCCGTGCCTCCTTTTTGACACTCAAACGCCTTTTGCGTTGCCATCCCTTCGGGGGGTACGGCTACGATCCGGTGCCAGACGCCCCTTCGGCCGCCACGGGTCCGGCCGGGAGCGTCCAGGACAGCGCCCCATCCATATTCACCTCCACCGACGGAAACATTCATCACCATGGAAAACAAACGCGTCATGCTGGCTGTGGTCCTCTCTCTGGCGGTGCTTTTGGCCTGGAACTTCCTGTTCCCGACGCCGAAAAAGCCCCCGCAGCCGCCCCAGGCCACCACATCTGAGGCTGCTCCGGCCGAGGCGAAACCCGCCACGACAGCGGCGCCCATCGGAACCCTGTCGGCTTTCGCCCCCACCCCGGGGCGCATGATCACGGTCAAAACGCCGCTTTACACCGCAGTTTTCAATTCCCTGGGCGGCGTGCTCGATTCCTTTGCCCTCACAGGCTATCGCCAGACCATCGCCGCCGATTCCCCCCTGGTGAACCTGGTCAGCGACATCTCCCGCCAAAAGGCCCCCCTGGGGCTGCTCATCAACGGCCAGCCCACCTGGCAGGCCGCCCAGTGGTCCATTGAGGGCGGGGATCTGGACCTGAGCCAGGGGCAAAGCGGGGCGATCACCTTCGTGGGCCAGCTCGGCGACCTGCGCATCGAGCGCACCATGACCTTTCTGGCGGACAACTACCTGTTCGATGAAAAGCTGGCCTTGATCAACGCCTCCAGCACCCCGGTCAGCCTCAAGGTGGCCACCGCCCTGGCCGTCGAGAAGCTGTCGGAGAAAAGCGAATCCTACAACGTGACCAAGGTGGCCTACTTCGATACCGGTTTGCACACGGTCACCGACGTCAAGGATCTCGAGCAGGGGGTCGTTGCCGACAAGGGGGTGAAGTGGGCCTCCGTGGAGAGCAACTATTTCATCATGGCCGCCGTGACCCTGGAGCCGGGATATCTGGCCAAGGCCAAGTTCGAGGACGGCGTCTACCGGGTGGCCATGGAAAAGGATGCCGTGTCCGTGACCGCCGCCAGCCGGGTCGATCTGCCGTCCGCGTATTATCTGGGCCCCAAGGAGACGGCGTATCTGGCCAAGGCCCCGGGCAACCTCTCGGCCTCCGTCGACTACGGGTGGTTCGATTTCATCGCCAAGCCCCTGCTCATCCTGCTTGATTTCCTGCATGGCTATGTGGGCAACTACGGCGTGGCCATCATCCTCTTGACCATCATCATCAAGATCGTGTTCTGGCCTCTGACCCACAAGAGCTACAAGTCCATGGACCAGTTGCGCAAGTTGCAGCCGCTCATGGCCCAGATCCGCGAGAAGTATAAAGATGACCGCCAGAAGATGAACGAAGAGATGATGCGGTTGTACAAGACCTACAAGGTCAACCCGGCAGGCGGATGCCTGCCCATGGTGGTGCAGATTCCCGTGTTCATCGGCCTGTACCAGGCCCTTTTGAATGCGATCGAACTGCGGCACGCCCCGTTTATCGCCCATGTGCCCTTCACGGACATCGTCTGGCTGGCCGACTTGTCCGTCAAGGATCCCTTTTACGTCACCCCCATCATCATGGGGGCGACCATGTTTTTGCAGCAGAAAATGACCCCGGCCCCCGGCGATCCCACCCAGGCCAAGCTCATGCTGGCGCTTCCGGTCGTGTTCACCTTCATGTTCCTCAACTTCCCCTCGGGGCTGGTTGTGTACTGGCTGGTGAACAACGTCTTGTCCATCGCCCAGCAATGGCACCTCATCAACAAAAGCAAGAAGGCCTGATCGCCCGGACAACGCGCCCCATGCACGCCCGGCCCGGTCATCGCCCCGGGCCGGGCGCTCTCCAAGGAGACCCCATGAGCGAGATGAAGACATTCAGCGGAAAAAATGTGGACGAGGCCATGGAACAGGCCTGCCGGTTCTTCAAGACGGAACGGGAGAAACTGGAAATTGAAATCATAACCGGAGGATCCACCGGCATTTTCGGACTTGTCGGCAAGAAAAAGGCCGAGATCCGGGCCAGGGTGCGCGAGGAGATCAGGCTTCTGGCCGAACCCACCGCCCCGGCGTCGAAATCGGCCGCCCCCACCCCTTTGGCGGATGCGCCCGAAACCGACCAGGAGGCCGCCCCCAAGGCCGCCTCTGCGCCCGAGGCCAGGCCTGCGGCGCGGCAACCCGCGCGTCCGGCCGAGCCCCAGGATGCCGCCGCACCCCAGACCGGGGAAGAGGCTGCCGCCCCGGCCGCTTCCGAGCCTGTCCGGGAGCCTGCCGCCGCAGCCAAGACGCCTCCTGCCGCCGAGGACCGTCCGGCCTCTGAGCGGCGCAAACCGCGCCAGGGCGCTCCCCGCCAGTCCGGCGGCCGGGCCCCTCGTGAGCCGCGCGAGCCCCGTGAGCAGCGTGAGCCCCGTGAGCAGCGTGAGCCTCGTGAGCAGCGTGAACCGCGCGAGACCCGTGAGCCCCGTGAGCCCCGTGAGCAGCGTGAGCAACGCGAACCCCGTGAGCCCCGTGAGCCCCGTGAACCACGCGAGGCCTTGCCGCCTCCCGGTCCCTTGTCCGAGGAGCTCACGGCTTTGGTGCGCGAGGTCATGGACCATCTGCTGACGGGCATCCTCGAGACGCTGCCCGAGATGGAGATCTCCGGGAACTCCGAGCGGGTGACCGTTTTGGTCCTGGACGAGGAGAATTCCGGACTTTTGATCGGCCGCGAGGGCCAGACCCTGGCCTCCCTGCAATATCTGGCCAATCGCATCGTGGCCAGACGCCATGAAGATCCCGTACGCATCCAGATCAACACCGGCGAATATCGCGAACGCCAGGACGACAATCTGCGCAAGATGGCCATTTATCTTGCGGACAAGGCCAAGTCCCTGGGGCGTCCCCAGAGCACCAAGCCGCTTTCGTCCTACCACCGCCGGGTGGTGCATCTGGCCCTGCAGGAGGACGAGACCGTCCAGACCCGCAGCAAGGGCGACGGCCCGCTCAAACGGGTCATCATCGTGCCCCGCCAGCAGCGTAACGGCGGCAGTGCCGAACGGGCGGGATAACGCGACCATCCGTCCGCGTTTTGACGTGTGACCGAGAATCTCCCGGGGTGTTTTGTTCGTGCCGGAAACGCCCCGGGTTTCGCCCATGCCGATGTGGGAGCGCAGTGACCTACGGGGGTTGCAGCCTGTCTGGCCACGGACGGCATTCCCTTTTTGCGACTGGGGGAGCCGGGGCAAAACGGCCGTAACCGTTTCCTCCGGAGCATGACGTGGGTTCCCGCGAATTCAAAGCCGATATTCTGCTCTTGCTGACAGCCCTCATCTGGGGCCTGGCCTTTGTGGCCCAACGCCTGGGCATGGACCATGTGGGACCGTTCACCTTCAACGGGGTGCGGTTTCTGCTCGGGGCGGGAGCGCTGTTGCCCCTGGCCCTGCGCAGCGCGGGACAAAGCCACCCTTCCGATTTCCTGCGCTCCGGCCGGGGCGGTTTTTTCAATCTATGGGGCGGCCTCCTGGCCGGGTCTGTCCTTTTCGCCGGGGCCACCCTGCAGCAGGTGGGGCTGGTCTACACCACGGCGGGCAAGGCCGGATTCATCACCGGGCTCTATGTGGTCATCGTGCCCATGATCGGGATGATCTTCCGGCAAAAAGCCACTGTCGGCGACTGGCTTGGTGCGGTGGCGGCGGCCGTGGGGTTGTATTTTTTGTCGGTCACCGAGGATCTGACCATGTCCTTCGGGGACGTGCTGGAACTGGTTGGGGCCGTGTTCTGGGCCGGGCACGTCTGTCTCATCGGCTGGCTATCGCCGCGCATGCGGGCCACCCAGTTGGCGTGCGGCCAGTACGCGGTCTGTGGCCTCCTGAGCCTTGCGACGGCCTTTTTCACCGAAACCGTCACGGTCCAGGGCTTGTCCGGGGCCCTGTATCCCATTCTCTACGGCGGGCTTTTGTCCGTGGGACTGGCCTACACCCTGCAAGTGGTGGCCCAGCGCGACGCCAAACCGGCCCACGCCGCCATCCTGCTCAGCCTGGAGGCCGTTTTCGCGGCCCTGGCCGGGTGGCTGCTCCTGGATGAATCCATGGGGAGCCGGGGGCTTTTCGGATGTACGCTGATGATGGGCGGCATGCTGGCCTCCCAGCTCTGGCCCAAGGGAACCAAGGCCCTGGAGGCGGCATAAGGCGCAGGGCGAGCAGGCTTTTGGAATCCGGCGAGAGGCATTTTCCCGGGAGGAGGTGCTTCCGCCGCAGGCCTGCGGCGTCCCTTAGGCATTTCCTGGTTCCGGAGGCATGCGCCGATACCGTGTCGAAAAGATCTGCCGCATGAACGTGCAAACGCCGCCTGGGCCATCCCGGGCGGCGTTTTTTTGCGGGCAAAGACATGGCGTGCGGCTACAGGCGGCCGTCCTTTTCCCGTTCCTTGGCCTGGTCGAAGTCGATGCGCAACTGTTTTTTTTTGCGTTCGCGGACCTGGAAGGTCAGTTTGGCCCCGAGGAAAAAACACACCCCGATGACCGCAGCCCAGACGATATAGGAGAGCACGGGAGAATCTCCTCAGCACCGCGCCCGTGAGCTACCCGGCGCAGCGCCGGGCGTGCCGTGGGGCATGGCGCGCACGCCGGGCAGGGGATGCTCGCGACGGCCCGTCATTTGCTGGGAGGGGCAAGGGAGCGTCTCCCTGGACAGGGCCAGAAATAACCGACCGGAAGGTTTCATGCGCCGTCTTTTGGATGCGCCGAAGGGGCATGTTCATCCATGCCATGCCTGGCGCATACCCAGAGCAGTGTTGCCGACGTGTGCGGCATCGTCAATACGGACGCAACAGCAGCCGTCCATGCTCCGCCAAGGTCCGTGATCAGCTTCCCTTCGTGCAAAGGTTTTCCTTGCGCGCCGTCTCCAGGAGTTCGCAATCGCCAAAGGTGCAGGCTTTTTGGTAATCCTCGCACATGGGACCGTACTGCTTGAGATGGAAATAGGTATAGCCGCGCCCTTTGTAGTAGTCGGCTTCCTTGGGGCCAAGGGAAATGGCCTTGTTGTAATCCTCCAGGGCCTTGTCGAAGTGTCCGGCCCGGGTATGGCTCAAGCCGCGCATGGAATAGGCCAGGGCGAAGGACTGGTTGCGTTCGATGGCCTGGGTGTAATCCTCCACGGCCCGGGTGTAGAGCTTCATGTAATAGAAGGCGTGCCCGCGGCTGGCGTAGTAGTCGGCCCGGTTGGGGTTGAGTTTGATGGCCCGGTCGAACTGTTCGATGGCCTTTTGATACTTGTTTTGCTTGCCAAGCTCGTTGCCTTTCTCGAAATAGCCTTCGGCGTCGGCCGGGGTGCCGGTTTCCGGCTCGGCCGCAGCAGGCTCGGGCGAGGTTGCGCCGGAAGGGGCGGCCGGGGAGGCGGCGGGCGTCTCCTGTCCGGCTTCGCGCACCGGTTCGGCGACGGCCTCCGGTTCGGATGGCGCCGGGGTCTGCCGGGTCGTGGGGGCGGCGGCCTGGCCTGCAGGGATTTTCAGCCGGACGCCGGTCTTGACCTTGCCGGAGGCGGCGGCGGAGTTGAGTTTCTGGATGGCCTCGATGGTCGTGCCGTAGCGGGAGGCGATGGCGGCCAGGGTTTCCCCGCGTTTGACCGTGTGCTGGACGGTTTCCTCCGTCTTCTTGGCTTCGGCCTTGGGCTCGGCTTTGGCTTCGTTTTTTTCGGGTTTCACCGCCGCCGCGCCCGGGGCCTTGAGGGTCTGCCCGACTTTGAGCTTGCGGGGATCGAGGTTGTCGTTGGCCTTAAGCAGCTCGGGGACGGAGATGCCCAGCTTGGCGGCGATGCTCTGCGGCGTGTCGCCTTTTTGCACGGTGTAGGCCCCGCCGGACGCCGCAGGGGCGGGCTTGGCCTTCTCTTCAGCAGGCTTGGCCTTTTCCTCGGCGACTTTCGCCTTTTCGTCAGCGGGCTTTTTGGATGCCTTCTCCTCCTGTCGAGGTTTGGCGTCGGCCGCTTTTTCCTGGGGCTTCGCCCCGGGAATGTTGATTTCCTGGCCCACTCGCATCTTTTTCGGATCAAGTCCGGGATTGGCCTTGAGCAGTTCCTGAGTGGTAACTCCGTTCTTCTGGGCGATGCTGCCCGGGGTGTCGCCGGATTTAATGGCATAGGCCTGGGCGCAGGGTGTGGAAAGCAGGAAGTGGATGGCGAAAAGGGGCAATACGAAGGCAAAAAATATGGAAATACGGAACGTTCGGGGCATATGTCCACCTTGGTGAGAACGAGGGGTTCGATCTGAAAACGAGCCAAAACGACGTGACGTTAAGGTCAGGACTGTAGACGTTTACGGAAAAAGGGGCAACTTTTTTTAGAGAGGTTGATATTTCAGCGGGTTGGATTATGCAGATGGCCTCACGGCACGTCCCGGGGGCGTGGTTGGAGCCGGGTGGCGGCCCGGGAGCAGTAGGCGTGCCGATCATCGGACATGGCGCCTGTGGGCCATGCGCCGAGGCCCGGGCGCAGCGGGGACGGCCGGGCGGCCACGGGTCGTCTTCCCGGAGGAGGCGGGCCGAAAACGGCGGCATGGCGGCAGGGAAACGGACGCCCGGGTGGAATACTGGCGAGGCCTCCGGGGCCGGGATGAAACGTTGTGGATGTGGGACGGCGTTCCTGCCTTGCCCGACCCGTCAGGACAGGATATGATCCCTACGGTATTGTTTGGAACCCGAAACAAAGAGAGTTTCGCCATGCCATTGGTGGTCAAGACAGACGGCGACATCGAGCAGGTTATTGTCACCGCGTTGCACAAAAACTTCGTCTCCAAGATCTTTCGCCACTGTTGGGGAAAGAACAACACCCCCTATTTCGCCGGGAATTGCTTCAAGGGCGTGGTGTATTTCGACGAGCGCATGGCCGCCGCCTTCGCCCGGGAGACGGGCGAGGAGTGGAAAGGATGGCTGGCCTTGCCCAAGCACATGCACCAGATCGCGGCGGTCTTCGAAAGCGGCCTGGAACTGACCGCCTCCTGCCAGGGGCGCGTCACCACGCTTGGGACGTCGGGCCTGGCGACGCGCGTGACGTCTCCGACCCTGGCCTCCGTGGCCGGGAAGATCGGGGAAGGCCAGGTGACCGCACTTCTGGGGTCCGTGGACAAGGGCTCCATGGTGTTCACCCTGGCGGATTTCGAAGGGGAGTTCGAGCCCGACAAGCTTTCGGCCGAGATCACCCGGTTTGACGATTTCTTCTTCGAGGACGCCCTGCTGACGGGGCTGTTCTATGACGGCCGGGAGATGTCCATGGAAATGGGCGAAAGCCGGGGCATGAGCATGATCGATCCGATTTTGCTCGACGCCAATGGGCAGCGGCTGGACATGTACGATTTTACGGCCGGGTGAAGCGCCTTTTTTCTTGAAAAAATGGCCGACCAGGGTACAACGGCACAACCGGCGACACAGCCGCGCTGCATGTTTCCCGGGCTGTGCCCGCCTTGCGCCGGAATCCACCGCAAAGGCCCGCGTCCATGAAAACCATCCTGGTCATCGATGATGACGAAACCATTCGCAGCGTCATGCGGCTGTATCTGGAAGGCGAGGGCCATGCCGTCCTGGAGGCCACGGACGGCAAGGCCGGAATGCGGCTTTTTCACGCCCATCCCGTGGATTTGGTCATTCTGGACATCTTCATGCCGGAAAAAGACGGCATCGAGACCATCCAGGAGATTCGCGAGGCGGGAAATTGCAGGGTGTTGGCCATTTCCGGGGGCTCCCCCAGCATGGGGATGGATTTTTTGCACCACGCCAAGGCCTTCGGGGCCAACGACATCCTGGTCAAGCCCTTCAGCGAGAGCGAACTACTCGGCGCCGTACACCGCCTCACGGCGGACTGAGGCAGGCATCCTGAACGGTCCCGCCCGGCCCGGACTGGTCCCGGGGGGCGAGACGCACCGCCAGCCCCGGGATCTCGCAGGCCGCAGCCGCCACAAACTCCAGCACCTCCTCCCGCGCCGTCGGCGCAAAGAAAAGCCGCACCACGGCCGCATAGCGGTCCACCACGGTCATGCACGCCATATGCCCGTAGCCCTCCAGTAAAAAACGCAACAGCCCGACGTTCGCTCCGGGCAGGGACAGGTACAGCCGTTCGGAATTTCCGGGCGGCAGATAGGGCGGGCGTCGCCGTGGCCGCCGTCTCACAGGATCTCGCAGCCGTCGTCGGTGACAAGCACCATGTATTCCCAGCGCACGCCCCCCCAGTCCGCGTCGTACAGCCCCGGCTCCACCGTGATCACCATGCCCGGGGAAAGGCGTCCCTCGGCGTAGGGGCTCAGGCTCGGGGCCTCGTGGGTCTCCAGGCCGATGCCGTGCCCCAGGGAATGGGTGAAGGCCGCGTCCACCCCGTGGGCCGCGAAGGCGTTTTTGGCCAGCATGTAGGCGTCCCGGTAGGAGAGCCCGGGGCGGATGGCCGCCAGGGCCGCGTTTTGGGCCTCCTGGACCATGTCCAGGGTGCGCCGGAAGCGATCCGAGGGGGTGTCGCCGACCCAGAAGGTGCGGGTCTGGTCCGAGCAGTAGCCGTCCAGGCGGCCGCCCACATCCACCAGGACCAGGCTGCCGTCCGTGGCCGCCTTGGGGCCGGGGACGGCGTGGGGCATGGCGGCGTTTTCATTGACGGCTACGATGGACGGAAAGGACAGCTCGCTGGCCCCGAATTCCCGGAAGAGTTTTTCGATCTCCCAGGCTGCCTCGGCCTCGGTGATCCCCGGGACCAGCACATCCGGCAGCCGGGCCATGACCGCGTGGTTGACGGCGCAGGAACGGCGTAAAAGCTCGATCTCGCCCGGCTCCTTGTGCAGGCGCAGATTCTCCACGAATCCCGTGCAGGGGATCATGTCCATGTATTCCGAGAGCAGGGCGTGGGTGTCGTAGGACAGGCTTTTGGCCTCGAAGAGGATCTTTTCAAGCCCCAGGGATTTGAAAAGATCGCCCATGGCCTGATAGCGGTTGGAGGAATAGATGAAGATGTCGTCTTTTGGCCACAGCCTGCGGGCCGCGTCCAGGAACCGGGGATCGGTCAGGAGTTGGTCCCGGCCGCTGGCCGTGACCAGGAGCATGCCCGAGGATTCGTTGCACTGGGCGTCGTGAAGCTCGAAGCCGCTTAAGTAATAGCGGTTGGCGGCATGGGAGACGAGCAGGGCTTCGTGGCCTGCGGCGGCCAGGCTGGCGCGCAGGCGGTCCCGCCTGGTGGCGTACACGTGGGTGGTATCGTTGGCGTTTTCCATGCCGGGGTTTAGCCGCATGTCGACCCCGGCGTCAACGCCCGGCCCCCGATTTTCCGGGTTGGGTTGGCTTCATCCCAGGCGGTAGACCGTCTCCGGGGTTCCCGCGACCATGCGTTCGGCCCACTGGACGCCCTGCATGACCGAGTGGTCCATGTTGCCCACCTCGTATTTGAAACCGCCGAATCGCCCCCGGGAAAAGATGTCCGCCGCCTCAAGCAGGGGCTGGATCACGGCCAGGGCGCCGTCCCGGGAAAGGCACGGAATGGGATAGGCGTAGTCCAGGCGGGTCTGCCAGGTGGAGACCACCCGGGCGTCTTCGCCGGGCTCGAGCAGTCCGGCGGCCCCGAGCCCGGCCACGGCCCGTTTGATGTGGTCGGCCCCGTCTTCGGGCTTGTACCCGGAAAACGATATCTCGGTCATCAGCGCCCGGTGGCGGGGGACCGTGCCATCGGGAGCGGGGGTGTTGTTGTAGGAATAGTTGTGGAAGTTGGTGACCCGGTAAAAGGGGCAGTTGGACTCGGGAAAATACATCCAGCATTTGGAGTCCGAGCGGTGGCCGTCGATGCCGATGCCCGCGATGAGCGCGCCGTTGTGCTTGAGCCGGGCGGCGGCTTGGCGCGCGGCCTCGGGCAGGCCTTGGGCCACGTCCAGGACGAAACGGTCCAGGGGCATGGTGGTCAGGAGCCGGTCGTAGGACACGGTCATCCCGGCGGCGGTGCGCACGGTCTTTGTGGCCATGTCCACGGCCACGGTCTTCTGGCCAAGCCGCACGCGGTCGGCGAATCGCGCGGCCAGGCGGCGATAGATCTCGCCCGTGCCCCCTGTGAGGGGGAAGGCGAAGGTCCGGTTGGGGCCCCAGGACACGTCGTCGCGGCTGCGGATGATGTTTTCCAGCACCCGGGCCAGATCCACCACGCTGACCCGTTCCCCGATCCAGCGGTGGGACATGGTTTCCGGGGGATGGGCCCAGACCTTGAAATTGTAGGGGAGCATGAACAGCCGGGCGATGCCCGGGCCGAAGCTTTTCTCGATCCACTCCCGGAAATGGGCGGGAGGGCTGGCTGAGGCGCCGTTTCGGGCCACGGCCAGAAGGCCCTGCACGCATTCCCAGACCATGTCCGGGGGCAGGCGGCGGATGTTGTTCTGGAAGGGATAGGGCACCCAGGTGTCGGCCAGGCGTATCCAGGCCTCGCGCTGGTGGGTGAGGACGTGGTCGCCCAGAAGGTCGTCCAGAAGCCGGTCGAAATGCTCGAAATGGGAAAAGACCACATGGCCGCCCAGATCCCAGGTGAACCCGGCCGGGTCCGTAAAGCTGGCGGACAGGCCGCCCACATGGCCTTCGGCCTCCAGGACGAGGAAATCGTTGTGACCGAGCTCACGCAGCCTGTCCGCTGCGCCAAGCCCGGTGGGTCCGGCGCCGATGATCAGATATTTGACGCGCACGGCATCCTCCGCACAGGGGTTTGCGCAGGAGATACAAAAAATGTGCCAGGAGAAAGGAGAAGTGGGAGTGGTCGGGCGGGAGCCAAGGCAAACAAATACCCGCTCTCCCCAGGCGGCCCGTAGCCGCCCGAATCGGGCCGCCCGGGGGGATACAGCGTCACGACGTGCCGCATGCGGCGTGCCGCGACGGAAAAAAGTCTACCAGGCGGGGCGTCTGGGCTTGGACTCGCGGGGCTTGGCCTCGTTGATCTTCAGGCTGCGACCTTCGTAATCCTTGCCGTTTAAGGCCTCGATGGCCGCTTCGGCCTCGGTGTCGTCATCCATTTCCACAAAGCCGAAGCCGCGCGGTTTGCCCGTCTCCCGGTCGGAGATGAGCTTGACGGAGGATACGGCGCCGTACTGGGCGAAAAGATCGCGGACGTTGTCTTCGGAGGCCCGGAAGGGCAGGTTGCCGACATAGATGTTCTTGGACATGAGTGAAAGACTCCCTTTTCTCAAGGCATTGGCTCAGAAGCCACGGACGAAGACTGCCGCAGACTCGCAGCGAAACGGGTATACCGCGACCAGGCGGCTTGTCGGACGTCGGAATTCCGTTCATGCGGCGGATGATACACGCGGCGGGCGGCCTCGCTGCCGTGGACATCTGAAGGATCGGATCGCGCTCACTATCAGCCGCCATTCCGCGACCACCGGGAAGACGACACGATCTTGGGCGAACACTTCCCCCCTAGCGCAAAAGATGTGGACCGGCAAGGGGTTTGTGCTGCCGTGCGGTCGGCGATACGAAATAATTCCGCCGGGCCGGGCCGGCATGAAAACAAAACCGCACCCCGAAGCCAAAACGAACGGTGCCGCACCATGCCGTGTGCGGAAAAACCCCTTTAGCGCCGCCCGGGCAGGCAAGGCGTGGCGTTCCCCTTCCGTGCCGTTTGCCCCGGACAGAGGAAACAATGCGCCAGGAGCCGGGAGCGGCCGCTGCTTCAAGAGTGGTCGATTTGGGGAAATGCCTGACGGCGCATGGAGAAATCCGTTTTGCAGGCCGGGAAGGTGTCTGGTGTGGGAAGAACACCTTGTTTTTCGGGAAAAAATGGCGAATGGTCAGGGAGATGGGTACAAATGCAGTGGCCGGACGACCGGCCCGGTTGCGGGAGGTGGAACGCGATGGAGACCCTGCGCATCGCCTGGGTCGGACGGCATCCCCTGGATGCGGGCATGCGGGCCGTATGTCCCGGGGTGGCCGTCGTGCCCCTGGACCCGCTGCAGGTGCTCTCTTTTGACGACGTGGTCCGGCTGGCTGGGTTCGCCCCGGAGGTGATCGTCTATTCCGACAAGTCCGGCCCTCCTCCGTTTTCGGGCCTCGAACGCTATCCCTGCCTGACGGTGTTCTACTGTGTGGACAGCCATATCCACGCCTGGTATCCGGACTATGCCCAGGCGTTTGACCTCTGCGCCGTGAGCCTTCGCGACCACCTGCCCCGGTTTGTCTCCCGCCTGGGGGCGGAGCGGGTCATGTGGCTGCCGCCCTTCCCACGCCAGGAGGATCGTCCGAAGGATGCGCCGAAGATCCACGACCTCCTGTTCGTGGGCAAGGTCGATCCCGTGCTGACCCCCGGGCGGCATGCCTTCCTGGCCGAACTGGGACGGCTCGTGCCGGGGCTTTGCGTCACCCGGGGGGCGTACCGCGACCTGTTCCCCACGGCAAAGCTGGTGCTCAACGTGGCCGAGGGCGGCGACCTCAACTTCCGGGTCTTCGAGGCCCTGGCCTGCGGGGCGTGCCTTTTGACCCCCGAGGTGGGGCACGGCCAGTCCGAGCTGTTTACCCCGGGCGAACACCTGTTCACCTATCCCCCCATGGATGTCCGGGCCGTGGCCGAACTGACGGCGGGGCTTCTGGCCGACGCGCCGCGCCGGGAGCGGGTGGCCGCCGCAGGGGAGGCCCTGGTGCGTTCCCGCCATCGTCCCGAGCACCGGGCCGCCGCCCTGGTGGACTTCATCCAGGGGCATCGGCCCTTTGCAGGCCTGATCGCGGCCAGACAGGCCACGGCCGCCTCCCTGTTCTCGCGGGTGCTTCGCCCCCTGTATCTGCACTGGGCCGAGGCCCTGCATCCCTCTCCCGAGGCCGCCGTCTATCTGGCCATGGGACGGCGGTCCCGGGCCGCCTGCTGAAGGCGCGCAGCTACGCCAGCCCGCTTGCGGCGGACGCCGCAGTGTTGCGCCTGCCCGAAACCGGGGGGCGATCTCAGGCGGCGCGCGAGGCGTCCGGCAGGACCAGGCTCCAGGGCAGCGCCGCCAGGGGCCGGTATCCCCGATCCCGGGCCAGCATTTCCAGGGGCAGCATGGCCAGGGCGGCCACGTCCGGATGGGGGATGTGGATCATGTCCGTGGTGTCCAGGCAGGGCACATACGTCTGGCACTCCTCGCACAGGTCCACCCGTTCGTAGGGACGTTCGGGACTGTGCAGAAACGACAGCCGCGAGGGCTCCTCGTTGCCGCAGCCCGGGCAGGAAATTCGCTTATAACGCCACCAGGCGGCGCAGTCGGCGCAACGCAGAAAACGCGGGCCGCCGTGCCCGGTGATGTACTGCGCATCGTCACGGACCTTTTTGAACCACGAAAAATCCGGGTGTCCGCCGCACACCGGGCACGTCGTGAATCGCCAGGGCAGCTCCGCGAAAAGCGGGGAAAGCGTCTCGGCCTGACGCCGCACCAGAGGTCGCACGCACTCCCGGGCCAGGAAATACGCCGTGTCCGGGGCCACGCCCCGGAGCGGTTCGCCACAGTCGCCGCAGGCCATGTGCATCAGCTCGGCCGCCGCACGGCCGGGGTCGGCGTCCAAGGCCTGGGCCAGTGCGTCGATGTCGCCCGCCAGGCCTGGGAAACACCTGGCCATGACCGGCAAAAGGCGGGCTGCCGCACCGGGGATGTCGGGGGCGACATTCTGGAATCCGCTATCGGCCAGAAGGGGCCTGCCCTGGCAGAAAACCTCCGGGTCGAAGACGGGCGGATCGCCGGTCCATCCCGAGGCTGTGGACTGGATTTCCGCCTGTTCGGCCAGAAGCGGGACAAAGGCGTCCAGAAGGGGCGTCAGGGATACAATCTCGCGGCCCAGGCGGGCGGCGTCGGCGCGGATGGTCCGCGAGGCTTCGCAGCCGGATGAACAGTCGGACGTCATAGGCTTCTCCTGAAAAAAAATTGGGTGAAACACGCGGGCGCGCCATTCCTGGAGGCGTTCGCAAACAGCCCGTCCCTGTTATGGGATTCCAAAGGGCTCAGGCCCTTTGGCCGCCGGAGGCTTCTTCCCCCCCCGCCTGTTCGCGGAAGTCCCGCGCGGACGCTCCCGAGGGTGACGGGCGTCCGCGCGGGGTGTGAAGGAGTCCGCTCTTAGCCGGAGATGGAGCGGGTAATACTCCGGATCGGCGAGAAGGCCTTGGCCAGGAACTGCTGGCGCGTCAGCGGCGACGGCGCCTGGGCCATGGCGTTTTTCCAGTACTTTTTGGGGTCGTCAGCCACCAGGTAGATCACGGCCACGTCCTTGGGATTTAAGAGCTGGGCCTTGGGCGCAGTCTTTTTGACCTCGGCCAGGCGCTTTTCGGCGAGCGCGAGCATCTCCTCGCGGCTGCCGAAGTTCATGGCCCCCATGGCGCAGCTTTTCACGCACATGGGCAGCATGTTGGCCTTCACCCGGTCGATGCACATGTCGCACTTGACCAGGGCCTTGGTGTCCGGATTCTGGCGCGGGATGTCGTAGGGACAGGCGCCACGGATGACGTTGAAGTCTTCCTTGGCGGTCTTGTCCGTATAGATGACGGCCCCGGTGTCGGCGTCCTGGATGATGGCCTCGGGGTCCGAGGCGGCCATCTTGCACGGGGCGTCGAGGCAGTGGCGGCACTGGTCCGGGAAAAAGTACCAGGACACCACGCCGCCATCGAGGTGCTCGCTAAAGCGCACCAGTTTGAAGTTGAACGGGGTCAGATCGGGAGGATTCTGGTGCGTGCCGGTCTGCTTGGTGGCCACCGGCGGCAGATTCTTCCATTCCTTGCAGGCCACCTGGCATCCCCGGCAGGCCGTGCACCGTGTGGTATCGATAAGAAACGCCTTGGGCATTTCGCTTCTCCTTGGCTTGCGTGGCGGGGCGGTTTTTCACCGCCCCGGGTTGCGTCATGCGGCGTCGTCGCGCCTTAGAGTTCGGTCACCTTCTCCGCCTTGCGCAGGTTCACCAGGCAGGCCTTGTATTCCGGGATGGTGGTGTTGGGATCGCCTATCGAAACCGTCAGCCGGTTTATCGAATCTCCGCACTTGGGCTTGGTCCAGCCGAAGGCAAACGGCATGCCCACCAGATGCAGGGTCTTGCCCGCCACCGTAAAGGGCCGGATGCGCACCGTGACCATGGCCACGGCCTGGCATGTGCCGCGCAGGCTCTCCACATCCACCACGTCGCCGTTGGCGATGCCCTTTTCCTTGGCCAGTTCGTGACTCATCTCGATGTACTGCTGGGGTTCGGCCTCAAGCAGGGCCGGGCCATTCCTGGTCTCGGAGCCGGAGCACCAGTGCTCGGTCAGGCTGTAGCTGGTGAGCACGATGGGGAACCGGGGGTCGGCGTTTTTGGCCAACTTGTCCATGTCGCTTTCAATGACCTTCATGCAGGGGTTGTTCATCTGCTTGGAGAAGGGATTGACCGTAAGCGGCGTCTCGGCCGGTTCGTAATGCTCGGGGAAGGGACCGTCGGCGCGCCCGGGGCCGTAAAGCTGGGAGCGGCCTTCGGTGGTCATGATGAAGGGATAGGTTCCCTTGTCCATGGCCATGGGCGGGGCCGCGCCGTCGGGCACGTCGCCCACCCACTTGCCGTCCTCCCAGGCGATGACCACACGCTCGGGATTGTAGGGCTTGCCGTTTGGGTCCACCGAGGCCCGGTTGTAGAGCACGCGGCGGTTCATGGGCCAGGCCCAGGCGAATCCCGGAAACATGGCGATCTTGGCCTGCATGGGGGTCTGGGCCAGGTCGCGGCGCTTGGCCAGGTTTCCCGCTTCGGGGTAGCCGCCGCAGTAGACCCAGCACATGCTCACGGTGGAGCCGTCGTCGGCCAGTTGGGCGAAGCCCGGAACCTGCTGGCCCTTTTTGTACTGCTTGTCCCCGATGGTGACGTCTTTGGTGAACCAGCCGTTGCACTTTTTGGCCACGGCGTCGGCGTCGAAGGTCTCGGGAAAGTCCTGCTTCAGGATGGGGTCGGGGAATGTGCCGCCCTTGGCGTACAGCGCCCGCACCCGGTTCATGATCTCCACGAACATCTCGCCCATGTTGCGGCTTTGCCCCAGGGGTTCGGCGGCCTTGTAGTGCCACATGTGCCAGCGGCCGCTGTTGGAGATGGTGCCTTCCTTCTCCGCCCGGTAGGCCGAGGGCAGAAGGAACACCTCGGTCTTGACGTTTTTGGGGTCGAATCCCGGGGCATGCCAGTTGTCCGTGGTCTCGTTGTGGAACACCTCGCCCATGACCAGCCAGTCCAGGGAGTTGAGGGCCTTTCTGACTTTGTGGGTGTTGGGGATGCTCTGGGCCGGGTTGTGGCCGAAGATCGTTCCGCCCTTGATCTGGCCCTTGTACATGCGGTCGAAGATGTAGAGGTGCGAGCAGTCCATGCCCGGATCGAGCTTGGGCACCAGGGAATAGCAGAAGCCGTTTTCCTTGGTGGCGTTGTC
Organism: Desulfolutivibrio sulfodismutans DSM 3696; assembly: GCF_013376455.1. Taxonomy (GTDB): domain Bacteria; phylum Desulfobacterota; class Desulfovibrionia; order Desulfovibrionales; family Desulfovibrionaceae; genus Desulfolutivibrio; species Desulfolutivibrio sulfodismutans. Next base: position 1,591,963 of record NZ_CP045504.1, on the reverse strand, counting down.
CCCGTACCAGGACTTGAGCAGGCTGACCACGTACTTGGGGCGGTTGCTCCACCAGTTGACGCTCTTGGGATCCTTGGTCACGGGCGTTTCGGCCTTGAGATATTCTTCCAGCGTTTGGAGATTTGCCGTAGGCACGTTGTGGTAGCCGGGCAGGTAGCCGTAGAGCAGGGCGTGGTCCGTGGTGCCCTGGACGTTGGGCTCGCCGCGAAGGGCGTTGATACCGCCGCCTGCGATGCCGATATTGCCCAAAAGCAACTGCACCATGGCCGAGAGGCGGATGTTTTGTACGCCCACGCTGTGCTGGGTCCAGCCCAGGGCGTAGATCACGGTCCCGGCCTTGTCCGGGCGGCCGGTGGCCGTATATGCCTCGTAGACCCGTAGGATGTCTTTTTCAGACACGCCGGTGACCGAGGACACGGTCTTGGTATCGTACCGGTCATAGTGCTTTTTGAGCAGGTTGTAGACACAGCGCGGATGCTTGAGAGTGGTGTCGCGCTTGGGAAGTCCGGCCTCGTCTTTTTCGAAGGCCCAGGCGGACTTGTCGTATTTTTTTCCCTTTGGGTCGAAGCCGGAGAACAGGCCGTCGGTGAAGGAGAACTTCTCGCCCACGATGAACGAGGCGTTGGTGTACTCCATCATGTACTGCTCGAAGTACTTCTTCTTTTCCAGGATGTATTTCACCATGCCGCCCAAAAAGGCGATGTCCGTACCGGAGCGGATAGGCACATGGAAGGTGCTGCGGGCCGAGGTGCGCGAGAACTTGGGGTCCACATGCATCACCACCGCGCCCTTCTCCTTGGCCTTTATCACCCACTTGAACGTCATGGGATGGTGCTCGGCGCAGTTGGAGCCCATGATCAGGATGGCGTCGGCGTTACCGATGTCGGTGTAGTGGTTGGTCATGGCCCCGCGCCCGAAGGATTCGGCCAGGGCCGGGACGGTGGAGCTGTGGCAGATGCGGGCCTGATGGTCGAAGTGCACGATCCCCAAGGCCCGGACCATCTGGTGCAGCACGGCGGCCTCTTCGTTGGAGACCTGGGAGGAACCCAGGTGGAACATGGACTCCACCCGGTTGACCACCTGCCCGGCGGCGTTTTTCTCCTTGAAGTCGCGGTCGCGGGTTTCCTTGATGCGGGCCGCGATGCGCTCCATCATCCAGTCCCAGGGCTTTTCCTCCCACTTGTCGCTGCCCGGGGCCCGGTACAGGGGTTTGGTCAGGCGCTCGGGGCTGGTGTGCAGGGACTTGAGCGACGCGCCCTTGGCGCACAGGCCTCCCCCGCTGATGGGATAATCGGGATCGCCCTCAATGCTTATGATCTTGCCGTCCTTGGAATAGACCAGGGTGTTGCACCCGCAGGAACAGAATGGACAGATGGAGATGAATTCCTTGCAGCCGTCGATCTTCAGCCCCGCGGCGTAGGCCGAAACCGGGGCCAGATCGATCCCCAACCGGCCGAGCGCCAATCCCGCGACACCCGCTCCGGTCACTTTCAGGAACCCTCGACGCGACAGTCCCATGGCAGCCTCCTTGTTTTCACAGTCTCTCGTGTGGCGCATCCCCATCCGGCATGACGACCATGGTCAGGCGGCGGGAGGCATCCCTTTGGTTTCAATAGCGGCGCAGGGAGGGTGCGTCAATGATTTTATCAATAATTTCCGATAGTTATATGTATTATGTTTAATACATATCCGCTGCTGGCAGGAGCAAAGGGAGGGGGCCGCGCCAGGCCGTCGAGGGGGGAGGCGCTGGCGCACAGGAGCAGGGAGGGGCGGGAAGCCTGAGCAGGCCCCTGGCCGGACGGCGCAACCGCCGACCCGACCTGCCACCGGCATGCGGGATGGACTCAGGCGATGAACGCCGTGAAATTCGCGGGGGCGGATTTCGAGGACGTGATACGAGACGTCATGAGGGGGCACGGCGGGGGGAATAGGCCGTAATCCGGGCTGGCAAGCGGGCTGGTCAGCGTCGCGTCAGGCCGGTCAGAAGCCAGCACTCCACGGCGGCGACGTCCATCTCTTTGAGGGCCATGCTCACCATGCGCCCCACCACATCGCCGGTGTCGAGGGAGAGGTTAAATCCGTTGAGATGCAGGGTGGCCTTGCAGGTCCAGAAGGCGGTGCGTTTGTTGCCGTCAAAAAAGAAGTGGCCCTGGGCCAGACGCAGGCACAGGAAGGCGGCCTTGGCCGTGGTCGTGGGAAGGTCGGGATCGCCGGGGATCACGCCATGCACCCGGGCCAGGGCATGCTCCAGGGAGCCGGGCTGCATCAGCGCGTGCCGCCCGCCGAAGCGCGTGATCAGCCTGCGGTTGGCCTCGACGATCTCGGCCAACGTCACACATTCGAAAGGCGTGTCCATAGCTCCGCGTTCCGGGACATGTCGTCTTCGAGGCGGGCCATGACGGAGTCGCGGATGTGCCCGGCAGGCGGTTCCCCGGTCTCCAACTCATGCGGGCGGCCGGTCGATTCAAGCCACTGGGCGCACAGCGTACGGAAAAGCGAGGCCAGACCCAGGGCATGTGCGGCGATGATCATGAGGTCCAGGGCGGCTGGGTCGTGGGAGGCCTCGTAGGCCTGCTTCGCCATGGCCAGGGTGCTGGAAAAGTTGCCCGCCCAGCCCAGGGTGTTGGCGTAGTTGTATAGGGCTTCATAGCTGCCGTCCGTCAGTTCCAGCACGGCCAGATGTCGGGCATGCATGGTCTTTTCGTCGCCCAGAAGTCCGGCCACGGCGCCGAGCACCGTCAACGCTCCAATCCTGTCTGCGTCCAGAAGACGTTCTGCCTGTCGACGGATTCGCATGAGTGCGACCTCGTCGCGCCTGCCGGAAGTGACGATGTCGTTTACGGCGTGGATAAGGTCGGTATATTTCGTGGCGGGAACGGGCATGCCGAATCCTGTGTGGGGAAGTGTGCGTGACGCTACGTCCATCGCAGACGAATATGGAAACCTGTAGTCTCTGGTGCGGATTCCGTCAACGCGGGCCATGCGGCATGCGTGCGCCGTCGGCGTGGTCGCGGATTCTGGCGGGATTGGACAAAAAAAGGCCCGGGAGGATTCCCGGGCCGATGTCGGGGATGACCCCTGGCCGGACGGCTGCTTCCCTGACCGGAAAGCGGTGCGCTGCGGTTCAGGGGGCCGTGACGGAAAGGCCCCGGGGCGGGGGCGCGGGCAGGGGCGCTTCCGGCTCCCGCTCCTCGAAAAACCCGGCCACGGGCCAGGGAAAAAGCCGCTCGGCCCGGGTCAGGGCACAGTTTTCCACCTCGTCGAACCAGCGCCGGAACCGCTCCCGGAACTCCTGGCCCTGCGCGGTGAGCCGACACCCCTCGCGTTTGTGGGCCTGGGCCTCCACCAGCTTGACGCCGAGGGCCTGCTCGGTCGCCCGCAGCTTGCACCAGGCGGCCCGGTAGGACATGCCAAGGGCCGCGGCCGCCTTGCGCAAGGAGCCGTGGCGCTCGATCAAGTCCAACAGTTGGACCCGCCCCATGCCGAAGACCATGGTGTCCCCGGTTTCCAACCAGAGGTGGAGGCGGATGGTGGTTTTGAGAGACATGGTGTTGACCTCCTTCAGGCATGGCCCTATAGGCACGGACGATCAGGGTCATTTTGAAAACAGATGCATTCCCTCCCAGTGCGGCGGCCATGGAGTCGGCGTCACCGATGTCGGGATTTCCGTGATATGTGGGCTGTAGTCGCTTCCGCCCGTGCCGGACAAGACTGGCCGGGATGACAGTTCGACGGTTTGGCACAATCCCGCCCGGATTGCCCGGGGACGGCCCGTGGACGCGGAGTCCCCGCCGCCGCATCCCTGTCGGTTTCCGGGTGACGGGCGTCCGCCGTTTGTCCAGGTCGGGGCTGTCCGGGGCCAGCATCGCACGGGGTCGGCGGATCGGGCGGGGAAGCCGCCTTGGCGGGTGCGGCGGGTTGGTCGCCGGGAATCCATATGGAGAATTTGACACAAAGAAGTGGCCGGACGGGAACCGGAAAAGCAGTGACGATATGGACGTAATCGGCTTTAATGATTTGGTTTCTTCAAAGCAGGCGGCTCGCCGGTTCTTTTTGGATTTTTGCTGGAAAAACCATCAGCGGTTTTGCCCCAGGTGCCGGGAGCGCAAATTGTACCGGGTCTCCGGGGGGCGCAGGCGATGTTCGCGTTGCTGCTACACCTTTCATGATTTCAGTCGGCGTTTCCTGAATTCCTGCGCCTTCGACTGTCGGCAATGGCTGTGGTTCCTCAAACTGTTCGAACTGGAGGTGCCCCCGAGGGACATGGCCGCGCAGTTGCGCGTCAGCTACCCCACGGTGCTCAAGGGGCAGGACATTGTGCGACGGGCCATCGTGGCCCAGGCCCTGGACGCGACGCTCTTGCACCGGGCCGGGGTGTGGGCCGGGCCTGGAGGCAAACGTCCGGAAAGCGCGATGCGCGATTCCCCGGTCTTCGGTATCATCGATGTGGGGGGGGTGGTGATTTGCGACACCCTGCCGGAGCTTACGCCGGAGGAACTGCTGCTTTTCAAGTGCAATTTTCGCCTCAGGACCGCCAGCTTCGGGCGCGTGGTCTATACCGCGCCGTACCGCAATTATCTGGCCATGGCCTGCTGCGGCCCCTCGCTGTGGCCCACGGACCTCGTCCGCCACGAGGACAAACGGCTTCCCCTGGACGCCACGGACTTCTGGGGCCTGGTGAAACAACGCCTGGGGCGTGTGCGGGGCCTGCCGCCCGTGCAGTTTCCATTGTATCTCAAGGAAATGGAACTGCGCTACAACTGCCGGAACAGGGATTTGCTGGGGGTGCTGGCCAAGGCCCTGTGCGCCTTCGTGCCGGATGGCTGACGGCAGGACGAAATCGGGGCCATCGGTGATGGCTCCCTGCCGGAGGGTGACGCGCGGAGCTACGCGAGCCCAAGCTTTTTTAGGCGAATCTCGATGCAGGACAGGGCGGCCGGGGTGATGCCCGAGATGCGTCCGGCCTGGCCCAGGGTCAGGGGGGCCACCCGGGTGAGTTTTTCCACGGCCTCCCGGGAGAGCCCGGGGATGGCCGCATAATCCAGGTCGGGCGGGATGGGCGAGGCCTCCCGGCGACCTGCCCGGGACACCAGTTCCTCCTGGCGCTTGAGATATCCCTCGTACTTGATGCCCGTCTCCACCTCGACGCACACCTCCGGGGCGCTCCCGGCCATGCCCGGAACCAGCGGCAGCACATCGGCGATCTCGATTTCCGGACGGCGCACCAGCTCGGCGAGAAGGGCCGATTTCAGTTCCGTGGGGCCGATTTTGTCGCGCAGGGCCTGGGGCGTCTCGTCAAGGCGCACCCGCGTGGCGGCCATGGCCGCCGACAGGGCCGCCACGGCCCGCATTTTCTCCTCAAAGGCCCGGTAGTGGGCGTCGCCCACCAGCCCCAGTTCGCGGCCAAGCGGGGTGAGCCGGGCGTCGGCGTTGCCCTCGCGCAGGAGCAGCCGGTGCTCGGCCCGGGAGGTGAACATGCGGTAGGGTTCGGTGGTGCCCTTGGTCACCAGGTCGTCCACCAGGACCGCCATGTAGGCCGCCTCCCGGCCGGGCAAAAACGGCGCGCGGCCCGTCTGGGCGCAAAAGGCGTTGATGGCCGCCCACAACCCTTGGGCCGCCGCCTCCTCATAGCCCGAGGTGCCGTTGATCTGTCCGGCCAGATAGAGCCCTGGCACGGCCTTGGTCTCAAGCGTGGGGGCAAGCTGGGTGGGAAAGACGAAGTCGTATTCGATGGCGTAGCCCGGGCGCACGATCTGGGCCTTTTCCAGGCCCGGGATGGCCGCCAGCATCTTTTTTTGCACGTCCAAGGGCAGGCTGGTGGGGATGCCGTTGGGATAGACCTCGGGACTCTCCAGCCCCTCGGGCTCAATAAAGACCTGATGCCGCTCCTTGTCCGGGAAGCGGGCCACCTTGTCCTCGATGGACGGGCAGTAGCGGGCGCCTGTGCCCTGGATGACCCCGGTAAAAAGGGGCGAGCGGTCGAAACCCTCCCGGATGGCGGCGTGGGCCGCCGCATTGGTGTAGGTCAGGTGGCAGGGAACCTGGCGCAGGACCGGTCCTTTGCCGTGGAAGCTGAACCCCGGGGGCGGGTCGTCGCCGGGCTGGGGCGTGGTCTTGTCAAAGTCCACGCTGGCCGCCAGAAGCCTCGGCGTGGTGCCGGTCTTGAGCCTGCCAAGCGACAGCCCAAGCGACGCCAGGCTGGCCGAAAGGCCGGTGGCGGGAGGGTCGCCCAGGCGGCCGCCGGGAAAATGGTCCAGGCCGACATGGATGAGGCCGCGCAAAAACGTGCCCGTGGTCAGGCACGCGGCCCGGGCCGCGAAGGTCTGGCCCAGAAGCGTGCGCAGGCCGCAGACCCGGCCGTTTTCGGTCAGGATGTCCTGGGCCGTGTCCTGGACGACCCACAGGTTTTTTTGGGCGAAGATGTCGCTTCGTACCACGCGCAGGTAGGCGTCGCGATCGATCTGGGCCCGGGTGGCCCGCACGGCCGGGCCCTTGCGGGTGTTGAGCGTGCGGAACTGGATGCCTGCCGCGTCGGCCCACAGGCCCATCATGCCGCCCAGGGCGTCGATCTCGCGCACCATGTGGCCCTTGGCCAGGCCGCCGATGGCCGGGTTGCAGGACAGATGCCCGATGCGGTCCACGTTGATGGTCAAAAGCAGGGTCAAAAGGCCCAGGCGGGAGGCGGCCATGGCCGCCTCGCATCCGGCGTGCCCCGCGCCCACCACCACCAGATCGAAGCGCTCGGGAAAGGGGGGGGTTCCGGTCATGCGTTAAGGAGCACCCGGGCCATGACCTTGGCGTCGGCGATGGTCATACGGATGCTCGATTGTTCATTGGGCTGATGGGCGTTGTGCATGAGGCAGGACCAGACCACGGCCTGATATCCCCGGCGGCGCAGAAAGGCGGCCACGGTGCCGCCGCCGATGCCCATGGGCTTGGGATCGTTGTGCAAAACGGCCCGGATGGCGGCCATGACCCGGGTCGCGATCTCGCTGTCCACAGGAGTCGCCGGGGCGGCCTGCTCTTTTTGCACGATGTCGATTTGAATCTCCACGCCACGGGCCTCGGCCACGGCGGCGCAGATGTCGCGCACGGCGGCCAGCACGTCGTCCAGGTCGTAGACGGGCAGCACCCGGCAATCCATGTAGAAGACGTCGCGGCCGGGGATGGTGTTGATGTTCTCCACGTTGGCCTCTTTTTTGGTGGGCGAAAACGTGGAGTGCGGCGGCGCGAAAAGGGCGTCCTGGTCCGGGAAGGTCTCGTGCAGGGAGAGCAGCCTCAGCGCCAGGTCGGAGGCGGCCACGAAGGTGTTTCTGCCCTCGTCCGGGGTGGAGGCGTGGCATTGCCTGCCGAAAAGCGAAAACTTGAGCCACAGCATGCTTTTTTCGGCCACCTCCACCATCTCCCCGTCGGGGCGGCCGAAGTCCGGGATCAGGAAGAGGTCGTTTTTGGAAAAAAGCTCCGGGTGGTTGGCCGCAACGTAGTCCAGGCCGTGCTTGCTGCCGGTCTCCTCGTCGGCGACGAACAGCATGCCATAGTTTATGGGCGGGGTGACGCCCTTTTCCAAAAGGGCCTTGGCCAGGATCACCGAGGCGGCGATGGCCTGCTGGTTGTCCTCCACGCCCCGGCCCCGGAGGATGTCGCCGTCCACCACCAGTTCGTAGGGGTCGCTGTCCCACAGGGACAGGTCGCCCGGGGGCACCACGTCGATGTGGGAGATGGTCCAGAAGGTGCGGGAGGTGTCCGCGCCGGGGATGATCACGGCCAGATTGGGGCGGTGGCCGCAGGGCACGCGGTCGTCCGGGGCGCTGAGTTCCCGGGCCTCGGGCAGTCCCAGGCTTTTCAGGTAAAGGATCAGATCGTCGGCCTTGCGGCGTTCGCCGTCGCCGCCATTGAGCGGTCCCAGAGCCGGGATGGCGGTCATGCGGCGTTGCAGGGCGATGATTTCGTCGCGTTGGGCGTCCAGGAAGTCGAGCACGGTATCGAGCATGAAAACCTCGGGGATGGCGTTGGCCGGTGGGGCGCGGCCCCGTGCCCGGCGAGGGGATGCGCCAGGATAGCCGGTTGGCGCGTCCAAGGCAACGCCTCCTGGCCGCGTGAGACCGTAAGGCCCAAGCCAGGGGCGATTTTGAACGGCTTACCGACTGTGTCCAAGGCGACGCCTGGCTGCGTGCGTTCGCAAGGCCGTTTTGGGCAGACGCGGGGACGCCAAAAAACCGGGGGAACCAGATGGTTCCCCCGGCGTGAAATCCTGCTGCGCGCGGGCCGCCCTCGGGCCACACGGCGAAGCACAGGGTTTTCCCCGGTCGGGGATTCCAAAGGGGCCGTGCCCCTTTGGCCGCCGGAGGCATTTCCGAAACCGCAGTCCCGAAGCGTGGGCTACCGGCCGCGAGCGGCGCGCTTGGATGCCTTCAAGGGGTTGACGTTGACCTTGCCGCCCTTGTCGATCTCAAGCTTCATGTGGGTGGCGAAATTGCACACCTTCTGGGCCCACTTGCGTTCGGGCAGAGGATAGCTGGCGCAGTACTTGACGCCGTCCACTTCCTTGGTGCGTTCGCAGCCCTGGCATTTCTCGACGATGGGGTGGCATTCGATGCCGTTGACGGTGATGGTCTGGGCGGACATGGGTTTCCTCCATGCAAAATGACGCGCGGGGCGTCCGTTGCTGTCTGTTTCGTGTCTGTGCGAGAAACAGGCCCTTTTATTCATTTGACCGGACTTGTCAAGGCCGTTTTGCAGCCAGGCTCACGGCCATGTCCCGGGCCTCCCGGAAAAGGGCCGCAACGTCCATGTCCGGGAACCGGCCATCCCGGTAGACCACGCGGCCTGCCGCCATGGTCAGGACCACTTCGGCCCCGGAGGCGGCGTAGACGACCTGGGAGGGCGCGTCGAAAAAGGGGACCATGTTCGGCCGGGCAAGCGACAGGACCGCCAGGTCGGCGTGGCCGCCCGGGACGATGGCCCCGATGTCCGGGATGCCCAGGCAGACTGCGCCGGAAAGGGTGGCCGCGTCCAGGGCGGCCCGGGCCGGGAAGGCCGTGGGGTCGCCGGTGGCCAGTTTGCAGGTCAGGCTGGCGCCGTTCATTTCGGCGAAAAGGTTCAGGGTGTTGTTGCTGGCCGCCCCGTCCGTGCCCAGGCCCACGGGGATGCCCCGTTGCCGCATGGCCGGGACCGGGGCCGTGCCCGAGGCGAGCTTGGCGTTGCTTCTGGGGCAGTGGGCCACCCGGGTTCCGGTCGCGGCCAGGATGTCCAGGTCGGCGGCGTCGGTATGCACGCAGTGGGCGAGCAGGCAGTTTTCCCCCAAAATCCCCAGGGAATGCAGATGGGGGATGACCCGTTTGCCGGTTTTTTTCAGGCTGTCGGCGTTTTCCGTGACGCCCTCGGCGGCGTGCAGGGTGAAGACGGCGTTTTCCCGCCGGGCCAGGTCGGCGCAGGCGGCGAGGGTGGCGTCCGAGGCGGCGTAGGGCGAATGGGCCACCACCATGGCCGACAGGCGCGGGTGGCCGCGCAGATGATCGAAGAGGGCGCGGGAGAGGTCCAGGGCCTCGGCCGGGGTTTTGGCCGAGGGGGTGGGGAAGTCGAGCACGCCCTCGCCGACCACGGCCCGCATGCCGAAGGCGTCGGCGGCCCGGGCGGTCTGGTCGGAGAAAAAATAGAGATCCGCGAAGCAGGTGGTTCCGCTGGCCAGCATCTCGGCGCAGGCCACAAGCGATCCCAGGTACACGGCCTCGGGGGTGAGCAGGCGTTCCACGGGCCAGATGTGGTTGTGCAGCCAGTCGGCGATGGGCAGATCGTCGGCCAGGCCCCGAAAAAGCGTCATGGCCGCGTGGGTGTGGGCGTTGACCAGACCGGGCAGGATCAAGGCCTGGCCCATGGAAACCGTTTCGGCGGGTGCGTAGGCGGCGGCCAGTTCGGCGCGCGGGCCCACGGCGGCGATGCGGCCGCCGGATATGGCCACGGCCCCGTCCGTCACGATCTCCCGGGCGGCGTTCTGGGTGAGGATGTGGGAAGCGGTGACCAGGGTGTCGCAGGGGGTGGGCAAGGGGGCATCGTTTCTCATGGGCCGACTCTTACGCGGCTGCCCGCCGGGATGCAATCGGGCGTATTCTTGACGGGTTGCGGCAAACCCGATAGGAGCGCAAAGGTTGTGTGGCACGTTCCCCGAACAAGGAGGCAGCATGGATCTGCGCGCATTGCTTCGTGAAATCTACGACTTCCCCAAGGAAGGCATTGTTTTTTTGGACATCACGCCGCTTTTGGGCGACGGCAAGGCCTTTCATCACGCCGTGGACATGATGGCCGCCCGGTTCGCCGACGCCAACCCCACCAAAATCGTGGCCGCCGAGGCCAGGGGATTTATTTTCGGCGCGGCCCTGGCCTACAAGATGCGCATCGGATTCGTGCCCGTGCGCAAGCCCGGCAAGCTGCCCTACAAGACCCAGAGCGTGACCTACGACCTGGAGTACGGCACCGACACCCTGTGTATGCATGAGGACGCCGTGCTTAGGGGCGAGAAGGTGCTGGTGGTGGACGACCTCCTGGCCACCGGCGGCACGCTCAAGGGCGTTTTGAAGCTTGTGGAGACCTTCGGGGCCGAAATCGCAGGGGTGGGCGTTTTGGTGGAGCTGGATTTCTTAAACGGAAAGGACAGCCTGAACGGCTACAGCGTGCAAAGCGTGGTGCATGTGGGCACGCCGGACAAAAAGCCCTCCTGCGCCTGATCGGCAGCGCAAAAAGGCGTCCCGGGGCATCTTCAATTGACCGTCCGCCCTGTCCTCGCGGCCTGGCCGCCGCGACAGGGGCGGGAAAGACAAAGGAAAACCCATGCGCATCGGCATCATCGGCGGCAGCGGCCTGGATGATCCCCACATCCTGGAAAACGCCACGGACCTGGAGATGGACACCCCCTACGGGCCGCCCAACTCCACCCTGCGGGTGGGCACAATCGCCGGGCGAGAGGTGGCGCTTCTGGCCCGGCATGGCCGCCAGCACACCGCCCCTCCCACCCAGGTCAACTACCGGGCCAACATCTGGGCGCTTAAGGAGGCCGGGTGCGCGGCCATCCTGGCCACCACTGCCGTGGGATCGCTTCGCGAGGAAATCCGGCGCGGCGATCTGGTCATCCTGGACCAGTTCATCGATTTTACCCGGCTTCGCCGCCTGTCCTTCCACGATCACTTCAAGCCCCACGAGCCCCTGCACACCCCCATGGCCGAGCCGTTCACCCCGAAACTGCGCGAGGTGCTCATCGCCGGATGCAAAAAGCTCGGCTACCGGCATCACGAGCGGGGGACGGTGGTGACCATCGAGGGGCCGCGCTTCTCCACCCGGGCCGAGTCCAACATGTTCCGCCTGTGGGGGGCCGACGTCATCAACATGAGCATCTCCACGGAATGCGGCCTGGCGGCCGAGGCCGGGACGCCGTATGCGGCCGTGGCCATGTCCACGGACTATGATTGCTGGAAGACCGACGAGCCGCCCGTGACCTGGGACGAGATCGTGCACATCTTCAAGGAAAACGCCGAAAAGGTGACGTCGCTTCTGATCGAGACCATCAAGGCGCTGTAAGTTCGTCCGGGAGCGGGATGTTTTCTACGGCCGGAGGCGAAAGTCTTCGGCCGTGGCGTTTGCCGGGGAACGGCCATGAACGGGCGCGCCCTGTCGGCGCGCCTGCGCCGCGAGGAACACACTCTCTTCGTCTCGGCCATGCCTGGCGGGACGGGGAAGTCAAAATGAATCGTTGACGATAGATCATTCCGGATATATTTATTATGAACGGAAAGGACGTGCTCCGTCGGCTCAAAGCCGCCGGGTGGAAACTGGACCGGATTTCCGGAAGCCACCATATCATGGCCAAGGACGGCCGCGCCGTCCCGGTTCCGGTGCATGGCGCCAGGGATATTGGCCCCGGCCTCCTCGCCGCCATCGCACGCCAAACCGGCGTGGATTTGAAATAGGAGTTGCGCACATGGACATACGGTATCCCGTGGTGCTCGAACCCGAGGCGGGAGGAGGCTTCTTCGTCCGTTTCCCGGATTTCGATGATGTCTTCTCCGAAGGCCCGACCCGCGACGAGGCCCTGTGCAATGCGATCGAGGCCTTGTCGGGCATGCTGGCCTTCAAGCTCGAGAATGGGCATGACATCCCGCGACCGGAGGCAGTCTCCCCGGACGCGGATGCCGTGGCCCCGGACGCCAAGGTCCAGGCGGCGCTTCTGGTGCGGTTCGCACGCGGTACTCGGTCCCTGGCCGAGGTGGCCCGCGCCCTGGGCACCTCCTGGCCCTCGGCGCGGCGTCTGGAAGACCCCGCGCATTGGCCGAGCTTAAAAAGTCTGGACCGGGTTGCCGCCGTGATGGGGAAGAAGCTGGTTTTGTCGTTTGAATGAACGCGAATGCGGTTTCAAGCCATAAAACGGCCGGGGGCTTGCGCCTACCGGCCGTTTTCTATTCCAGGCAAAGCTGCGGGGAGCGTGTTGCGTGGAGCGTGAGAGACTTCGGAGGGCTAGGCCGCCTGCGGACTGCGCAAAGAAATCGCCACTTCCTGCCCCAGCGCCAGAAATGCGGCATCCAGCGCGTCCAGACGGGAGGCGTGGTTGAGATCCAGGAGCCGGTCGGCGTGCTGCCGGGCGATGCCCATGCGCCGAGCCAGTTCCGCCTTGGTGACGCCCAGCTTTCGCATAGTCGCATAGAGCAGCACCTTGAGGCCTGTCTGGGTGGACAGGCGCACGGTCTCAAGCCCCATCGACTCCTTCTGCGGCAGAGGGATGTCTTTTTTGTGGGCTATCCGCGCCGCCAGGGCCTCTTCAATGGCCCCCACGGCGTAGCCAAGCGCGTCTTGCCCATCCTCACCGAAGGTGGCCACCTCGGGCAGATCAGGGCAGGCGACGAGTATGGCGCCATTGTCATCCGGCGTCAGGGTGACGTGATAGATGAGCATGCCGTTCTCCTATTTTAATCCGAGTTGCTTCAGGATGCTTGTGACCAGTCCCGTTCCGAGTTCCTTGCCCTGGCCGTGCATGGGCAACTGCGCCGTCTTGTCTCCGAGAACGACGGTCAGATGACCGGACCCGCCACGGTGCGACTCGAAGGTGCAACCTTGCTTGGCCAGCCACCGCTTCAGTTCCGCGCTGTTCATGGATTCATCATAGATGGTGACGTTCTTTTGTCAACACATATGATGACATGGTTGGGCGGCAGGCCAAACCCTCGCCGCCGTATGCCAGGCGTGGCGATGTGGCCAGCGAGGCTTTCGGAGCATGGCAGGGTACGGAAAGGCGATGTGCCAGGGGCGCGGCATGCGGCCGGGGGCTCGCGCCACCGGCCGTTTCTCCGTTCTCGGGCGGATTACGCCTTGGGCAGCAGCGGGATGTAGATCTCCGTGCGCAGATCCTTGGGCGGCGTGGTGGTCGGATCGTTCACGTAGATTTCAAAACTCGGGGCGTAGCCCGGTTCCCGCGAAAGCTTCGGCAACTCCACGCCGCACAGGGTGGCGTAGCTTTGGTGCAGCCCGGAATACGGCCCTTCGTGCAGGGCCATGGCATAGTCCCCGCCGCCGATGTCCATGACCCCCACCGGTCCCTCGGCCGTCACCCCTTCGCCCACGGTGAGGCAGGCATCGTAGCGGATTTTTTCCGGCGGCGTGACCTCGGGGTCGTCGTGGCAGACCCCGATGACCCGGGTCTGCGGCCCGAGCAGTCCCTTGGGCCCGGCCCATCCGCACAGGGTTTCCCAGGCCGCATGGCAGCCTGCGTAAGGGCCCACGTGGCGCACGTAGGCCACCTTCGTAACAGGGAAGAAAACGATTTTTGCGTCCATGGCGATGTCTCCTTGTGGTGTGGGCGGAGGCACGGGGCATGCGGGCAGGGGCAGCCCCCGGCGGGCGGCCTCCCGGTAGGCGCTGGGCGAGACGCCGAAATGGGCCCTGAAGGCCCGGGTGAAGGCCTCATGGCTGTCGTAGCCGCTGCCAAGCGCGATGTCCGTCACCGGCCGGGCCGTGCGGGCCAAAAGCATGGCCGCCCGCTCCAGGCGCAGCCGTCTGGCGTAGGCAGCCAGGGATTCCCCCACCATGCCGGTGAACACCCGGTGGAAATGGTGCGGCGAATAGTGGGCCAGCCCGGCCAGATGGTCCAGGGAGGGCAGCGCGTCCAGGTTGCCTTCCATACAGGCCAAAACCCGGTTGATGCGCTTCCGGTAGTCGTCTCGTGCCACACGTGTCTCCATGGATGCGGTGATAGCAGGTCGCGAGGGACGCCGCTTGACCGTTTTTGCGAATGTCGCCCCGGTCAGGCCCGGAACCAAAAAAAACCGCCGGTCTCCCGGCGGTGACAAAGCGGCGGATCGCCCCGGGGGGGTTATTTCTCCGGGTCCGGACGCATGCTCATGACCGGAACCACAGCGCTTTTGATGACCTTTTCGGCCACGGAGCCGAAAAGGATCTTGTCGATGCCCTTGCGGCCGTGGGTGCCCAACACGATCAGGTCGGCCCTGACGTCCTTGGCGGCGTTGAGGATTTCTTCGGCCGCATATCCCGTGGCCACCCGGCCTTCCACGTTTTGTCCCGGGAAATGTTCCTTCAAGAAGGCGTCCATGGTCTCCGTGGCCCCGGTCACGATGCCCTGGACGAAGTTGTCGATGTAGCTGGCCTGGACGTGGAACTCCACATATTGGTTGAGCGAGGGGGCCACGTACAACACCACCAGTTTGGCCCCGAAGGCGTCGGTCAGAAGCCGCGCATAATCCGCCACCTTGGGGCTGACTTCGGAAAAATCCAGGGCGCAGAGAATCGTCTCGATCTTGGCCATATACAACTCCCGTGGGTTTGAACGTTGGGATTGTGAAACGATGGCCATACCCTAGCCCAAGCCCCGGGCGATGGAAAGGGGTGGACGAGGCGGCAGGGGGGGTCAGCTTGCGGCCAGGACGCGTTTTTGCCGGTAGCGCTCGATGCGCTCCGAAAAAAAGACGTTGAAGGCGAAGCAGAAGGCCACAGAAACCACCACGGACAGGATGGGGAGCATGGACTGGGGATAGAAGTAGCGCACCACGACGATGATCAGCCAGTGCGAGATGTAGATGGGATAGGAAAGTTCGCCGATGGTGCGGTCCCAGCCCACATACTTGGTGAATACGAAGGCGTAGGGGAGCGCGAAAATGGCCAGGGCGTACGTGAGAAGCTCCTTGGCGAATCCGCCGGGGAGAAACTGGTAGATGGCCAGATAGCCGAGAAAGCTCAAGGTCACCGCCTGGGGGAGCCAGGGCCGCATGCCCCGGGTGGTGATCCGGGCATAGAAGCGGTGGCACAGGATGCCCAGGATGAAGAACCCGAATTCGGCCGGGAAGAATCGTTGCTCCCAGGGGTCGATGGGCAGCTCCACGCGATAGATATAATAGCGCACGGCGAAACTCGCCCCTGCCAAAAGCAGCAGCAACGCCAGCCTGCGGCGCACCAGAAACGGGGCCAGGAGGTAGAAGATGAGCTCCAGGGAGAGGGTCCAGGCCTGGGGAATCAGGAGGAAAAACCAGGCCGGTTGGGGGGAAAGCAGGGCGTTGGAGTCGAAATACAGAGCCCCGGTTCCCTTGGCCAGCCCCATGAAGAAGAGGATGTCCTGGCCGAAGATGGACAGATTGGCCAGGATCAGGGTGGCGGCGGTGAGGGGGTTGAGGAATTCCTGCCGAGCAAACCAGGGGCCAAGCAACAGCGATGAGTCGAGAAATGTCCGGAAAAAGAGGGAAACCGTCACGGCCAGGGCCAGGATGGCCCAGTAGGCCGGGAACAGGCGCAGGAGCCGGTTGGTGATGAACAGGCGGTAGCTTCCGGGGCCAACGTACTTTTCCCTCAGGATGAGAGACATGTAAAAACCCGAGATGATAAAGAAAATCTTGATCGCAATATAGGCGTCGGTAAAAACCAGTCCGAACAGCGGCCCGGTGTGGTTGATGACCACGGTAATGGCCAAGAGAAAACGGATGGCGCCCATGTCTCGTCCCTGTGGAAGCGCCCCGAACGCCCCATCCGGCATTCGGGGCGTCGCCCCCTGAATCCTGTTTTTCTAACCGCAGCCGCAGCGGTGCTGGACGACTCGCACCGCCGCTCTGCCTCAACCCCGGAGCGCCCGGGTCAACTTGTCCTTGTCGTCGATGAACAGCTTGTAATTGATGGAGTCTTCCAACGCCTGCCAACTGGCCTCAATGACGTTGTGGGACACCCCCACCGTGGTCCAGCGCCGGTTCTGATCCCCGGACTGGCACAGCACCCGCACGTACGACGCCGTGCCCGATTCCTCGCGATTGGCCGAGGTCAACACCCGCACCTTGAAATCCAACAGGCGCATCTCGCTTATACGCGGATAAAAACCCCGGAGGGCCTTGCGCAGCGCCCGGTCCAGGGCGTTGACCGGCCCCCGGCCGGTGGAGGCGGTATGCTTGAGACTGCCGCCCACCTTGATCATCACCGTGGCCTCGGTGGTCAGTTCGTCGCGGGTGAAGGCCTGATCGTCCAGGATGCGGTAATGGATCGGCGTGAAATAGGAGCGGGCCCGGCCCAACACCCGGTTGAGCAGAAGCTCGTAGGAGGCCTCGGCCGCCGAATATTCGTAGCCCTTGCTCTCGCGTTCCTTGATGGTGGTCAAAAGCTCCAGCACGAAGGGATCGTTTTTGTCCAGTTCGAAGCCGTATTCCCGGGCTTTGAACAGGATGTTGCTTTGCCCCGAGAGGTCGGACAACAGCACCCGCCGCCGGTTGCCCACCAGGGCGGGATCAATGTGTTCGTAGGTCAGGGGATTGCGGGCCACGGCGCTGACATGCACCCCCCCCTTGTGGGCGAAGGCCGAATCTCCCACGTAGGGTTGCCGGGAGAACGGGGCCAGGTTGGCCACCTCGGCCACAAAGGTGGCTGTCGGGGCCAGGAGCGGCAGACGGCCTTCCGGCAGGCAGGACCGGCCGAACTTGAGCTCCAGGTTGGGGATGATGGCGCACAGGTTGGCGTTGCCGCAGCGTTCGCCGTAGCCGTTGACGGTTCCCTGCACATGGGTCGCGCCCTGGCGCACGCCCTCCAGGGCGTTGGCCACGGCCAGCCCAGAGTCGTTGTGGGGGTGGATGCCGAGAACGGCCCCTGGCAGGGCGGCTCGTACGGCGCGCACCATCTCGCCCAGGTCGTGGGGCAGGGTGCCGCCGTTGGTGTCGCACAGGACAAGGGCGTCGGCCCCGGCCTTGTGCGCCGTGGCCAGGGCGGCCAGGGCGTAGTCGGGGTCGGCCTTGAAGCCGTCGAAGAAATGCTCGGCGTCGAAAAAAAGCTCCCGGGCATGGGGGCGAAGATAGGCCAGGGAACCGGCGATGATTTCCAGATTGCGTTCCAGGGTGGTGCGCAGGGCCTCGGTGACGTGGATGCCCCAGCACTTGCCGAAGATGGTCAGCACCTCGGTTTCGGCGGCCAGGAGGGCCTTGAGGTTGGGATCGGCATCCGGGGTGGCCTTGGGATTGTGGGTGCTGCCAAAGGCCGCCACCTTGGCGGTTTTTAAGTCGTAGTTGCGAATCTCCTTGAAAAACCGCTTGTCCGTGGGGTTCGATCCCGGCCAGCCGCCCTCGATGTAGGCCACTCCCAGTTCATCGAGCTTGGCCGCCACCCGGATCTTGTCCTCGGTGGTCAGGTTGATGTCCTCGGCCTGGGTGCCGTCGCGCAACGTGGTATCGTAGATGTCGATCCTGTCCATGGCCTGCTTTACGTCCCTGTCCCGGCCGAGGGGGCCGGGACGTGAAAGGATGTGTGCCCGCCGGGCGGCCCCGACCTGAGGCGGCAGGGGCCGTTTTCCGCTGTGCGGTATAAAAAAAGCATGTTTAAAAAAAAGAGCCTGAAACAAAAGGGTGCATCGGCACGCGGTACGGAAGGGATTGCGGCGTTACAACACAGTCCTTTCAACCGGAAGAGCGCGACCGGGCGGTCTCTCCCCGGTTCTGGCGCGCTGTCCTCGTTTCGCCCTGTTTTTTTAACATGGTACCGGGTGCGGCCTGCATCTGCAAGCGTTGATCAGCAGACCCGGTCACCGCCCGCCCTGTCCAGGCCGAAAGCGTCGTGCAGGGCGCGTACGGCCAGTTCCAGATACTTTTCCTCGATAAGACAGGTGATCTTGATTTCCGATGTGGAGATCATGAGGATATTGATGTTTTCGTTGCGCAGACAGGTGAACATCATGGAGGCCACGCCCGAGTGGTTGCGCATGCCCACGCCGATGACCGAAACCTTGCACACGTTCAAATCGTGCTGCACTTCCACCGCGCCGATGTCCTTGTTGTCGCGGGATAAAATCTCCAGGGTTTTTTCCAGATTGGTCCGGGAGACGGTGAAGGTCATGTCCGTACGGCCGTCGCGGCTGGTGTTCTGCACGATCATGTCCACCAGGATGCCCGCATCGGAAATGGGGCTGAAGATGGCGGCGGCCACGCCGGGACAATCCATGACGTTGAATACGGTGATGCGGCACTGATCCTTGTCGTAGGCGATGCCCGAAACCAGCACGTCTTCCATCAGCTCATCCTCCTGGGTGACCAGTGTTCCGGGATCGTCGCAGAACGTCGAACGCACCCGGACAGGAACATTGTATTTCTTGGCGAACTCCACGGACCTGATCTGCAAGACCTTGGCCCCCATGCTGGAGAATTCCAGCATTTCGTCATAGCTTATGCGGTCCAGCTTGCGGGCCGTGGAGCACATGTTGGGATCGGTGGTGTAGACGCCCTTGACGTCGGTGTAGATCTCGCACACGTCGGCGGAAAGGGCCGCCGCCAGGGCCACGCCCGTGGTGTCCGAGCCGCCGCGCCCAAGCGTCGTCAGCCGCCCGTGACAGCTCACCCCCTGGAACCCGGCCACCACCAACACGTCGAACTCATTGAGCATGTCCAGCAGTTTGGCGTTGTCGATCTCCAGGATGCGGGCCCGGCCGTAATTGTTGTTGGTCAGGATGGGGATCTGGAAGCCCATGACCGAGCGGCATTTGATGCCCGCGTCTTTGAGCAGCATGGCGAACAGGGTTACCGAGACCTGCTCGCCCGTGGTCACCAGGGCGTCGCATTCGGAGAGGTCCGGATTGGCGGACCACTGCCTGGCCAGACCCAAAAGGCGGTTGGTCTCCCCGGACATGGCCGAGAGCACCACCACCACCTTGAAGCCTTCCGCCAGGCCCTTTTTCACCCGGGCCTCGACCTGCTTCATGCGATCCAGCCCGGCAACCGACGTGCCGCCGTATTTTTGCACCAATATACGCATGCTTCCTCCGCGTTGCCGGGGCCGCGTCAGGCGCGGTCCCGAGGGTCCGTGTCGCCGGGTGGGGGGCCTTGGCCGCCGTCCCCGGAAAATGTCCCCGTAAAAGTCTCCAGATGGGGCGCAAGGTCGGACAAAAGCGCCTCGCCCGCGGGGCCGTGGGCGCTGATCTCCACCATCCGTCCCGCGAAAGCGGGCCTGAAACAAAAGACCAGATGGTCGCGTTCCAGGCAGTCCTGGGGCAGATGTTCGGCCCATTCCACGGCCAGAATGCGCCCCGGAAGGTCACGCCCCGTGTCCGCCTGGCTTGGGCCGCCGGTCATGCCGGACGCCTGTCCGTCCGGGAATTCGGCGCTGTCCTCGAAGAGCCCCCGGGCCTCTTCCCCGTGCAGGCGGTAGAGGTCCATGTGCACCACTTCCGGCTGGGTGGGATAGATGTTGACCAGGTTGAAACTGGGGCTGGCCACCTCGGCTTCGTCGCCGCCGGGCAGGCTTTCGGCCAATCCGCGAATGAAGGTGGTTTTGCCCGATCCCAGGTCGCCGCGCAAGAGCACAACGGTCACCCCCGGGGCGTTTTTCAGGACCGTTCCCACGACGGCCCCCAGGCGCACGGTGTGGGAGGCCTCCGCGAGAACCACGGCGGTGGGGACGGCAGGCATGGGGCGGCGTCTATTTCACGATGGCGTTTAAGATGTCGCGCATGCCGATGACCCCCATGAGCTTTCCGCCGTCCACCACCGGGACGGTGTGGAAATTGCGGTCGGTCATGAGCGTGGCCACCTCGTCCACACCGGTCTCGGGGGTGACGCAGACGGGTTTGGGGGTCATGGCCGAGTCCACGGTCATGGCCGTGATTTTTTCCATCTCCCGGTCCAGATCCTTCATGGAGCTTAAGGGCACGAATCCGTCGAGCAGGGAGAAGACCGAGGGCAGGGAGATCTTTTTCTGCTGGGCCACCAGGTCGCTCTGGCACAGGATGCCCACCACCGCCCCCTGGGGGGTGACGACCGGCAGGCCGTTTATGCCCTTGTCCAAAAGCAGGCGGGCGGCCTGGGATATTTCCGTGTCCGGGGTGACGGTCATCACCTCGCGGGTCATGACGTCTTTGGCTTTGAGCATGCTTGGTCCTTCTTTCATGGTTGGGGGTGGCGAAACACCCGGGGCAGGGCGTCGGCGATGTCCACGGCCGTGTTCCCCCGCCGGGGGAAGCGCCGGGAAAGGCGTTCCCCGCAAAGGCCATGCCAATACACCCCGAGGCAGGCCGCAAGCAAGGGGGAGCGCCCGGCGGCCAAAAGCCGGGCCACAACCCCGGCCAGCACGTCGCCGGACCCGCCCACGGCCAGGTTTGGCGCGGCATGGGGCGACAGGATGACCGGCGAGCCCGCATGGGAACCGTCCACGATGACCGTGCCCGGTCCCTTGAGCACGACCACGGCCCCGGTGCGCGCCGCCAGGGTCCGGGCCGCCCCGGGCCGGTCGGCCTCCACCTCGGCCACGGACAGCCTGAGAAGCCGGGCCATCTCGCCGGGATGCGGGGTGAGCACCGCGCGCGGCCCCAACCGGGCCGCCAGGTCCGGCACATCGGCCAGGAAAAACAGGGCGTCGGCGTCGAGCACCAGGGGCACGGACAGGGGGCCGGGCGAAAAAAGTCCGGCTAAAAACGCCTCCCCCCCGTCCCCGCGGCCAAGGCCCGGGCCGATGACCACGGCGTCGGCCGCCGTCGCCATGTCGCGTACCGCCTCGGCCATGTCCGCCGACCAGCCCGCCCCCGGGGAGGTCTCGGGCAGGGGGGCGGTCATGATCTCCGGCCGACCGGCCTTGACCGCAGGCTCGATCCCGGCCGGGCAGGCCACGGTGACCAGTCCGGCCCCGGCCCGCATGGCCCCCATGGCGCACAAAAGCGGCGCGCCGCAAAGCCCCGGGCTGCCGCCGCCGACCAAGACCTTGCCCGCCGTGCCCTTGTGCATGAGGGGCGAGGCGGCGGGGACATGGTCCATGATGCCCGGGGCGATGCCTGCAAACGAGGCCGGATGGGCGGCCTTGATCTGGGCCGGGATGCCGATGGGGCAGACATGCAGGCGGCCGGTGAAGGGCCGGGCGTGGGGCAGAAAAAGTCCGGCCTTGGCGGCCTCGAAGGTGGCCGTGGCCGTGGCCCGCACGGCGTCGGGGCCGGGGCGGCCGGTCAATCCGTCCAGGCCCGAGGGGATGTCCAGGGAAAAAATGAGGCTTTTGCCCGACGCGGCGTTGATCTTCGCCACAAAGGCCGCGAAATCCGGAGAAAGCGGGCCGCGAAAACCCGTGCCGAGCAGTCCGTCCACGAGGATGTCCGGGCGTTCGTCCATGGAGCGCCCGGCCCGGGACAGGGGCCGGATGGGCAGGCCGAGCTTTTCCGCCAGACGCAGGTTGTAGGCGGCGGATTTGCGGAAGCGGGATCTGGGGCGAGCCAGAAGCGTCAGGGGCTTGGCCCCGGCCGCCGCCAGCAGCCGGGCCAGGGCCAGGGCATCGCCGCCGTTTTGGCCGGGACCGGCGTAGAGGTGGACCCGGGCCCCGGCCAGGGGGCCGTACTCCTTTTCGAGCACGGCGAAGGCCGCCCGGGACGCGTTCTCCATGAGTACATGGGGATGGAATCCGAAATCCTGCATGGCCGCCGCGTCCCAGGCGGCCATCTCGGCCGGGGCGGGCAGGTGGACGACGCTGCCTGGGGGCAGTGCGGCGGGAGTGTTCACGAGGATCGCCCCCGGGGACGCCTGCCGGGATGGCGTCGTTTGGCGGCCGGATCGGGAAAGATGCGTTCGCCCGGGCCGCGCCACAGGCCGGGGTCCGCGTCCGGGCCGCAGGACGGCAGGGGGGACAGGAGGTCCGGGCCGCCCGGGGCCCCGGCGCAGCCGGAGCAGGGCGAGGCCACCTGGGCCATGCGGGGGGCCGGAGGCGGCCCCTCGGCCACCACCACGGCGGCGGCCATGCCCCGGTCGTGGGTCAGGCTGACGTGGAAGGCCGTGGCCCCGATCTGCCGGGCCCGGGCGGCGGCCGGGCCGAAAAGGCGCAGGACCGGACGCCCCAGGGGGTCGGGCAGCACCTCAAGGCACTGGAATGTGATGCCGTCGGCAAACCCCGTGCCCAGGGCCTTGACCGCCGCCTCCTTGGCCGAAAAGCATCCGGCCAGGGTCAGGACGGGATCGCGGCCGGTGCGGGCGGCCATTTCGTCCGCCGTCAGGATGCGTTTCGCAAAGGCCTCGCCGAAACGTTCATGGGCCTTTGCAATGCGCGAGAGCTCCACCACGTCCAGGCCCAGTCCCACGATCATGTCCGCGCCCCCCTCACGAGACGAATCCGGAGACGATGTCCGCCATGCGCGAGACGGCCTCGGGAAAGCCGGTGATCACCGCCCGGGCCACGATGGCGTGGCCGATGGAATATTCATTGACCCCGGACACCCGGGCAAAGGCCATGATGTTCGCATAGTCCAGGCCGTGCCCCATGTTGACCAGAAGGCCCAGGCCCCGGGCCTGATCCAGGGCGGCCAGAAGCCGGTCGAATTCGATCTGCCGGGCGGCCGGGGTCTTGGCCTCGGCGTAGGTTCCGGTATGCAGCTCCACGTAGCCCGCCCCGGTCCTGGCCGCCGCCGCGATCTGGGCCGGATCGGGGTCGATGAACAGGCTGACCTCGATGCCCGCTGCGGCCAGGGGGACGATGAAGGCGGTCAGGGCGCCCTCTTGTCCGGCCACGTCCAGGCCGCCCTCGGTGGTCAGCTCCCGGCGTTTTTCCGGCACCAGACACACCAGGTCGGGGAGGATGCGCCGGGCGATGCCCCCCATCTCCTGCGTGGCGGCCATTTCCAGATGCAGCCGGGTCTTGACCGTGCGCCGCAGGATTTCCACATCCCGGTCCTGAATGTGCCTGCGGTCCTCGCGCAGATGGACGATGATCGCCGCCGCGCCGGAGACTTCAGCCAGGGCGGCGGCCGTGACCGGATCGGGTTCGGCGGCCAGGCGGGCCTGCCGGATGGTGGCCACGTGATCGACATTGACGGCGAGATGCGGCATGGTATTCTCCTTGCAGATGACAACGAACCTCGTCGACTGCGCGCCTGTGCGGCGCACGGACGGCATGACGGGCCGCCCCGGGGGAAATCCATGGGCGGCATACGTTTTTTCCGGTGTAGGCGAGGCCCGGGGGGTTGTAAAGGCCGTGTCGGCGAGTGCAATTCCTGTACATGGCGAAGCACGGTTTTTTCCCTCGGCGGACATGTGCGTAACCGCGCGTGCGGCGAAAATCCGTCCCAAGGCCGTTTCGGCCTGGACATCAACCTTCGAAACAAAGAGCAAGACACATGAATCTGTGCATCGTGGGGACCGGATACGTAGGGCTGGTCAGTGCGGCCTGCTTTGCGGAAATGGGCAACGACGTCTGCTGCGTGGACATCAACCCCAGCATCGTGGAGAATCTGCGCCAGGGCATCATTCACATCTATGAGCCGGGGTTGGAAGAACTGGTGCGGCGCAACACCTCCGAAGGACGCCTGAAATTCACAACCAATATCGCCGAGGGCATGGAAAACGCCCTGTTCGTGTTCATCACCGTGGGAACGCCGCCCAAAGAGGACGGCTCCTGCGACTTAAGCTACGTCTATCAGGTGGCCCGGGACATCGGGGCAGGCATGCGCGACTACAAGATCATCGTGGACAAATCCACGGTGCCCGTGGGCACGGCGGACAAGGTGCGCGCCCTGGTGAACGAGGAACTCGGCAATCGCGGCGAACACATCGAGTTCGATGTGGTGTCCAATCCGGAATTTCTCAAGGAAGGCGACGCGATCAACGATTTCTTCAAGCCCGACCGGGTGGTGGTGGGCACGGACAACGTGCGCACGGCCGAGCTTTTGAAGGCCCTGTATGCACCCTATGCCCGCAGCCGCGACAAGCTCATCGTCATGGGCGTGCGCAGCGCGGAGATGACCAAGTATGCGGCCAACTGCATGCTGGCCACCAAGATCTCGTTTATCAACGAAATCGCCAATGTGTGCGAGTTGGTGGGCGCGGACGTGCGCGAGGTGCGGGTGGGCATCGGCTCCGACCACCGCATCGGCTACCAGTTCATCTATCCCGGCATCGGCTACGGCGGGTCGTGCTTCCCCAAGGACGTCAAGGCGCTTATCGACACGGCCAGGCAGTACGGCTACGAACCCGGGGTGCTGGCCTCCGTGGATGACGCCAACGCCCGGCAAAAGCACGTGCTGTCGCGCAAGATCGAGGAATACTTCGCCGTACGCGGCGGGGTTGCGGGCAAGACCCTGGCCCTGTGGGGCCTGGCGTTCAAGGCCAACACCGACGATGTGCGCGACGCCTCGGCCTTCGAGATGATTCGGGATCTGACGGACAAGGGCATGAAGATCCGGGCCTTCGACCCGGTCGCCGGTCCCAACACCCAGCGCCACTTCGCGGAGAACGATCTCCTGGCCGTGGTGGACGAGCAGTACGCGGCCCTGGACGGGGCCGACGCCCTGGCCGTGGTCACGGAGTGGAACCAGTTTCGCAATCCGGATTTCCCGCGCATTGAAAAGGCCCTGGCCGAGCCCGTGGTCTTTGATGGCCGGAACCTCTATTCGCCCGAACTCATGGCCGCTTTGAACTTCGTCTACTATTGCATCGGCCGCCCGGACCCCAAATAGGCCGGAAAAACGCCATACGCCATAACAATGCGCCGCCTCCGGACACTCCGGGGGCGGCGTTTGCTTTTTTTGCATGCGGCCTACGGTGCAGGGCGGCGGCGCATCAGGCCATGATGGTCTGAGCCCGGTCGGTCTGGGCCGGGGACAGGTCGGCGGGAACCTTTTCCCGGCCGAGCTTTTTGCAGACCAGATATCTGGCGCATTTCGTATTGTCGCCGCGGCAGTATTTCTTTTTCATCATTTCGGCCATAGCGGGCATGTTGGCCATCTTGTCGTTGAAAAAAATACACTTGGCGATCATTTCGCAGTCGGCCATATGTTACCTCCATGCTTCCAGATTTGTGAAATAAATAACACGATAAAAAAAGCTGTGCAAGGACGAAGGGAAGAAAATGGTTCATTATCGGCACGGGATCGCGCAAAGGGCATTCCTAATGTCTATAGAATAAGTATGAATAGGCATGGCCGCGTCTCGTATGCGGGACACGGCGCGCGGGCGTCACACCCAGACGGTGGCGGAAAAAAAGCGGCAAAATGCTGCGGAAGGTGCGGGGACGGTGATGAGGTCGGCTGGATCAGCGGCCGGGTTCCAGGGTGCGCAGGCAGGTGCGCAGCATCAGCTCCCGCAGGATGACCCGTTCGTACTCCACATGGCCGCCCTCGGGGATCTGGTCCTCGACGTCGGCCAGGGCCCGTTCCACGAACTGGGTCTCTTCCCAGAAATCCAGGAGTTCGTCGTCGGCTAGGCCCTTTATCTGGTCTTCCAGGGGGAAATGTTCGGCATCAAGATAGAATCGGCCCATGGAGCGTCCTTCGGTGTGGCGTCCGGCGCACGGCGGCGGCCGGAGCGTGGCGGTGTCCGGGGATAGAAAGCATCGGAACGCGCCGTGGTGATTGCCCCATGTAGCGGGAGTTTCTGAAATGCGCAAGCGCCGGGAAACGGCCGGGCCGGATCACTGCCCCGCATCCCCAGTCTGCTGCGGTATCGGGGTGCGGGGTTCGTATTCCATGCTCATCATGCCGTTTATGACCGCCCCCTCCTCAATGACGATGGACGGGGCGCAGATGTTGCCTTCCATGCGGGCGGTCTTGTTGAACGTCACCCGGATCGAGGCCTCCACGTCGCCCGTGATGCGGCCGTTGGAGATGAGCGTGCCCACCCGGATGCGCCCGTCAACGGATCCCTCCTCGCCGAGCACCAAGGTGCCGTCGGAGGTGATGTCGCCGTTGACGCCGCCGTCGATGCGCACGGTGCCCTGGAAGTCGAACTGGCCGTTGTACTGGGTTCCGGCCCCCAGAAACGCGGTGATTTCGTCGTGGCGGATGGCTTTTTTCCGCGAGGATCGTCCAAACATGTTTCGGCCTCGTTGCAAGTGGGATGAAGCGGGTGTGATACTAGCCGACTCTTGCGGCAAAGGGAACCCATGTCCACGCCCCGGAAAAAACGGACGTTGCCGCCGGGATGGATCAGTCCGGCGCCTGTCCCAGGCCGGGATACCCGTTGCCCCCGGGCTTTGGGCCGTCTCCGGGGCCGGAAACCACCCGGACCTCCCGTTGGGGGAAGGGGATGGAGATGCCCGCTTCCCGAAAGATGCGGTCGATGAGAAAGCGTATTTCCGAGGCCGTGGACACGCCGTGGGCCACGTCGGCCACCCAGAACATGAGCTTGAAGTCCAGGGAGCTTTCCCCGAAATTGATGAACTGCACCAGGGGGGCGGGCTCGGACAGCACGCGGGGGTGCTCGGCGGCCGCCCGGAACAGCAGTTCCCGGACCTTTTCCGTGTCCGATCCGTAGGCCACGCCCACGGCCACCTCGCGGCGCACCCGGGCGTCCTTGTGGGTCCAGTTGACGATCTGGCCGGTGATCAGGTCGGAGTTGGGCACGAAGATGGTGGCGTTGTCGAAGGTCTGGACCACGGTGTTGCGGATGTTCACCTTTTTGACCTGGCACCAGGTCTCGCCGAGCTGGATGGTGTCCCCGGCCTGGATGGAGCGGCCAAAAAGCAGGATCAGCCCGGAGATGAAGTTGTTGACGATGTTTTGCAGGCCAAAGCCGATGCCCACGGAAAGGCCGCCGGCCACCACCGCCAGGCTGGTGAAATTCGCGCCTAAAAGAAAAAGCCCGGACAGGACGTAGAGGCCCCAGGCGGCATAGGTGGCCGAAATGGACAGCACGTCCAGGATGCCCTGGTCCCATTCCGGGCGAAGCCTGGCCGCTTCGGGCAGAAAGGACTTGAAGGCGGCCACTGCCGTGCGCGCCACATGGAAACCCACCACCAAAAGGGCCAGTCGGCCGACGGATAGTCCGATGTCCCGGTAGCCGATTTTGAAGTCGAGGATGTCAAAAAAGACCGTGCGGCCGCCAAGCTGGGTGCAAAACCAGTACAGGGCCAGGAAAAAAAGCCCCAGGTGGATCAGGGGGGCCACCAGGCCGCCCACGACGCCACGGGCGAACAGGGACACGCCCGCCGCCTCGGCCCGGTCCAGCCAGCGGGTGATGAGGCGGCCGAGGCGCAGGCTGCATTGCAAAAAGGCCAGGGCCAGGAACCATCCAGAAATCACCAGATGCGACAGGTTGGCGTAGCCCACCACGGCGGCCAGGGCCAAAAGGGTGAACAGCCACCGGTCGGCCGTGGTCAGAAGCGCGATCAGGTCGGGGGTGTCGTCCCGGGGGGGGCGGCGGGCGACGGAGGCGGCCGAAAAAAGGAGCAGCGCCGTCCAGATGAGTTCGGAGTAGGGGCTGGGCAGTCCCAGCACCCGCAGCGCCAGGCCGCAGGCGAAGAGAAAAAAAAGGTGGCGCAGGGGATTTGGCGCGTCGTCGGCCCCGGGTTCGCCCAGAAAGATGGCCAGAAAACGGGAGACGGACAACAGGGCGGCGGCGAAAAAGATCTCGGCCGCAACGCTTAGGCCCTCGAACAACAGAAACGGCGAGGCCGCCGCCGCCCAGGCAAAGGCCAGCCCAAGCCCTGCGAAACGCAGCACCCCGCGCAGTTTGAGCGCCCCCGCCAGCCCCGGGAAGCGCCGGATGATGCGCCCCGACAGCACGGATGCGGCCAAAAGCGCCACCAGGGCCAGGGCCGCCGGTTTGGCCAGCCCGTCCCAGGGGGACGTGGTCTGCTCTCCGGAGAAAAAGGAGCGGTAGGCCCCAAGGGAGGACATCCACAGCTCCATCTTGAGCCCGGGTTCGGCCCAGGCGCCAAGGCTCAGCACGCTGGGCGCAGGGGTGAGAAAAAAATCCTTCCAGGCCCCGGAGAAGCGGTCCCGGACGTTTTTCTCCATCTCCGCGATCCCGGTCTGAAGCCGCATGGCCGGGCCAAGCTCGCGGTCCAGGGAACCCTTGACCCGGGTCAGGGCCTTTTTCACCCCGGACACGTAGCGCTGGTAGTAGTCGATGGCCTGCCCCACCTCGCCTTCGGGCTTGTCCGCCGACTGCCGGGAAAATTCGCCCTCAAGGGTCTCGATCTGCTCGAAGATGCGGCCAAGCTCCTCGGTGGTGGCCCGAAACGGCTCCACCAGGGCGTCCCCCCGGCCCCGCAGGCGATCCAGGCCGTGCAACACGGCCCGAAGCTCCCAGGGGTTTCCCGTGGTCAGGGAGGTGATCACCGTCAACTGGTCGCGCAGGGCCTCCAGGGCCGAGAGTTCGCTTCGGAAGTCGCGCAGCACCCGGGGAAGCACCGTCTCCATGGACTTGAAGCGCGAGGCCTGGAGGATGAGCGCCTCCTGGTTCTTGCGCAAAACCAGCTTCCAGTCGTCGCCTTCCGTGGTCTGGGCCGCCACGGGACGAGGCGTGGCCGCCAGGATGGCGATGGCCATAAAACAGGCGGCAAAAAGGGGGCGCACGCCCCGGATCATGGCCATGGGGCGGGCTACCGTTTGTCCATGGGCGTGTAGTCCCGCTGGTTCTTGCCGGTGTAGACCTGCCGGGGGCGGTGGATCTTCATCTCCGTGTCCTTCCACTCCTCGTGCCAGTGGGCGATGAAGCCGGGCATGTTGCCGATGGCGATCATCACCGGAAACATGGGCACGGGGATGTTGATGGCTTTGAGCAGCAGCCCGGAATAGAAATTGACATTGGGGAAAAGCCGCCGTTCGAGGAAATAGTCGTCGTTTTGGGCCTGGCCCTCAATGTCCAGGGCGATGTCGAACAGGGGGTCGCGCCGGGCCATGCCCGCGCTTAAGAGGTTCTCGTAGGCCTTGCGGATCAGCGTCGCCCGGGGGTCGTAGCACTTGTAGACCCGTTGTCCGAAGCCCATCAGCCGCCGCCGCCCGGCCTTGGCCTCCTCCAGAAGCCCCTGCGTCGTGATGCGGCCGCCGCGCACCTCTTCGAGCATTTCCATGACCCCGACCCCGGCCCCGCCGTGCAGCCGTCCCCACAGGGCGCAGATGGCGGCCGAGATGGAGGCGAACAGGTTGGCCTGGGAGGAGCCGACCATGCGTACCGTGGCGCAGGAGGTGTCCAGGCCGTGGTCGGCATGGGCGATGAAAAAAAGCGACAGGGCCCGCACGATGGGCGCAGGCGGTTCGTAGAGCCGAAAGGGCACGGAGAACATCATGTGCAGGAAGTTGCGGCAATAGTCCATGTGCGGGTTGGGATACATCAGCGGCAGCCCGTCGGCCGTGCGGAAGCTGAAAGCCGCAATGGTGCGCACCTTGCTCATGATCTTGGCCGCCGCCAGGCGGTATTCGGCGTCGGTGCGGATGTTCAAAAGCTCCGGATAATAGCTGCCCAGGGCGTTGATCATGGCCGAGAGGATGGCCATGGGCTGCCCCAGCGGCGGAAATCCGTCCAGGTGCTTGAGTAGGCCCTCGTGCAACAGTTCCTGGTCGCGCAGCATGCCCCGAAATTCCGCCAGTTCGTCCCGGGCCGGAAGCTCCCCGAACATGAGCAGCATGGCCGTTTCCACGAACGAGGCCCGTTCGGCCAGTTGCTCCAGGGGATAGCCCCGGTAGCGCAGGAGGCCGCGTTCGCCGTCGATGTGGGTGATGCTCGACTTGCAGGCCCCGGTGTTGGCGAAACCCGGATCGAAGGTGATCCAGCCGGTCTTGGCGCGCAGGGAGGTGACGTCGATGCCGCAGTCGCCTTCGGTGCTGCGGACAAGCGGCAGATCGACGGTCTTGCCGTCGTAGGAGAGGGTGGCCAGGGGCTCTTTCATCGTGGGCGCATCCTGTGGGCATGGAGTGAAAACACCAAAAATTCTATGCCATGCCGTGCATATTGTCCACTCGCCGGGTGTCGGGCTGTGGCGGGAACGGGCCCCGGACGAGGCCTGGAGCGCATCTGGCGGCTGGTATCCGAGGCCTTCGGGTGCGCCGGGCAGGGGCTTAAGCCGCCGAAAGCGGGATGCGGGCGGGAGGCGTTTTTCGACCCCTGGCGGCATGGACCTGTTGCGCGCCGGGCCCCGGGCGTTTACATACCCCCTGTTGACCCGTACGCGTCCACCTCGCCACCGCCAAAGGAGCGCAGCCGCCCATGCCGACCACGCCAGACCACGCCGCAGACGCCTACGCCTTCCCGCCCCTGTCTCTGGAAGGCCTTGATGCGCCCCTTTTTTCCCATCTGGACCGGGCCGCCGCCGAGCATCCGAAGCGGACGGCCATCCTTTTCCACAACGCCCGGGTCTCCTACGCCAAACTCCTGCGCCTGGCCGAGACCGGGGCGGCGGCCTTGCGCCGGGCGGGGCTTAAAAATGGCGACCGGGTGGCGGTCATGCTCCCCAATTCTCCCCAGGCCATCATCACCTATTTCGCCGTGCTCAAGGCCGGGGGCGTGTGCGTCATGGTCAACCCCCTGTACATGGACTTCGAACTGCGCCATCAGCTCGCCGACAGCGGCGCGAAGATGCTGGTCATCCTGGATCTCTTATGGGCCAAACATCGCGCCCTGGTGCGCGAACTCGGGCTGTCCCGGGTCTTCGTCACCCGCCTAAGCGACGGCCTGCGGTTCCCCTTGAACCTCCTTTTCTATCTGAAGATGCGCCGGGAGGGGAAACGGCCGCCGATTGGCGTGGACAACCACACGATCTTTCCCTGGCGGGCGCTTTTTGCGGGCAAGGCCCGCGCCAGCGCCACGGACATCGATCCCGGCGTGGATCTGGCCGTGCTGCAATATACCGGCGGCACCACGGGGCAGGCCAAGGGGGCCATGCTCACCCACAGAAATCTCATGGCCAACGTGCGGCAGTGCCATACGGTGTTGCGTGAGGTGGGGATCACTTCCGAGGTGTTTTTGGGGCTTTTGCCCTATTTCCATGTCTACGGGCTCACCGTGTGCGTCAATTTCGCCGTGGCCTGCGCCGCGACCATGGTTCCCCTCGCCCGGTTCATCCCGGCCCAGACCATAAAAATCATCGCCAAGACGCGGCCCACCATCTTTCCTGGCGCGCCAGCGGTCTATGCCGCGCTTTTGCGCCAAAAGGACGCGGCCCGGGAGACCCTGGGCAGCATCCGCTACTGCGTGTCCGGCTCGGCCCCCATGTCCGGAGAGCTTTACGAGCGGTTCACGGCCGCAACCGGGGCCAAGATCCTGGAGGGCTACGGCCTGACCGAGGCCTCGCCCATCACCCACGTCAATCCCCTGGAGGCCCGGCGCAAATCCGGCTCCATCGGCCTGCCCTTTCCCGGCACGGAGGCCAGGATCGTGGACATGGAGACCGGGACCATGGAGCTTGCCACGGGGGAACAGGGGGAACTGGCTGTGCGGGGTCCGCAGGTCATGGCCGGGTACTGGAACCGTCCCGAGGACACGGCGCAGGTGTTGCGGGACGGCTGGCTGTTGACCGGGGATGTGGCCATCCGGGACGACGAGGGCTATTATTTCCTCCTGGATCGCAAGAAAGACCTCATCCTGTGCGGCGGCTTCAACGTCTATCCCAGGGAGATCGAGGAGGCGCTCATGCACCATCCGGCGGTCAAGGAGGCCTGCGCCGTGGGGGTTTCCCATCCTTCCCGGGGCGAGGCGGTGAAGATCTACGTGGTGGCCGAGCCGGAGCACAACCCGTCCAAGGCCGAACTCCTGGCTTATCTTCGGGAGCGGCTGGCAGGTTACAAAGTGCCGAAATACATGGAATTTCGTGACGAGCTGCCGCGTACGGCGGTGGGCAAGCTGCTGCGCCGGGTGCTACGCGACGAGGGGTGCGCCAGGGCCTCGGGGAATTCCGGGGCTGACGGGGACGGCAAAATCCCTGACGGCGGCGGACAACCGGCCTGAACCCGGGACGGGTTTCCAAAGGGTGAAACCCTTTGGCCGCCGGAGGCTTCTCCACCCCCGACCCGCCTTTGACCGCCAGGGGCTTCTCCACGACGGCATCACGGTCGGCCGCCCCAGGCCCTTCCCCTGGCCGCCGTCTCGCGGTCTCGCGGCGGGATCAGCCCATAAGCTCTGAAAGCGCCTTTTCGATGCCTGCGGTGTCGAGGCCGAGCGTTTCCCGCAGGGTCTTTTGCGGCCCCTGGGGTACGAAGGCGTCGGGCAGCCCCAGGCGTTTGACCGTCAGTCCGGCCAGGGCTCCCTTGTCGGCCAGAAGCTCCAGGACCGCCGAGCCAAATCCCCCGGACAGGGCGTTTTCCTCCACCACCAGCAGCTTTTTGCAAGCCCCGGCAAGCTCCATGATCTCCGCTTCCGGCAGGGGCTTGACGAACCGGGCGTTGAGCACGGCCACGGACGCGCCCGTGGCGGCGCAGAAGGCCTTGGCCGCGGCCAGGCAGGGATGGACCCGGCTGCCGATGGCGATGACGGCGATGTCGGTCCCCTGGCGCACAAGCTCCCCCTGGCCGAGGGGAATGGGCGCCGGGCGCAGATCCGGTTTGGCCCCGACCCCCATGCCGCGCGGGTAGCGGATGGCCGCCGGGCCGTCGTGGGCCAGGGCCGTGACGAGCATGCGGGCAAGCTCGGCCTCGTCCTTGGGGGCCATGAGCACCAGGTTCGGGATGTGGCGCAGAAAGGACAGGTCGAAGGCCCCGTGGTGGGTGGGGCCGTCCTCGCCCACCAGCCCCCCCCGGTCCAGGCAAAACGTCACGGGCAGGTTCTGCAGGCACACGTCGTGGACGATCTGGTCGTAGGAACGCTGCAAAAACGTGGAATAGATGGCCACCACCGGCCGGTAGCCCTGGGTGGCCAGCCCGGCGGCGAAGGTCACGGCGTGCTGCTCGCAGATGCCCACGTCCACGAACTGCCCGGGCAGTTTTTCGGCGAAGGCCGACAGCCCCGTGCCCTCGGGCATGGCCGCGGTGATGGCGATGATGCGGGGGTTGGTGCGGGCCTTCTGGAACAGGGTGTTGCCGAAGACCTCGGTGTAGGTGGCCGGGGCGACCGCCGATCCGGGCTCGGACAGTCCGGTCTCGGGCTCGAAGCAGCCCACGCCGTGGAAATAGGTGGGGTTGGACTCGGCCGGGACATAGCCCTTGCCCTTTTTGGTGAGCACATGGACCAGCACCGGGCCGTCGATGTTTTTGACCTCCTCGAAGACCTGGCTCATGCGCTCCACGTCGTGGCCGTCGATGGGGCCCAGGTAGTTGAAGCGGAAGGCCTCGAAAAGCATGCCCGGGGTGAAAAAACTCTTGAAGGACTCCTCGCCCCGGCGCACGTAGCCCATGAGATCCTGGCCGTAGGGCAGGGACTTGATCCAGCCCTCCATGTCCTTTTTCAGGCGCAGCACCCAGCGGTGGGCCAGTTTGCGGCTTAGGAACAGGGACAAGGCCCCCACGTTTTTGGCGATGGACATCTCGTTGTCGTTTAAGACCACGATGAGCTTGCCGCCCCAGCCCCCGGCCTGGTTTAAGCCCTCGTAGGCCAGCCCGGCGGTCATGGAGCCGTCGCCGATGACCGAGATGACGTGGTGGTCCTTTTTGTCCATATCCCGGGCCATGGCCATGCCCAGGGCGGCGGAGATGGAGGTGCTGGAATGGCCCACCCCGAAGTGGTCGTAGGGGCTTTCGCTGCGCTTGGGGAAGCCGCTTATGCCGCCGAAGGTGCGCAGGGTGTGGAACGACTCCAGACGTCCGGTGAGGATCTTGTAGGCGTAGGCCTGATGCCCCACGTCCCACACGATCTTGTCCCTGGCCGGGTTGAAGGCCCGTAAGAGCGCCAGGGTCAGTTCCACGACCCCCAGCGACGGGGCCAGATGGCCGCCGGTCATGGAGACGGTGGAGATGATCACCTGGCGAATCTCCCGGGCCAGGCAGGCCAGATCCTCGGGGGAAAGCGCGGCCACCTCTCCGGGGTCGGCTAGGGTGGTCAATATCCGAAGTGACTGCTGTTCAAAGTCCGACATCATGTCTCCCGGCGCGATACGCCAGTCCAGTGCTACGAAACGCGGTCCACCACATAGCGGGCCAGTTCGCGCAAAAACCGCGCCGCCTCCCCGTCGTGGTCGGCCACGGCGCGCACCGCCGTGTCGGCCTCGGCCAGGGCCATCTCCCGACTCTGGGGAAGCCCGGCCAGGGAGGGAAAGGTGTTTTTGCCCATGGCCTGATCGCTGCCCACGGGCTTGCCGATGGCCGTCTCGTCGCCCACCACGTCCAGGATGTCGTCGGCGATCTGGAAGGCCGCGCCCAGGCTTTGGCCGTAGAGGGCCGCCCGGTCCACGTCCTGCGGGGCGCACTCGGCCAGGATGGCCCCGCACACGCAGGCGGCCCGGATCAGCGCCCCGGTCTTTTTGGCCTGCATGGCCGCCACCTGGGCCAGGCTCACCCCGGACGCGCCGGTATAGTCCATGTCCAGCATCTGGCCGCCCACCATCCCGGCGCTTCCGGCGGCAAAGGCCGCCTCGGCCAGGGCCGTGAGCACCGCTTTTTCCGGGACCGCCGGGGCCGTCTCGGCCATGACCCCGAAGGCCTCGGTCAGCAGGGCGTCCCCGGCCAGGATGGCCTGGGCCTCGCCGTAGGCCTTGTGGCAGGAGGGCCGTCCCCGGCGCAGGTCGTCGTCGTCCATGGCCGGCAGATCGTCGTGGATGAGCGAATAGGTATGGATCAGCTCGAAGGCGGCGGCGAACGGCAGAACCTTCCCGGGCGGCAGGCCATGGAGCTCGGCGAAGGCCAGGCACAGGGCCGGTCGCAGCCGTTTGCCCCCGCCCAGCAGGCTGTATTCCATGGGGGCGATCAGGGTTTCGGGGGTTCCTGCCTCGCGCAGCCGTCGGCCGAAGCGGTCGCGCAGATAGTCGGCGGTCAAGGCGGCATAGGCCGCCAGTCTGTCTTTAACCCACATCCGCGCCGCCTCCCGGCCCTTCCGGGGCGTCCTCGTCCCCGGGTTCGCCGACAAAGGGGGCAACGCCGCCCTGCGGCCCGCCCAGGGCCAGGGAAATTTCCATTTTGGCGTCGTCGAGCCGCTTGCGGCAGGACGCGGCCAGAGCCATGCCTTCCTTGAAAAGGGCCACGCCCTTGTCCAGGGACGCGTCCCCGGATTCCAGCCTGGCCACCACGGCCTCCAGGCGTTCCAGGGTCTTTTCGAACGATTCCTGCCTGACGCTCATCTCCGGCCTCCCCCGCGCTCCGGTTCCCGGGCGGGACACGGCGCGGCCTCGCCCGCCGCCTCCGTCACCTCGGCCCGGATCGTTCCCTCATACACCATGACCTCTATCTTGTCGCCTTTTGCCGCGTCCCCGGCCCGGCGCAGAAATTTGCCCGTGCGGACCAGGGTGGTCAGGCTGTAGCCCCGAGCCAGGGGGGCCATGGGATCGAGCCCGGCCAGCCGCAGTTCGGCGTCCCGCAGGGCGCGTTCCCTGTCCCGGACGATCCCCTCCATGGCGGCCTCCAGGCGTTGCGAAAGCCGGTCTGCCCGGTCCCGGGCGAGATCCGCATCCAGCCTGCCGCCCGGTGAAACCATCCGCTCCAGGCGGTCCCGCAGCCGCGTGAGCCGTCGCCCGGCGTCGTCGGCCAGGGTCTCTCCGGCCCGCGTCAGCCGCCCGGCCAGGGCGGCCAGGGTCAGGGCCGCGCGCTCCAGGCGGTGGGCCGGGGACAGCCAGGACAGCCCCCGGGACAGGTGGGCCAGCCGCGCATCAAGATCCCCCAGGAGGCGGCGCACGGCGGCTACGGCGGCGGTCTCCAGGTCGTCCACGCGCTGCACGTAGACCCGCCGCTCGGGCCACAGGGTCTGGGCCGCATGGGAGGGGGTGGCGGCCCGCACGTCGGCCGCCATGTCGGCGATGGTCACGTCCACCTCGTGCCCGACGCCCGTGAGCACGGGCACGGGGCAGGCGAAAATGGCGTCGGCCACGATCCGGGTGTTGAAGGCCCACAGATCCTCGATGGACCCGCCGCCCCGGATGAGCACCGCCGCCTCGGCCCAGCCCTGGCGGCCGATGTCCGAGATGGCCTGTGCGATGCGCCCGGGCGCGGCCTCTCCCTGCACCGGGGTGTCGTGGATGCGGACCTGGCAGCCGAAGCCACGCCCCCGGCCGACCTTGATGAAGTCGCGCACGGCGGCGCTGGTGCTGGCGGTGACCACGGCCACGCGCACCGGGTGCAGCGGCAGGGGGCGTTTGCGACCGGCGTCGAAATAGCCTAAGGCGGCCAGCTCGCGCTTTAAGGCCTCGAATTCCTGGTGGAGCCTGCCCGCGCCGAGCTCCTCCACCATCTCCACCACCAGTTGGTAGACCCCGCGCGGCGGATAGACCGTCAGCCGCCCGGCGCACAAGATCTCCATGCCGTCGCCCAGGCGCATGGCCGCCCCCGGCTCCAGCACCTCGCCCGTGGCCGGGTTGTAGCGTTCCCCGGCCCCGGTCGTGGCCCCGCCGTGGGCCCCCCGGAACCAGACCGCCGCCAGGGCCGCCTCGGGGTCTTTCAGGGTGAAATAGATGTGCCCCGACGAGGGCCGCGACAGGTTGGAGATCTGGCCGCGCACGAACACCAGCGGGAATTCGGCCTCGAGCACCTCCTTGACCGCCCGTGTCAGTTCGCCAACCCGAAAGATGTGCGCCATGCAACCTTCTCCCCGCCCACCGGCGGGGCGAGGATGTTTGCTTATGCGATGGTGTTTGGGCCTGTCAACGCGATCTGGAAAGACCCGGGGCGCGACCGGGAAAGACCCGGGGGCGCGGCCGGAAAGGGCGGCCGGGCCTATTCGCCGATGATCTTGACCAGCACCCGCTTCTTGCGGCGGCCGTCGAACTCGCCGTAGAAAATGCGTTCCCATGTCCCGAAGTCCAGGCGTCCCCCGGTGACCGCCACCACCACCTCGCGGCCCATGACCTGGCGCTTCATGTGGGCGTCGGCGTTGTCCTCGCCCGTGTTGTGGCGGTACTGGCCCACGGGCTCGTGGGGGGCGATCTTTTCCAGCCAGACCTCGTAGTCGTGGTGCAGGCCCGGTTCGTCGTCGTTGATGAACACCGAGGCGGTGATGTGCATGGCGTTGACCAGGCACAGGCCTTCCTGAATGCCTGATTCGCGCAGGCAGGCCTCCACCTCGGGGGTGATGTTCACGAAGCCGCGCCGGGAGGGCACCTGCATCCACAGTTCCTTGCGATAACTTTTCATGGCCGGTGGCCTCCTTGTCTGGGCGGGTTGCCGTGTCCCGGGTGTCGCCGCCATTTTGCGCTAAGTTCCGCCTCCCTCAAAATCGTTGCACACGGCCGGGAAAAAAGCCATAGTGCCATGGTGCCCACTTTTTTGCATCCCCTCGTCTGGTGACGGCGTATGCAGTTCCAGGTGAAATCTGCGTCCTGCAAAGCATGTGCAACGGTGTACCTGCTCATGCCTTCGGAACGTGTCGTTCAAACGATCCCGGAAAACGGCGCATCGGCTTGTCATCGGAAACAACCCCTGCTAAAAGCGGGTGAAATCCAGCTATTTCCAAAAACATGAGCATATCCCTCTCCACCACCTCCGCCCCCGGACCGCTTCTTTTGCGGCGTACAGCGGCCATCACCGACGACGAGTTCCGGGAGCTTCGGGACTTTATTTACGCCAAATGCGGCATCTGGGTGGACGAAAAACGCAAGTACCTTTTTGAAAACCGGTTCGGCAAGCGCCTGGGGGAGCTTGGGCTCAAGTCCTTTGGCGATTATCTGCGCCTTTTGCGTCACGACCCGGGCCGCGACAAGGAGTTGCAGCAGGTCTACGAACTGGTGACCACCAACGAGACCAGCCTGTATCGGGACTTGAAACAGCTCGACGGGTTCAAAACCCACATCCTGCTGCCGCTTCTGGCCGAACAGCGCAAGGCGGGCCGCCTGGAGATCAACATCTGGTCCGCAGGCTGTTCCTCGGGCGAGGAACCCTACACCCTGGCCATCATGCTCCACGAGGAGCTCGGGGTGGACATCCGGCGCTGGAAAATCCAGATCACCGGCTGCGACCTTTCCCCGGCCATGGTGGCCAAGGCCCGGGCCGGGGTCTATGCCGACTACGCCTTCAAAACCACCCCCGAGACGATAAAAAAGAAGTATTTCACGGTGGCCAAGGACGGCCTCAAGGTCGCGCCCCATGTGGCGTCGCTCACGTCGTTTTCCGTGCTCAATTTAAACGACATCATGGCCGTCAAGCGCATCCCCAAGTCCCATGTGGTGTTTTGCCGCAACGTGATCATCTATTTCGACGACGCCATGAAGAAGAAGGTGGTGGGGTCGTTTTACGAGAACCTGGCGCCGGGCGGCTTTTTGGTGCTCGGGCATTCGGAGACCCTGCATAAGATCAGTTCGGCCTTCCGGCCCAAATTCATTTCCGGGGCCGTGGCCTACCAAAAGATCTAGGAACCGATGCCAAACGTCATCACATACTCCCGGGCGCTCTCGCGCAACGTCCCCGTGCCGCTGCCGGGTACGGCCGCAGCGCCCCAAGGCGGGTGAGCCATGCCGCGTATCTCCATTGACGCCATCATTCCAGGAATGGTCGCGGCGGCGGACGTCGCCACCCCGGACGGGCGGCTTGTCCTGCCCGCCGGGCAGGTCATCGGCCCTCGCCATCTGGACAGTTTTCGCAGGCTCGGGGTCACGGAGGTGGACATCGACGACGCCTCGGGGGGCGCAGCTCCCAGCCAGGACGCGGTCAACGAACACCTGGACGGGGCGGCTGCCTACGCCAGCGAGTTTTTCGCCTTCCTGGACCCGGACCATCCCGTCATCCTGGCCCTTTATCGGCATGTGGCCGGGGCCGTGGCCCTGGACATGGCCCGGGGCGTGGCCCTGCCGTCCCTGGAGGAGCGGCGGGCGGTC
Source organism: Desulfolutivibrio sulfodismutans DSM 3696 (assembly GCF_013376455.1). Lineage (GTDB taxonomy): Bacteria > Desulfobacterota > Desulfovibrionia > Desulfovibrionales > Desulfovibrionaceae > Desulfolutivibrio > Desulfolutivibrio sulfodismutans. Next base: position 1,552,903 of record NZ_CP045504.1, on the reverse strand, counting down.
AACGTGGAGCATCTCGCCGACGTCATGCCCATGGAGATCGCGGCCCCGGCCCGGCTGGTGGCCCACGAAACGGAGCTGGCCTCGTTTCCGGACATCTATTTCAAGCTCAAGGAGGAAATGGACTCGCCGAAATCCTCCATGGGCCGCATCACGGCCCTGATCAGCCGGGACGTGAGCCTGTCGGCCAAGCTTTTGCGGTTGGCCAACAGTCCCCTCTACAACTTTTCCGGAGCCGTGGACACCATTGATCGGGCCGTGGCGCTGATCGGCATGGAGCAGATTTCCACCCTGGCTCTGGGGGTGACGGCCATCAACTACTTCAAGGGCATCCCCCCGGAGTTGGTGGACATGCGGTCCTTTTGGCGGCATGCCGTGTCCTGTGGGCTTTTTGCCAAGCTTTTGGCCAATGCCGCCGGGGTCAACAACGTGGAACGGTTTTTCGTGGAGGGGCTTTTGCACGACGCCGGGCGGCTGATCCTCTTCAAGAAAATGCCCTACGCCTCCACCGACGCCCTGCTGTACGCCCGGGAAAACCGGGTGCCGGTCGTTGAGGCCGAACGCGCGACCTTCGGCTACATCCACACCGATGTCAGCAAGCCCCTTCTGGCCCACTGGCGGTTCCCCAGCGGCATAAGCGACGGCATCAACCACCACCACGCCCCGGCCGAGGCGGGCAATCCCCGGCAGGCGGCCATCATCCATGTGGCGGATCTTCTGGCCAACGCCATGGAGATCTCGCTTGGCAACCTCTACGTGCTGCCGCCTTTCGAGGCCTCGGCCTGGGAGTCGCTGGGCATCCAAACGGAGAGGCTGCCCGGGATCCTGGCCGAGTTTGAGCAACAGGCCGCCAAGACCCTCAGCGCCTTCGTCTGACGCAGCGCACCCCTCGCAACGCGCCGTTTTCCGTTATTTTCAAAAATCCGGGTTTCGGCTCATCGGACGGGGCGTCCGTACGACGCTTCCGCCTCACGACAGGCAGCGGGTCATCGCCAGCCCAGCACGACCACCTGTACGGCCACCGGGCCGTGCGCCCCTTTGACATACACGAATTCGATGTCGCCGGTGCTGCTGGCCCCGGATACCGAGGGAGCGGCTTTTGGGCCGCCGCATCATTCCATGTTCAAGAGAAGCATGTTGGAGGATTCGATGGGCATGGGCTGCTCGCCGGACTCGCCCCGGACGCAGCGGACCCGGCCTCCCCAGGTCTTCACCTGCGTATACGATGTCCCGGTGTTGAGGGAGGCTATCCAGGCATACGTAAAAAAATCATATCCGATAGCCGTGGTGGTCGTCCAGAAGACCGAGGAGCCCGGGGCGGGGAACAGCGGGTCAAGGGCCGGATTGATGCGGGTGTCGTCAACCAGACTCTCCAGCTCCTTCTTGTTCGGCAGCCGCCAGTCTGTCACTCCTCCTGTGGTGCGGGCCTCGCAATACGACAGCGCCTGCTCCCAGGCCATCTCGCTGTCGCTTTGTCCCTTCTCCCACTGCAATCCCGTGGATTGATCCAGCACCATGAGGCCATTGTCCACGAACGAAGCTACGGCGGGTTGGGCGCAGTACAACAGAATGGGCATGGCCAGACTGAAAATATAAAATTTATGCAGCATGTGCATATGTGCCTCGCTTTGTTGGCGGATATTAGAGAGCTGGTCCCCGCACGCATCGCACAAGGTAGGGGTTGGAAATACCGTCGTAGGAAGCCAGGCCGTCGGAAAACCGCACGGACCAACCTTCGGATGCGTCGCCTGCCTGTAGGGTTGTCGTCCAGTACTTTCCGTTACCACTGGTGAAGACGGGGTTGGTGGCCGGAGCAGCCCGGGAAGCGTCCACAATGGTCAATAACTCCATACGCGTGGGGAGTCTCCAGTCGGAATAACCGCCAAGGGTCAGACCCTCGCAGTAGGCCCTTGCCTCTTCGAGGTAACGCGAGACGCCGTCATCGGCCTTTTGCCAGCCCAGCCCGGTGACGGTGTCGGCCACCACTTCCCCGCTTGCGGCATACGCGGGAGGACTTCCGGGATAGTTGCCGTCCTGGCCGTAGAATGGCTGGCCTGCCGTAGGGCAGGGACTGAGCAGCAGCACGTTGTCGTAACAGGCGGTCTGCCCCGTGCCGGGCAGGGTGTAGGATCTCGCCAGCGCGGGGGAGGACGCCAGCAGCAACATGGTGAACGCCGTAAGAAGCGCCGGAAGAGGAGAGAGACGGGGTGAACAGGTATTTTGCTGCATGGGATACCCTCCGATCATGAGCGATGCGATGTGCCCGGCGGGGCAAGACGCCAAGTCAGAAAGCAGGGATGCATGGGAATGACAGAAACAGGCCTGAAAGCCATTATTGAATAAAAAATGCCTGAAAAAAATGTGCACGTCAAGGGGACAAGGCTTCAAATTGTACTATCATGCCGACAGGGCGCACAAAAGAAAAATTCTTCGTGAAAAATGCATTGCGATCAGGGTGGGATGGAGATTACATCACAGATAACCTTGAGCTATTCATCATGCATACCAGGTTGTTGAACTAAAATAAAAAATACACATAATAGAATTATATTTCGAATTTTACAAGAGGACTTTCGAACAATTGCAAATTCTATTCGTCTCGTACTGTTGGCGCTGGAAATGCCTAAGATTGCCTGCGCAATATATGCTGATAAAAAACAGTCGTCACGATACAAGGGCATGCATCGCCAGCTCGTCGGGCGAACCGTGAAACAAGGCGCACTCGATGCCGCCAGTGCTGCCTACACCTGACCCTGAGCGTGGTTGACTACCGCCAGCCCAGCACGACCACCTGTACGGCCACCGGACCATGCGCCCCCCTGACGTACACGAATTCGATGTCGCCGGTGCTGCTGGCCCCGGAGATGGCGTGGATGGCCGAGGGGAGCCCGGCGGCCGGGGAAAGCGTCGCGAAATAGGCCGCCAGGTCGGGCAGGATGCGGCTTTGCGGCACAAGGGCCAGGTGCGCGGGCGGCACGATGGACACCGACCGGGGCATGCCCGGCCCGCTGGTCACGACCACGGTCCCGGTCGCGGCCAAACCCGCCGCCGCCCCCGTGATCCCCACCTCCGACAGGGCCACGCCCGGACACGGCCGCACCCCGTGCGGCGTCACCACCTCCAACCCCATGTCGCGCACCACCTCCAGCACGTCGAATCCGGCCATGCCCTCCAGCACGTCCCCGTCCCAGGCCGCGACGCGTTGCGCCTCCCTGGCGCGCACATAAGCCCGGATGGCCTTTGCCGCCTCGTCCGGGGTCGCGGCCGTGTGGTGGGTCACCCCGGCCATGTCCAGATTGCCCAGGAAGGTGGCCAGCAGGGCGTCGCCGTCTGGCGGGTCGGCGCGGGTAACCGTCTGGACCGGCTTTTTTCCCGGCGGGAGCGGGGCGCCCATCAAGGCCTTTTCCAGACGCGACAGCATGGCCAGCCGCGCGTCGTTGGCGGCGGCCTTTTCGAAAGGTTTCATCGGTCGCCTCCCCGGCGAAGCCTTTCCCGGTCCATGGCCCTGGCCCGGGACCAGAAGGGGGGCTTGAGCCTGGGAACCTGGCGCGTCCTGGCGAACGCCCGCAGTCCCGGAAATCTCGACAGCGCCCGGAGTTGCGGGTCCAGGGCCCGCAGGCCGCCCATGATTCCCCGGTAGAGGAGCGGACGCGCCAGCGTGGCCGCCGCAGCCCCGGCCAGCAGGCGTTCGCCCGGGCCGCACCAGCCCATGTCCTCAACGCCGCGCCGCCGCAACTCCAGAAGCAGCCCCGGATGGTCGATGCCCGCCGGACAGGCCTCGCGGCAGGCCCCGCACCCCGTGCAGGCGTGGGCCAGGGCGAAGGTCTCCCTGGACGGCATGAGCAGCGGCGTCAAAACAGATCCCATGGGGCCCGGATAGACCCAGCCGTAGGCATGGCCGCCGATGGTCTTATACACCGGGCACACGTTCAGGCAGGCCCCGCAGCGCACGCACAAAAGCATCTCGCGCATCAGGGGATCGGCCAGAATCCGGCTGCGGCCGTTGTCCAGCAGCACCAGATGGAACTCCCCGGCCCCGTCCGCCTCGCCATCCCGGCGCGGGCCGGTGAAGACCGACAGGTAGACCGGCATGCGCTGCCCCGTGGCGCTGCGCGGCAAAAGCGCCAGCACGTCCCCGGCGTCGTCAAGCGTCTCCACCACCTTCTCGATGCTCATGACCGCCACATGCACCCTGGGGCAGGTGGTGGAAAAGCGGATGTTGCCCTCGTTTTCCAGCAGCACCACGCTGCCCGTGTCGGCCACGGCCATGTTCGCGCCCGTGACCCCCATGTCCGCCGCCAGAAATTTTTCCCGCAGCGCCTCCCGGGCAATCTGCGTCAGTTCCGGGGCCGTCTCCGCCGTTTTCCCGAGCTTTTCCAGAAACAGCGCCGCCACCTCGTCCTTGGATTTGTGCAGGGCGGGCGAGATGATGTGCGACGGGCCTTCGCCCGCAAGCTGGATGATGTATTCTCCCAGGTCCGTCTCCACGGACTCGATGCCCGCCTCGGCAAACGCCCCATTGAGCCCGATCTCTTCGCTGATCATGGACTTGCCCTTGACCACCAGCCGGACATCCCGATCCCGGGCCAGGCCCACCACGATCTGCCGCGCCTGGTGCGCATCCCCGGCATAGTGGACCACGCCTCCCGCCGCCGTGACCCGCTCCTCAAGCCGGGTAAGCATCTCCGGCAGCCGCAGCACAGAGCGCAGCCGGGCCTTGCGCAGCCGCGCCTTGGCCGCCTCGATATCCCCGAAATCGGCAAAGGCGCGCTCGCGCAGGCCGCGCAAGACGCCTGCCGCACGCCGCAGCACGCCGCGCAGCCGCGCATCCGCCGCCGCTTTTTCGGCCCTTTGTTCGAACGTGTCCATGTGATGTCCTTGTGTGATCGGGGCTGCCGCCCCGTACCCCGCCCGGGGGGAATCATTCCCCCCGGACCCCCCGTCACCGGGTCGTGGCCCCGGCCGCTTTGCGGCCGGGGCCACGACCCGGAAACGCGGGCTCCCGGCCGGAGCAAGCGCCATGCGGCCGGTGATTCGCGGCGGCTTTCGCCGGGGGCGCAACCCCCGGCGAAAGCCGCCGCGCAACACGGGGTGCAGGGGGATTATCCCCCTGCCGGGGGCGTGGGGGCAGCGCCCCCACAGGTCTTCATCCCACCCAGGCCGGTGGCCAGCACCTGGGCGATATGCAGGGTTTGCAGCGGCGTATGGTTGTGGGCCAGGGCCCCTTTGATGTTTTGCAGGCAGCTTGGTTCGGCGCAGATGACGGTGGTGGCGTGGGTATCCAGGATGGCCTGGATTTTGTCGTGCGTCAGGGCCTCGGACACGCCGGGAAAGCGCATGCTGAACGGCCCGCCGAAGCCGCAGCAGGCGTCCGGGGTGGCGGGCTCGAGGAGGGTGAGGTGGGCGACGTGCGAGAGCAACAGCCGGGGTTGGGCGGAAAGGCCCAGGGTGCGGCCCATCTGGCAGGAGTCGTGGTAGACGGCTGTGGTGGGAAGCGTCGCGCCGAAGTCGGCGGCGTGGAGGATGTCCACCAAAAACTGGGTGAATTCGTAGGTCCGGGCGGCCAGGGAGCGGGCCTTTGCGGCAGTGGCCGGGTCGTCGGGGAAAAGCTCCGGATAGCGGCGGATCATGTGGGTGCAGGAACCGGACGGGCAGACCACGGCGTCGGCGTCGGCAAAGAGGTCGAGGATGCGGCGGGCCAGGGGCTTCACCCTGGCGGCGTGGCCGAGCTTGAAAAGCGGTTGTCCGCAACAGGTCTGTCCGGCGGGCGCGATGGGATCGACGCCTGCGGCGCGAAGGACGCGCAGGCAGGCGAGGCCTGCCTCGGGCATGGCGTCCTGGACCAGGCAGGGGATGAACAGTTTGACGCGCACGGGATATCGGCTCCTTGGACGGCCCCAGGATGTCGGCCTGGGGCGGGGATACCCCCGGCCCGGGGAAAAATCCAGCCCAGGTCCGGGCCGGACCCCGGTTGTCCGTACGGGGGGTGTCGGGTGTCGGCCGGAGCGTGCGCCTGGGGGTGCGGGCGGATCATGCGTACGCGACAGGGGGTGGCCGCCACGGTTGTCTTCGGTCGGGAATTTCCGTAACGTGACCGGGCGCAGTGGCGAATTGGCGCGGAAAAATCGTCTCCACACCACCACAGGCCACCAAGGGCCACCCCGTTTTGACGGGCCGCTGCGGGGCGGCCGACCAGCAAAGGAGCCGAGATGTCTACGATCACGCGTTTTATGGAAACCCATTTCCGGCACTTCAACGCCAGGGAGACCCTGGACGCGGCCAAGGGCTGGCGCGATCTGCTGGATCGCGGCGGCAAGATGTTTCTGACCATGGCCGGGGCCATGAGCACCGCCGAGATCGGCGTGAGCCTGGCCGAGATGATCCGCAAGGACAAGGTGCACGCCATAAGCTGCACGGCGGCCAACCTGGAAGAGGATCTGTTCAACCTCTTCAACCACAACGAATACAAGATGGTGCCGCACTACCGCGACCTGTCTCCGGAGATGGAGAAGGAGCTCTACGACCAGGGGTTCAACCGGGTCACGGACACCTGCATCCCCGAAGGGGTTTTGCGGCAGGTGCAGCGCCAGATCGCCGAGTTGTGGAAGAGGGCTGCGGACACCAATTCGCCGAAATTTCCCTATGAATTCATGTATGATCTGCTGGACCAGCCGGGCATCCAGGACCATTTCCAGGTTCCGGCCGAGCACTCCTGGGTGCTGGCGGCCAAGGAGAAGGGCCTGACCATCTATTCCCCGGGTTTTGAGGACAGCACCCTGGGCAATATCTTTTGCTCCGAGGTCATCAGCGGCCGGGTGAAAAACCACGGCGCGGTGCGCCACGGCACCGAGCAGATGCAAAAGCTGGCCGAGTGGTACACGGCCATGGGCAAGGCCGGGACGCCCATCGGATTTTTCCAGATCGGCGGCGGCATTGCGGCGGATTTCCCCATCTGCGTGGTGCCCATGCTCATCCAGGATCTGGAGCACGAGGACACGCCGTTTTGGGCTTATTTCGCCCAGATCGGCGACAGCACGACCTCGTATGGTTCCTATTCCGGGGCCGTGCCCAACGAGAAAATCACCTGGGGCAAGCTCGACGTGGGCACCCCTTCCTTTATGATCAACTCCGACGCGGCCATCGTGGCCCCGCTGATTTTCGCCTACGTGCTCGGGATGTAGGGAGCGCATGTTTTTGTGAAGGCGTCAGGATTCCCGTATCGGAAATCCCGGCGGGAAACGGGATTCCCTGCGAATTGGCGCGGATGCGTTTTGAGAACGCATCGGGAACTCCCGGGCGCGTGAGCCCTGGGTGTTTTTTGGAAAAAGAGATCTGGCGGCCGATTTTCATTGGTCGCTTCGACTGAGGACAAAGCCCCGGTTTCGAAGAAACCGGGGCTTTGCGCCGTCAGCGGCGGCCAAGCCGCCGGGCGGGACGGCGCAAAATCCCGCCGTTCGGCACGGGCGTTGCCGCGACCGGCTCGAGATTGTTGGGGCTGCTGACGTTGTCGGCAGCCTTTTTTTTGGGTGCGCCAGGGGGCCGACAGGGCGGCTGGCTGGCGTCTGCGACGTGGCGTGCCGCGTGAATCTTGGGACCGGTGCATCCCGTTGGCCGTTTTCCCGGGATGTCGGACAGTGGACGTTGGGGGGGCGGCGGACGCCGTGGGGCCAGATGCATTTCCTGAAAACGATCCGTGCGGGCCGACTTTGGAAATGATGGCGCGGCGAGGTTTTTGTGAAAAAATTATCTTGATTATCTTCTGGTTCGGCCTATAGTTATAGAAAATGGAAAGCCCGGAATGGGCCTTTGCGGCACGGGCGGCAGCGCCCAAACGTTTGGCAAAAGGAGCACGCGATGAACTTCACCGAAGCCGATCTGCCGGTTGAGATCAATCATGAGCAGATGGTGACCCTGGCCGACGGCACGTCCATCCGTTTCGAGACCAACGGCGAGGCCAAGGACGTCTATGTGGGCGACGCCTTCAACCCCACGGTCCAGCTTTTTCCGGACTGTGACCATCTCGTGGAGACGCCCCACGGCATGTTCAAGGTCACGGCCATGTTCACGGACACCGTCATGGTGCAGAAGGCCTAGCCGTCCGCCGATCTGTTTTCTGATTTCCCGGTTCGCCGCGCGGGTACGGCGAACCGGGGATGTTCCTTTCTCCGTCGCCTACAGATGGAGCGTTTTGTTGTCGTATTTTGCCGACAAATCATACGGATCTGCAAGAAAAATGTCCTGACGTGCGGCATGGCCTGTACCACGGGCTGCGCCAGTCGTCACCCGACGATGGTTCACCGCGTCCATCGCGCTTTGGCGCAACGCCTGTTCCTGGATTCCGCTACACAAAGATCACGGACACTCCTGACGCCCGTTGTGCGCCTGTCGTGCTGTCCAGCCTTGGATATGTCGCAGGGGAAGGACCACATGGCGCATCATGCCGGGAAAGAGGGCGCGGCAGGCCGTTGCGGGGCGCAGCCATGCATGTGTCCCGCAGGCCCCGGTTCCATATGATGTCCACACTCGGGTGAAACGTATTTTTGTTGCGCAAAAAATATGCGTCGTATAGGGTTTCCATATTCTCGCGATTGGATGACCCGAAGCATGTTTCCGAAACGCCCTGGCGCGGCCCGGCCCGCGTGGGCAATGCCCCGTGTGAACCGCCGCGATCATTCGCGGAGGAGGGAGTCCGCCGTGCCCGCAGCCGTATCGATCCATGCCGCGCCCGTCCGCCTTTGCCGTATCCTTGTTCCCCTTTTCGCCTCGCTTTTGCGCTGTCTGGCGGCCGTTTCGGTGCTGGCCATGGCGCTGGCCTGGCCCGGGACGATCCGGGCCGCTGACCAGACGGTCATCAACACCGCCGACAGCGGCGCGGGTTCCCTGCGCCAGGCGGCCGCTGATGTTGGCGTCGGCGACACCATTTTTTTCAATATTTCCGGCTCACCTTCGACCATCACCCTGGGTTCGGATCTCTCCCTGGGTGTGGGCGGGGTCTCTCTCCTGAACAACTCCGGCGGGGCCGTGACCGTGAGCTTGACCGGGGTGTCGGACGTCGCCGCCCTGTCCGCCACCTCCCTGGGGACGATCGGCGGCGCAAGCGCGCTGACCATAGAGGCCACCGCGGACGTAATTAACGCCTTCGGGATAGATTCTTCGGGCGTCGCGCTCAGCATCGGCTCCATCGCGAGCACCGGCTCCATCTCGGCCATGGCCGGGATGAGTGACGCCTATGGCCTGCGCGGAGCAACCGGCGTGACCATCACCGGGGCAATGGCCGGGGACATCGCGGCCACGGTCAGCGGCCCTGCCGCCTACGGGATATCTTCTCACATCGGCGCAGTCAGCATCGGCTCCATCGCGAGCACCGGCTCCATCTCGGCCATGGCCGGGACGAGTGACGCCTATGGCCTGCGCGGATCAACCGGCGTGACTATCGCCGGGGCAATGGCCGGGGACATCGCGGCCACGAGCGGCTCAAACGCCTACGGAATATCTTCTCAAAGCGGCGCGCTCAGCATCGGCTCCATCGCGTCGACCGGCAGCATCACGGCCACGGCCGGGACGAATTACGCCTATGGCCTGTACGCCTTCTCCGGTGTGACCATCACCGGGGAAATGGCCGGGGACATCGCGGCCACGGCCACGAGCGGAGCATATTCCTACGGGATAACTACGGGGAGCACGATCAGCATCGGCTCCATCGCCGAAAGCGGCAGGGTGACGGCCACGGCCGGGACGAATTTCGCCTATGGTATGGAGGGAGTAACCGGTGTGACTATCGCCGGGGAAATGGCCGGGGACATCGCGGCCACGGCCGGGACGTACAACGCCTACGGGATATATTCGGACGGTGCGATCAGCATCGGCTCCATCGCCGAGACCGGGAGCATCACGGCCACGGCCGGGACGGCTTACGCCTACGGTCTGAACGGCTACAGCGGTGTGACCATCACCGGGGAAATGGCCGGAGACATCGCGGCCACGGCCACGAGCGGCTCGAACGCCTATGGGATATTTTCTTCGGGCGGCGCGCTCAGCATTGGCGCCATAGCCGCCACCGGCAACATCACGGCCACGGCCGGGACGGACAACGCTTATGGCCTGCGCGCCTCCGGCGGCGTGACCATCGCCGGGGAAATGGCCGGAATCATCACGGCCACGGCCACGAGCGGCTCAAACGCCTTCGGGATATATTCCTTGGATGCGATCAGCATCGGCTCCATCACCTCCTCCGGCTCCATCTCGGCCACAGCCAGGACGAATAGCGCCTGTGGCCTGTATGCCCATGCCGTCGGCATCACCATCACGGGGGAGATGGCCGGGGACATCGCGGCCACGGCCACGAGCGGTTCATACGCCTACGGGATATATTCTTCGAGCGGCGCGCTCAGCATCGGCGCCATCGCCGAGACCGGCAGCGTGACGGCCACGGCCGGGACGAGTGACGCCTATGGCCTGCGCGGAACAGCCGGTGTGACCATCACCGGGGAAATGGCCGGGGACATCGCGGCCACGGCCACGAGCGGCTCAGACGCCTACGGGATATTTTCCGGTATCGGCGCGCTCAGCATCGGCTCCATCGCGTCGACCGGCAGCATCACGGCCACGGCCGGGACGGACAACGCCTATGGCCTGCGCGGAGTTACCGGTGTGACCGTCGCCGGGGGGATGGCCGGAACCATCACGGCCACGGCCACGAGCGGGGTAAACGCCTACGGGATATATTCGGGCGGCGCGCTCGGCATCGGCTCCATCGCGAGCACAGGCAGCATCATGGCCACGGCCGGGACGAATGAAGCCTATGGCTTGTACGCCTCCGGCGCTGTCGCCATCACCGGGGAAATGGCCGGGGATATCGCGGCCACGGCTACGAGCGGCTCTGGCGCCTACGGGATATATTCCTTCAGCGACGCGATCAGCATCGGCGCCATAGCCGAGTCCGGGAGCATCACGGCCACGGCCGGGGCGGACAGCGCCTATGGCCTGCGCGCCTCCGGCGACGTCACCATCACCGGGGAAATGGCCGGGGACATCGCGCTCACGGCGGGTTTGAACTCCGCCTACGGTATACGTTCGGGCGGCACGATCAGCATCGGCTCCATCGCATCGACCGGCTCCGTCACGGCCACGGCCGGGGCGAATGCCGCCTATGGCCTGCGCGCCGCAGGCAACGTGACCATCACCGGGGAAATGGCCGGAATCATTTCGGCCACGGCCACGGACGGCTTAGACGCCTATGGGATACGTTCGGGCGGCGCGATCAGCATCGGCTCCATCGCGTCGACCGGCAGCGTGACGGCCACGGCCGGGATGGACAACGCCTATGGCCTGCACGGAGCAGCCGACGTGACCATCGCTGGGGACATGGCCGGGGACATCGCAGCCACGGCGGGCGGGAACTCCGCCTATGGGATATTTTCGGGCGGCGCGCTCAGCATCGGCTCCATCGCCGAAACCGGCAGCGTCACGGCCACGGCCGGGACGGACAACGCCTATGGCCTGCGCACCTCTGGCGCTGTCGCCATCACCGGGGAAATGGCCGGGGACATCGCGGCCACGGCCGGGACGTACAACGCCTACGGGATATATTCTTCGAGCGGCGCGATCAGCATCGGCTCCATCGCGTCGACCGGCAGCATCACGGCCACGGCCGGGACGAGTGACGCCTACGGCCTGAGCGGAGCAACCGGGGTGACCATCGCCGGGGAAATGGCCGGGGACATCGCGGCCACGGCCACGGCCACGAACGGTTCAGGAGTCTATGGGATATATTCGGGTGGCGCGCTCAGCATCGGCTCCATCGCCGGGACCGGCAGCATCACGGCCACGGCCGGGACGAGTGACGCCTATGGCCTGCGCGCCTCCGGCGACGTCACCATCACCGGGGAAATGGCCGGGGACATCGCAGCCACGGCCACGAGCGGTTCAGACGCCTACGGGGTATATTCTTCGAGCGGCGCCATCAGCATCGGCTCCATAGCCGAGTCCGGGAGCATCACGGCCACCGCCGGGACGGACAGCGCCTATGGCCTGCGCGCCTCCGGCGGTGTAGCCATCACTGGGGAAATGGCTGGGGACATCGCGGCCACGGCCGGGACGAATGGCGCCTTCGGAATACATTCTCAAGACGACACCATCAGCATCGGCTCCATCGCATCGACCGGCAGCATCACGGCCACGGTCGGGACGAATGGCGCCTTTGGCCTGCACGGTCTAGCCGGGGTGACCATCGCCGGGGAAATGGCCGGGGATATCACAGCCACGGCCACGAACGGTTCAGGAGTCTATGGGATATCCTCGGTCGGCTTGATCAGCATCGGCTCCATCGCGAGCACCGGGAGTATTACGGCCACAGCTGGGACGGATTTCGTCTTTGGCCTGCAAAGTCTAACCGGCGTGACCATCACCGGGGCAATGGCCGGGGACATCGCAGCCACGGCCACGAACGATTCAGTAGCCTATGTGATATCTTCGGACGGTTCGATCAGCATCGGCTCCATCGCGAGCACCGGGAGTATTACGGCCACAGCCGGGACGAATTACGCCTATGGCCTGCGCGCCTCCGACGACATCACCATCGCGGGCCAACTGGCCGGAACCATCGCGGCCTCGGCCACCGGCGGATACAACGCGTCCGGCATCGTCTCCGACGCCGGGGACATCACCATCGGCGACATCGGCGGCACGGCGTCCGATTGGGCCTCCGTCATCGCCCTGGCCGGAGGCGACACCGCCGTGGGCATCGGCGCGGAACTGGGCTCGGTCACCATCGCCTCCCTCGGCCAGTACTCCCAGGTCATGGCCACGGCAGGCGGGATGACGGCCTTCGGCATCCAGGCCGGGGACACGCTGACCATCACCAATGATCTGGCCGGAACCGTGATGGCCTCGGCCGGGACCATGGCCGCCGGACTCACCGCCGGAACCGTGAACATCGGTTCCGTGACCTCGACGGGGCTGATATCGGCCCATTCCGCGGGCGACGAGGCCTACGGCATCCTGGCCGCCTGCGACGTGTCGATTTCGGGCGGCATGGCCGGGACCATCAACGCCGTGGCCGACGGAAACACCGCCGTGGGCATCATGGCCTTCCAGGAACTCAACGGCGGCGACGCGAATACGGCTCTGGCCGTCTCCGGCACGGTCTCGGCCCAGGCGGCCGGGCTGGCCGTGGGCGTGGCCTCGGGCGAGGCCATGAACCTGTACGTGACCGGCACGCTCTCCGGCGTGGACACCTCCGGCGGCGGCCAGGGCTACGCCATCCGGGCCGGGGGGACGGACGGCTTCGGCGGCTGGATAGAGGGAAGCGCCGACAACACCGTGACGCTGGGAACCGGGGCCACCCTTGTGGGCAAGGTGGACCTGGGAACCGGCGACAACACGCTGGGGCTTATCGGAACCGGCGCGGCGGACAACCTGTTTCTCGGCGTGGACCATCTGACGGCGGGCGACGGCAGCACGGTCACGTCCTGGAACCTGTCCCTTTCCTCGGGCAACGCCTCCACCGTCGACGACCTGGACATCAACGCAAACGCCACGCTTCGCATCAACGAAAACGTGACCATCGCCGGAAACATCACCAACGACGGGACGTTTCTTTATGATATCGGCACTGACCGGACCTACTCCGGGGTGATCTCCGGGGCGGGGAATTTCCAGAAGTCCGGTGCGGCCACCCTGACGCTTTCCGGGAACAACACCTACACCGGCGCGACCACGGTTTCTGCCGGAACCCTGGGCGTGACCGGCTCCCTGGCCACCAGCTCCATCAACGTGGCCTCCGGGGCCACGATGAATTTCTCGGGCAGCCTGACCAATCTGAGCAGCCTGACCAACGCCGGGACCATCAACCTGACCAGCGCCCTGACCTTCACCGACGCCGATTGCACCCTGGTCAGCACCGGCAGCATCCTGGCCGCCAGTTCCACCGACGTGGCCATCCTGTTCGGGGCTGGGGACGACTCGGCCACGTTTGGCCCCGGGGCCATGGTGCGCGGCATCGTTGACGGCGGCGGCGGCGACAATACCCTGACCCTGGTCGGCAGCGTCAGCCTGGATGGCGCGGTGCGCAACTTCCAGAACCTCATCAAGGACGATTCCGGATCCTGGACCATCGGCGGCGACGTGGACCTGGGCACGGGAACCCTGACCGTCAGCCAGGGAACCTTGATCCTGCAAGGCGGCCTGGTCGCCTCGGGGGCGTCCATCGCCTCGGGCGGCCTCCTGGACTGGTCGCCATCAGCGAATACGGGCTTTGCCGGGGTGATTTCCGGGGCCGGGGATTTCCGCAAATCCGGCGCGGCCACCCTGACGCTCTCCGGGAACAACACCTACACCGGCGACACGACGATAACGGACGGAACCTTGCGCGTGACCGGGTCGCTGGCCTCACAAAGCGTGGCCGTGTCTTCCGGGGCGCTGTTCGACATGAGCCCTTTGACGGACACGACCTACGCCGGGGTGATTTCCGGGGCCGGGGATTTCCGCAAATCCGGCGCGGCCACCCTGACCCTGTCCGGGAGCAACACGTACACCGGCGATACCGCCATAACGGCCGGAACCTTGCGTGTGACCGGGTCGCTGGCCTCGCAAAGCGTGGACGTGGCCGCCGGGGCGCTCTTCGACATGAGCCCCACAGCGAACACGACCTATGCCGGGGTGATTTCCGGGGCCGGGGATTTCCGCAAATCCGGCACGGCCACTCTGACGCTCTCCGGGAACAACACGTACACCGGCGACACGACGATAACGGCCGGAACCCTGCGCGTGACCGGGTTGCTGGCCTCGCAAAGCGTGGCCGTGGCCGCCGGGGCGCTGTTCGACATGAGTCCCACAGCGAACACGACCTATGCCGGGGTGATCGAAGGGGCCGGGGATTTCCAGAAGTCCGGTGCGGCCACCCTGACGCTCTCCGGGAACAACACCTATACCGGCGACACGACGATAACGGCCGGAACCCTGCGCGTGACCGGGTCGCTGGCCTCGCAAAGCGTGGCCGTGTCCTCCGGGGCGCTGTTCGACATGAGCCCGGCCACGAACGCGACCTACGCCGGGGTGATCGAAGGGGCGGGGAATTTCCAGAAATCCGGTGCAGCCGCCCTGACGTTGTCCGGGAACAACACCTACACCGGCGACACGACGATAACGGCCGGAACCCTGCGGGTGACCGGGTCGCTGGCCTCGCAAAGCGTGGCCGTGTCCTCCGGGGCGCTGTTCGACATGAGCCCGGCCACGAACGCGACCTACGCCGGGGTGATCTCCGGGGCAGGAAATTTCCAGAAGTCCGGTGCGGCCACCCTGACGCTTTCCGGGAACAACACTTACACCGGCGCGACCACGGTTTCTGCCGGAACCCTGGGCGTGACCGGCTCCCTGGCCACCAGCTCCATCAACGTGGCCTCCGGGGCCACGATGAATTTCTCGGGCAGCCTGACCAATCTGAGCAGCCTGACCAACGCCGGGACCATCAACCTGACCAGCGCCCTGACCTTCACCGACGCCGATTGCACCCTGGTCAGCACCGGCAGCATCCTGGCCGCCAGTTCCACCGACGTGGCCATCCTGTTCGGGGCTGGGGACGACTCGGCCACGTTTGGCCCCGGGGCCATGGTGCGCGGCATCGTTGACGGCGGCGGCGGCGACAATACCCTGACCCTGGTCGGCAGCGTCAGCCTGGATGGCGCGGTGCGCAACTTCCAGAACCTCATCAAGGACGATTCCGGATCCTGGACCATCGGCGGCGACGTGGACCTGGGCACGGGAACCCTGACCGTCAGCCAGGGAACCTTGATCCTGCAAGGCGGCCTGGTCGCCTCGGGGGCGTCCATCGCCTCGGGCGGCCTCCTGGACTGGTCGCCATCAGCGAATACGGGCTTCGCCGGGGTGATCTCCGGGGCCGGGGATTTCCAGAAATCCGGCGCGGCCACCCTGACGCTCTCCGGGAACAACACCTATACCGGCGACACTAGCATCACTGCCGGAATCCTGCGCGTGACCGGGTCGCTGGCCTCCGCGTCCGTGGATGTGGCGGCCGGGGCGCTCTTCGACATGAGTCCGGCCGCGAACACGACCTACGCCGGGGTGATTTCCGGGGCCGGGATGTTTTTGAAGTCTGGCGACGCCACCCTGACCTTGTCCGGCGACAACACCTATACCGGTGCGACGTTTATCACCGCCGGGACGCTTCTGGTCACGGGTTCCCTGGCCTCCCAGGGCATCGACGTGGCCGCCGGGGCGCTCCTGGGCATGAGCCCCAGCGTGGACGCCACCTATGCCGGGGTCATCTCCGGGGCGGGAAATTTCGTCAAATCCGGCGCGGGCCTTTTGACCCTGACCGGGAACCACACCTACACCGGCGACACGACGATAACGGCCGGGACGCTTCTGGTCACGGGCTCCCTGGCCTCCCAGGGCATCGACATTGCCGCCGGGGCGCTTCTGGACATGAACCCCGTCGTGGATACCCTGTATGCCGGGGTGATCGAGGGGGCCGGGGACTTCGTCAAATCCGGCGCGGGCCTTTTGGCCCTGACCGGAAATCATACCTATACCGGCAACACCTCGGTCACCGCCGGGACGCTTCTGGTCACGGGCTCCCTGGCCTCCCAGTCCGTGGAGGTGGCGGACGGGGCGCTGTTCGACATGAGCCCCAGCGTGGACACGACCTATGCCGGGATCATCTCCGGGGCCGGGGATTTCCAAAAATCCGGCGCGGGCATCCTGACGCTCTCCGGCGCGAATACGTACACCGGCGACACCACGCTTACGTCTGGGATTTTGCGGATCACGGGTTCCCTGGCCTCCCAGAGCATCGACATGGCCGCCGGGACGCTTCTGGACATGAGTCCCGCCCTGGACGCCACCTATGCCGGGGTGATCGAAGGGGCCGGGACGTTTTTGAAGTCCGGCGACGCCACCCTGACCTTGTCCGGCGACAATACATACACCGGCTTCACCTGGGTCATGGAAGGCGACCTGGACGTGACCGGTTCCCTGGCCTCTCTGGATTACCAGATCGACGCCGGGGCCGGGATCACCTTCGCAAGCGACACGACCATCAATGGCGATGCCGTCGTCAACGGCACCTGGACCGCGCCGCTTCTGGCGTTGGGCTCGTTCGGCACGCTCATGGGAACCGGGACCATCATGGGCGACGTGGAGAGCCACGGAACCATCGCCCCCGGGCTTTCGGCGGGAACCCTGACCATCGACGGCGACCTGCTCCTGGGCTCGGGAAGTCTGCTCTCCCTGGAGATCACCCCCACGGCCAGGGACCTGTTGCACGTCACCGGGGCCACCACCATCGACGGCGGCTCCCTGCATGTGGCCATCGCCGAAGGTTACTACACCACGGGGCAGCAGTTCACCCTGCTTTCTTCCGACGGCGGGCTCACCGGCGACTACGAAACCATTACCATCGACAATCAGAGTTCCTTCCTGGTTTTTTCCGTGGAAAACACGGACACCGCCACGGTGGGCACGCTCAGCGGTTCGGCGAGCGTGGTCCGCCTGCCGTATTCCATCGCGGCCACCACCCGCAATTCCTACGGGGCCAGCCTGGGCCTGACCGGGGCCACGCTTGCCGCCACCCCGGCCATGCAGACGATCCTGGCCGAAATCGACTTCATGAGCCTGGGCGAGGTCGCCGCCGGGTTGCAGCAGATGTCTCCCGAGCCTTACAGCGCGCTGGTGGAGACCTCGTTTTCGGCCATGCGGCTTTTTTCCGACACCATCCGGGAACGGGCCTATGCGACGCGAAGCGGCGGCGGGTCGGTTCTGGCCATGGTGCCTGGCGGCGAGATGTCGCGCATGACGGAACTGGCCTCGCGGTCAATCGCCAGCGATGCGTCAAGCGGCATCACGGCCAAATCCGGCCAGGCCGCGGGCCTGGGGCTTTTCGTCAAGCCCGTGGGCCAGTACGTGGGCTTTGGCAAGGGGCATAACCGCACGGGCTTCGACGCCTGGCAGTACGGCGTGGTGGCCGGGGGCGATCTGGCCGTAAATGACAACCTGCTGGCCGGGTTCCAGGCGGGCTACGTGCATTCCGACCTGTCGTTCTCGGACACGGCCAAGTCCAGCGGCCGTTCGGACACCTTTCTGGGCGGCCTCTACGGCGCATATTCCTCGGGCGGCTTCTACGCCGACGGCCTGGTGCAGGCCGGGGCGGCCTGGAACCGGCTGGTGCGCAAGATCGAGTTCGGCTCCATCTCCACGCAGCCGCAAGGGACGTACGTGTCGTTTCTTTTGGGCGGCTCGCTGACCACGGGCTACGACTGGACGTTTGGGAAGTTCAAGGCCGGGCCGGTGGCCACGCTGGATTACGGATACGTGTCCGTGCCGGGCTTTTCCGAGACCGGCGACGCCGAGCTTGGGCTGACCGTGCGCGCCTTTTCCGGCAATTCCCTGAAGTCGGGCCTGGGGGCCAAGGTCTCGGGGACGTTCACGGTGGGGGAGAAAACGACCGTCAGCCCGGACGTGTCCCTGCGCTGGGGGCATGAGTTTCTGGACAACAGCCAGAACATCAAGGCCCGGTACAACGGCTCGCCTACGTCGTCCTTTTCGGCCAAGACCGGCGAGCCCACCCGGAACAACCTGCTGATGGACGCCGGGGTGAGCGTCGGCGTGTCGGATTCCGCAAAACTCTATCTACGCTATTCCGGCCAGATTTTTGGGCGGGGCTCCCAGACCCAGGCCGGGGCCGTGGGGGTGCGCTACGAGTTTTGATTCGTGAGTGGGACGGGATTATCCGGTCGTGCTGCGGCGCCGGGCGCGTGGAGGAAGAGCCGGTGTGGCCTGCGCCGCGGCGGGATGCATGATGGGACATCCGGTCGGCGCTCCTTCCTGGCGTAGGGAAATCGATATTGCGGCTATTCATTTCCCAAACTTTCGGGTATGGCCTTCGCACCGCCAAATTCAGGAGTTTCACCATGCTGCATGACCGGTCTTCCCTGGTCCCGTTGCCGTGCCTGTCCTGCCTCCGCCTTCGCCCCCTCTTTCGCCGATGTCTTGCAGCCCTGGCGGCAGCCTTTTGGTGCCTTGCGCCCGGTACGGCCTTGGCCCAGACCGCCTATCCGGTCACTACAACCAATCCCACGGGCGTCGGTTCGCTTGCCCAGGCCGTGGCGGACATAAACGTCTCGGGCCAACCCGGGCTGGTCAATTTCATGGCCGGTTCGGCCGGGACTATCAGCCTGTCCGGCGGGCTGACCCTGAACCAGACGGCCTCCTTCGTGAACGCCTCGGGCGGCGACGTGGCCGTGACCCTGTCCGGGGCGACGAACGTCACCACCCTGACCGCCGCGTCCCTGGGGACGGTGGACGGGGCCAACGTGATCTCCTTTTCAGCCCAGAGCACGGGCGACAACGCTACGGCCATCGCGTCGGCGGGTTCTCTGGCCATCGACGCCTTCGGCTACGCCGGCAACGCCACGGCCGAGGCCGGAGGCGACGGGGCCTTCGGCATCAGGGGCGACACAGGGTTGTCCATCGGTTCCATGGATGGCGTCGTTTCTGCCCAGGCCGCAGGCGACGGGGCCTTCGGACTTTCTTCCGGCGGTTCGGTGAGCATCGGGTCGTGGCGCCAGGGGGCGGTCATGGCCGTTGCGGGCGGCAGCAACGCCTCCGGAGTCTCCGCTGGCGGCGATCTGACCCTGGGGACCATGTCCTATGGACAGATCATGGCCACGACCTTGGGCAGCGACGCCTGCGGCCTGTCCGCCGCAGGCGACATCGCCATCGGAACCATGACGGATACGCTCATCGTTGCCCAGGCAGGAACCGGAGATGCCTACGGCATCGTGTCCCAGGGGAATCTGACCATCACAACCCTGGGCGAAGGCATTATCTACGCCTTGACCCCCGGAGACAGGGCCTATGCCCTCTCCGCCGTGGGCGACGTATCCATCGGTCGGCTGGAGGGTGCGGTGGTCGGCGTCGCACAGGGCGACGACGCCGTGGGCATCCTCGGCAACGGCGCGGTGACCATCGGGACGCTCGCCGAAGACGCTGTCGTCGGGGCTTCTGCCGACTCCGGATCCATCGCCATCGACGCCATGAACGGGGACATCACCGTGGACGCCCTGCAGGGAATAGTGATGGCCATCGCTGAGTCCGGCGAGGCCGTGGGGTTGCGCACGGATGCCGGATACCACGTGGTCATCGGCGGCATGTCCAGCGACGGGTACATCCAGGTCGTGTCCGACGTCGGCAGCGCCTTCGGCATCGCCTCCGGGGGCGATGTGGTCCTTGGCGGCCTAAGCGGGACTGTCGACGTTTTCTCCGGGGGAAACACGGCCGTGGGCATCCAGGCCCAGGGCGGCATCCACGGCGCAGGCGGCGGCAGTGCGATCCTCTCCGGCGAGGTGTCGGCCGAGGCCGAGGGCCTCGCCGTGGCCGTGGCGGCGGCCGGTCCCATGGACCTGTACGTGACCGGCGTCCTGGCGGGCGTGGACGCCTCGGGCGGCGGCCAGGGCTACGCCATTCGGGCCGGGGTCTCGGACGGGGCCGGGGGATGGATCGTAGGCACAGCCGACAACCGCGTGAGCCTGGGGACCGGGGCCACGCTTTTTGGCGCGGTGGACCTGGGGATCGGTGGGAACAACACCCTGGGGCTCGTGGGCACGGGTGCGGTGGACAACCTGTTTCTGGGCGTGGACCATCTGGTGGCCGGGGACGGTCTTTCGGCCGCCAACTGGAACCTCTCCCTTTCGGCGGGCAATGCTTCGATCTTCGGCGATCTGGCCGTCGGCGTCCTGGCCACGCTTCGCATCAACGAAAACGTGACCATCACGGGCGACACGCAAAACGACGGCTCGCTCGTTATCGACCTGGGCGCGGACAAGACCTACGGCGGCGACATTACCGGCACGGGCAGCCTGATAAAAGACGGCGACGCCGTGCTGACCCTGGCCGGAGACAATTCCTATTCCGGCGGGACCGCCGTCATGGAAGGGCTTTTGCGGGTGACCGGAACCCTGGACTCCTCGCAATACCACATCTTTTCCGGGGCGGCCTTCCAGACCTGGCAGGACGTCACCCTGCATCGGACGTCCCTGGTGGCCGGAACCCTGACCGCGCCCCTGGTGGCCGTGGCCGGTGACGGCACGCTTCTGGGGACCGGGACCATCAACGGCAACGTGGTCAATAACGGCGTGATCGCCCCGGGAACCTCCATCGGGACCATGACCGTCAACGGGAACCTGACCCTGGCCGGGGGCGGCGTCCTGGCCATGGAGATCAATCCCTTCGCCTCGGACCTGATGCTGGTCTCGGGCCTGACCACCCTGGGCGGAGCCCTGAGCCTGGACGTGGCCCAGGGATTTTACCGGCAGGGGCAAAGCTATACCCTGATCTCCTCGGCGGGCGGCCTGGCGGGCGGCTTTCAGAATGTCGCCGCCAGCGGCAGCCCGTTCCTTGTTTTTTCCCTGAGCACCACCGCCACCGACGTCACGGCCACGGTGAACCGTCTGCCCTACACCATCGCCGCCGCCAGCGGAAACGCCGCGGCCGCCGGGCTGGGCCTGACCGGGGCCACGCTTGCCGCCACCCCGGCCTTGCAGCAGATTCTGGGCAGCGTGGACTTCATGTCCACAGCCCAGGTTTCCGAGGGGCTGGCGCAACTGTCGCCCGAGCCCTACAGCGCCCTGGTGGAGACGTCGTTTTCGGCCATGCGGCTTTTTTCGGACACCATCCGCGACCGGGCCTACGCCAAGCGCCGGGGTGGGGAGACGCTGCTTGCGGCCTTTCCCGGCGGGGACATCAGCCGCCTGCCGCAACTGGCCTCTTCCGGGGGCCTGCGCGACATCGGCGGGACGGGAGCGGGGCAGGCTGGGGCAGGCGACGGATTCGGGCTTTTCGTCAAGCCCGTGGGCCAGTACCAGACCTTTGACAACGGGCATAACCGCACGGGGTTCCAGTCCTGGCAGTACGGGGTGATGGCGGGCGGCGACGCGCAACTGACGGACGCCTTCCTGGCCGGATTCCAGGTGGGCTATGTGCATTCCGACCTGCGCTTCAAGGATGCGGCCGACTCGTCGGGCTTCTCCGACGCCTTCCTGGGCGGCCTCTACGCCTCGGTCGCGTCCGGCGGGTTCTATTTCGATGGGCTGGTCCAGGCCGGGGCGGCGGTGAACCATCTGGATCGCAGGATTGCCTTCGGGGGCGTGTCGCGGGAACCCTCGGGGGCCTATACCTCGTTTCTGTTCGGGGGGTCGCTGGCCACGGGCTATGAATGGACCTTCGGGGCCTGGAAGGCCGGTCCCGTGGGCACCCTGGACTACGGCTACGTGAATACCCCGGGATTTGCGGAATCCGACCCCGATCTGGGGCTCACGGTGAGCGGATTTTCAGGGAACAGCCTGAAAAGCGGCCTGGGGGCCAAGGTCACGGGAACCTTCGCCCTGGGGGAGACGACCACCATCACCCCGGACGTGTCGCTGCGCTGGGGCCACGAATTTTTAAACGACAGCCAGACCATTTCGGCCCGGTTCAACGGTTCGCCGACCTCGGGATTCTCCTCGAAAACCGGCGATCCGGCCCGGGACGTCATGTTGCTCGACGCCGGAGTGAGCGTGGGCGTGACGGCCGCGACCTCGCTGTACGCCCGCTATTCCGGCCAGTTCCTGGGGCAGGGCGCCCAGACCCAGGCCGGGGCCGTGGGGATTCGGTACGAGTTTTAAGGCTGCGTCCCTTGGGAGATCCGTTTTTTAAGAAATGAATGTTCTCTTCAGTCGTTGTTCTTGAACGTTGGATTCGCGAGGTTCAAGGACACGATCCGGGGAGGCTGTCCCGGCCGTGGCCGTTGCGATAAGACCTGGGCGGGCCGAGAGGGGGCGCTTTTCCGGCGCCAACCGGTAACGCCGCAGAAGGTTTACGGCGCGGCGGAGAGACCTGGGAGATGGGTGCTCCTGCCGTGTCAGGGACGCGCCTGGGCCGTGTGGCCGTCCGGTGGGGCGAAAAGGGGGCCAATGCCGGGCACGGTGGCGAAGCCCGCAAGTTTCGCGGCCTGGCGCAGGGGTTCCGGAAGCTCACCCTGGCGCGATACGGCGATGCCGCGCCGGGACAGGGCCTTGGCAGCCGCGGTCATGACCTCGAAAAAGGCCAGTCCCACGCCGGTCGCCCCGGAAAGATCCAGGCTCGCGGCAAAGCCCTGGGATGGTGGAGCGGTTTCCGGTTTTTCCTGGTCCAGGGCCTCGTCCACCTGCTTCAAAAACGCACCCCAGGCCGCCGCCAGGGCGGCGGCGTGCTCCGTGCCGCAGGGGCCGGAAAGGCGCAGGGTGGCTGTCTTTTCCGCAGCGTTTACCGTCGATTGGGCGTCCATGGCGTTTGCCTCGTCATCCGTCCGGGAGGCGGGGGCGTCAGGTGAGCGCCTCCCGCTCTTCCGTGCGTTCGTACTGCTCCCTGGCCATGCGCAACAGTCGCGGCACATCCAGGATAAGCGAAATGCTCCCGTCGCCGTTGATGGTGGTTCCGGCGATCCACTTGAGATAGCGGTAGGATTCGTCCAGGCTCTTGATCACCGCCTGCTGGCGTCCCACGACCACATCCACGGCGATGCCGGTCATCTCCCCGTCGGCCTCCACGATCACCACCCGCTCATAGTCCGGCTGCCTGCCGGGCACGGCGAACAGCCGCCGCAGGCTGACCAGGGGGATGAGATGCCCCATGCGCTCGATGGACTCCACCTGGCGGGGCTGGCCGGTGAGGAAGCGTTCCTGGAAACCGCGCAGATTGGTCAGGGGAACGATGTAGGATTCTTCTCCCACCCGCACGTTGAAGCCGTCGATGATGGCCAGGGTCAGGGGCAGGGTGATGACCGTGGTCGTGCCCTGGCCGGGGGTGTTTTCCATGTCCACCGTGCCGCGCATGGCCTCGATGTTCTTTTTCACCACGTCCATGCCCACGCCCCGGCCCGAGACGTCGGAGACCTTGTCGGCCGTGGAGAACCCCGGCTCAAACAAAAGGGCCAGGAGCTCTTTTTCGGACACGTCGGCGTCCGGAGACAGCAGGCCCCGTTCCACGGCCTTTTTGCGGATGCGGGCCGGATCGACGCCCCGGCCATCGTCATGGATGCGGATGACCACGTTGCCGCCGGAATGGCCGGCGGACAGGACGATGCGCCCGGCCGGAGGCTTTCCGGCCCGGGTGCGTTCGTCGGGGGGTTCGATGCCGTGGTCCATGCTGTTGCGGATGATGTGGATGAGGGGATCCTTGAGGCGGTCGATGACCGTCTTGTCGAGTTCCGTTTCCGCCCCCTCGGCCACAAAGCCGGCTTCCTTCCCCAGGGAGGCGGACAGGTCGCGAACCAGCCGTAAAAAGACGGAAAAGACCGTGCCGATGGGCAGCATGCGCAGTTCCAGGGCGCTGTCGCGCATGGCGTCGGTAAGCCGCTCCAAATCCTCGTCCACATCGGAGGCGGCGGCCATGTTTTCGCCCTTGACCGCCTGGCGCAGGCGGGATTGGAGAATGACCAGTTCCCCGACCATGTTCACCAGGGCGTCGAGCTTGGCCGAGTCCACGCGCAGGGAGGCGCTGGCCGGGGCCGTGTCCTGCTTTTGTTTCGGGGTCTGCTCCTTGGGCTGCCCCTTGGTCCGGATGGCCTCCACCTGGCGCAGCTTGCCCTCCACCAGGGTTCGCAGCCGCGAGGCGGCCACGTTTTGGTCCTCGCCCGGGGCCATCTGCGCGAAAAAGGGGAGGAATTCTTCAAAGTCCGCCCCCCGGAGCCTGCCGGGAACCAGGGGGATCACGGCCAGTCGGCAGGAGTCTTCCACGAAGAGGAACACGTCGCGGATGGCGTTTTCGCCCCGGCAGGTCATGAGCAGGATGTCGTAGGCGGCGTGGAGTCCCTCGGGATCGTATCCTGGGTCGTCCAGGGCCGGGATGTCTTCACCATGGGCCTGGGCCCGGTACGGTCCCAGGGCTGCCAGTTCCTCGAAGAGCCCCAGAGGTTCGGTGCCGTTGGCCAAGAGATCCGTAGCGGGCGCAAAATGGATCCAATACATCACCGGAGGCCCGGCGTCGGGCAGGTCGCAGGCGTCCGTTCCGTCCGGCACAGTTGGAAGCGGCGCGTTCGTCGGGTCCGTCGCCTTCGCCGTCTTCGCCGCCGCCTGTGGCCCTTCGGACGTGGCCAGGCCGATTTCCGCCAACATCTGGCGGTAGACGGTCAAAAGCTCCTCCGAACGGGCCAGAAGATCGTCCGGGGGCGGTCCCTCGGCAACGAACAGCAGGGCCTTGATGTGGTCCCCGGCCGCGAGGGTGGCGTTAAGAAGCTTGGGGGTGACCGCCAGTTTGCCGTTGCGCACCATGTCGAAGGTGGTTTCGATCTCGTGGGTGAATCGCGAGATTTCCTCGAAGCCGAACATGGCCCCGCCGCCCTTGATGGTGTGCATGGCCCGGAAGCAGGCCGCCATCCTCTCCTTGTCCAAGGGATTGGCTTCAAGGTCGAGAATCGCCCGCTCGAGTTCGGCCAGAAGCTCCAGGGCCTCGTCGCGGTAGGTCGATACGGCCTGATCCATGGTCATGGCGTTTTCCTTTGTAGCGAATACCGCCGACAAAACGGCGTCAGGCCGTTGCGGTCCCGGCATCCCTGGCGGCATCCTCGACGACCCGGGCCACATCCAGGATTTCCTCGCTGGTGAAGACCTTGCCCACGTCCAGGATCAGGATGAACCGGCCGCCGTGCTTGCCGATGCCCCGGATGAAATCCGTGCGCACGGTGGCCCCCATGGCCGGAGGCGGATCAATGGCCTCGGGCTCGAGCTCCAGAACTTCCTTGACCGAGTCGGCCATGGCCCCCACCACCGAAGTGGCTTCGTTTTTTATGAGTTCCACAATGACCACGCGGGTGTTGAGGGTCTTTTCCACCCGCCCCAGCCCGAATTTCATGCGCAGATCCATGACCGGCACGGCGGTTCCCCGCACGTTGACCACCCCGCGCATATAGTCCGGCGCGCCGGGGATGCGGGTGATGTCCTGGAGATCAAGGATCTCGCGAACCGAAGAGATGTCCAGGGCGAAAAACACCTCGCCCAGGGTGAATGTCAGAAAACGGTATCCGGCTCCTTCTTCCTGCATCATGGCCTTTCTCCGCGCGACGTGGCGATCCGGACATTAAAAACTTTCGAAATCATCGTCATCGCCGCCCTTGGCCGACGGTCCCTCGGACATGCGCAGCTTGAGGCCGCCGGGCTTGGCGGCCTGGGCGGGTCTGGCGGCTGGGGCCGCCTTGGCCGGACGGCGCATGGGCGTCCGGGTCTGAGACTGGGGCAGGGCGGCGGGACGCCTGGTCTCTCGCTGGCCGATGTCGAAAAAGGCGATGGTGGCCTGGAGCTGCTCGGCCTGGGCCGACAATTCCTCCGCCGTGGAGGCCAGTTCCTCGGAGGCCGCCGCGTTTTGCTGGATGACCTGGTCGAGCTGTTGCAGGGCCTTGTTGACCTGTCCGGCCCCGGAGCTTTGCTCCTGGCTGGCGGCGTTGATTTCCTGGATCAGGTCGGCGGTCTTTTGAATGTCCGGCACGAGTTTGCTCAAGAGATCCCCGGCCCGGGCCGCGATGTCGGTGCTTGACCGCGACAGTTCCGTGATCTCCGAGGCCGCTCCCTGGCTGCGCTCGGCCAGCTTGCGCACCTCCGAGGCCACCACGGCGAAGCCCTTGCCGTGCTCCCCGGCCCGGGCCGCCTCCACAGCGGCGTTTAAGGCCAGAAGATCCGTCTGGCGGGCGATTTCCTCAATGATGGAGATTTTTCCCGCGATCACCTTCATGGCCGCCACGGCCTGGTTCACGGCCAATCCGGATTCCTCGGCGTCGTGCGCGGCCTTGACCGCAATGGCCTCGGTCTGCTTGGCGTTGTCCGCATTCTGGCTGATGCTGGAGGCCATCTCTTCCATGGCCGCCGAGGATTCCTCCACGGCCGCCGCCTGTTCTGTGGAGCCCTGAGACAGGGATTCCGAGGAGGCGCTCATCTGTTCGCTGCCCGAGGCCACGTTTTCGGCCCCGGCCTGGACCTCGGAAACCACCTCGCGCAGCTTCTCCACCATTTCCCGGAAGGACCGGAACATCTCGTCCTTGTCCGAGCGCGGCACGACCTCCACGGTCAGATCCCCGTCGGCCAGGTTGGAGGCGATTCGCGACGCCGTGCGTTCGGCCTCGATCATGCGCCCCATGGCCCCGAGGAGTTGGCCGATCTCGTCGGTGCTTGCGGCCACGACGTCCTCTTCGGTGTTGCCGGCGGCCACGGCCTCGGCCACGCGGTAGGCCCGGTTCACGCCGTTTCGGATGGCCCGGGTGATGAAAAAGGCGAAAAGGATGCCCACCAGCACGGCCACGGCGGACACGGTCAGGCTGGTGATGGTGGCCTGGCGGGAGTCGGCGGCCATGCTCTCCTTCTGTGCGGCAAGGGCCCCTTCAGCCTGATTGCTCACGTTTCCGGCCATGACCGCCATGTCCTTGACCAGGGCGGCCTGGGTGTCCCCGGCCTTGACCACGTCGTCGATGCGGCTCTTGTAGGCCTCGGCCTTGACCCCGATGTCCGCCAGGAGGGCCTTTTCGTCGGCCTGGGCGCTTTGGGCGGCCAGTTCCTTGCCTGCTGCGACAACCGCGTCCAGGCTGGCCTTGGCGTTCTCCGCGCGGGCCTTGTCCCCCCGCCACAGGTAGTAGAGCACCTCGATGCGCGAGAGCAGGAAGTTCCGGGTGATGTCGGCGATCCTGAGCCCGGACGATCCAACGCCGCCTGCCCCCTGGGACGCGTCGGCGCTGGCGCGTTTGGTCAGGGTCTCGGCCGTCTGTTGCAGGCCTGCCGCCGCGGCCACCATCTCCTTGATCGTGGCGTCGCGCGAGCGCTCGGCCTCGATGTATTTCATGAACCCTTCGTCGTAATTTTTGATGGCTGCGGTGATGGCGTCCATCTTTTCCCGATTGGCGATATTTTTAAAGCTGGCCTTGAGGGTGGCCGCCTGGGTGAGGACGGCCTCCACCCGCTTCTTGAACTGCTCCACCCTTGAGGCGTCTTTGGCGTCCATGAAATAGAGGACGTCCATGCGGGCCTGAAGGGTTTCGGCCACGATGGTGTTTACCCCTTCCGTCTTGTCGGCCCGGTCGGCGATGGCGCCGAGGCTGAGCCAGCCTACGAAGGCTACGACGGCGGTGAAGAGCAGCAAAAGCCCAAAGCCGATGCCCAGTTTGACCGCGATTCGAAGATTGGCGAACATGGAAGCCTCCGAGGTTGAGAGGACGATGGGTATGGGGAATTCTCTGCTGCGCCAGGGCACGGCGGAAAATTCTATTCACGCAAAGTATAATCATGGCTTGTGATTTTTTGCAAGAAAGAAAGTCATTTGCAGAATGCGAAAGAAAAAATGCATGTTCTTTTCAGAACGCGCCTGAAGTGCGGGAGAGGGAGACGGAATTGTCAAATGAGGCCGGGGCCGTCGTGGGAATGCGCCGCCCTGGCGTTTGCATGCGCGCGGGCTGAAAAAAGTGGGGTGGGGCCTGTTTTCCGGAGTCCTTGGGCGACAGTGCGCGATGTCCCGCACTTCGGAAAAAGAGGCACTGCGGTCGAAGAAAAACCGGGCGGTGCGTGGCGGAAGGGGGACTAGTGGCGCAGCTTGTCCGAGGCGATGAGCCGCACCAAAATGACGATCAGGCAGGAGCAGAACACGCCCAAGGCCAAGTAGCCGAAAAAGGACTCGGAGGCGGCCAGGATGCGGAGATCAGGGGTGGGGGCGCAGTCCGGGCAGCCGGTGTTGGTGAAGGTGGCCACGCTGTAATACAGGCAGTCGCGCAGGGTCTGGGTCGCCTGGCCTGAGCACGAAATGCCGAAGGCCATGTAGGTCCGGGTGTACCCGGCGATGATCAGGGCGATATAGGCCGGAAGGGCCAGAACCAGCACCAGCAGGCTGCGGAAGAGCAGCAGGGACAACAGGATCAGGGTGGGGAAGGTCACCGAGAAGGCAAAGGCCAGGAAAATGATCTGGGTGGGGTCCACGCTCTGGCTGTGGCTTAAATACAGCAGATAGGCCAAAAAGGGCAGGGCCACGAAAAAGGCGGCGACAAAGACGATATGGCGAAAGTTCATGGCCGCTCGGTGGTTGGACGGGTTCCCGGCCGGGGAGCGCCCCATCCCCCGGCCGTTGCGGGCGCAGACCGCGCCGCGATCAGCACTTCACCATAAGGGAATTGACCAGTTTGAGCAAAAGTTCCGGCTTGTGGTGCAGGTCGGAATTTTGCAGAAAGTTGCGGCGCTGCATGAACCGGTCGCGCACCGTGGCCGCGTAGTCCTCGGGATTTTCCACCTTGGCCGGGTCGTAGCGGTCGCCGTAGCCCGGCAGGATCTTCTCCACGCTTTTTTTGTCCGGGATCTGGGCCCCGGGCAGCACGTCCCAGTCGGTCCAGGTCAGGCGGTCGGTCAAAAGGGCGGTTTGCAGGTCAAGCGAGGTCTGCAAGGGGATCTTGCGCAGATCCCGGTCCGAGGTGCGCCAAAACCCCACGGAATTGAAGCAGAACCCCGTGGCCCCGTTCTCGAAGACCTTTAAAAACGCCTCCACGTCCTTCCACAACTCATACACCCGGAAGGGATTGGCGAAGGGCTCGAAGACCAGTTTTTTCAGCTCCTCCTCGGAGACGTTCTCGGCCAGGTTGCGCCGGGTCATAAGCGACGCGCCCATGGCCACGGCCAGGCTGTTGTCGATGAACCGGACCACGGGCGGCAGGCAGGTGTCCTTCATGAGCCAGACCATGATGTCCGGGAAGGCGCAGCGGTTGACGTAGACCCCGAGCAGGTCGCGGTCGATGAGCGCCCGGCCGTTGGGGTTGCGTACATCCTGGCCAAGGGGCAGCACCTTGCCGTGGAGGCGGGTGAGCCCCATGTTCTGTACGGAGATCATGTATTTCCAGTCCGGATGCGACAGGGGCCTGGAATCGGTCTTGTCAAACAGCGTGGGCTCCCAGACCCGGCAGACCTTCTGGTCGCAGTCGATCTGGAAGGCGTCGTCGTGCAGCACCACCTTGCTGAAGCCCTCGGGCAGGGTGCCGCCGTTGTCGTGGGAGTTGGTGTGGGACGACTTGCCCGTGCCGGACAGCCCGAAAAAGGCGATGGACCGCTTGCCGAGGACGTGGAATTTTTTCTCCGTGGTCGTGGAGAAGTCGAGTTCCTTGATGCCGCCGTGGCAGGCGGCCATGCCCAGGCGCATGCCGGATGTCCAGGCCAGGGTCAGGGTGCCTTTCTTGCGTTCCCCGAAATAGCGCATGCCCAGGTTCACGACCACGTTGGCGTCTTCGTCCACCAGGGCCAGTTGGGCGCCGCCTTCGTTGTGATAATAGGGGTCCGTGGTGCACCAGTGGTTGAAGCCCACGATGAGGATGTCCTGGATGGGCAGGGTCGGGCTTTGGGCATACTGTTCGGCCAGCTCCTCGAAGGGGGTGAAGTTGGCCAGCCAGTTGAAGACGTTGATGGCGTCGTCCTCGGTGGCCACCATGGTGGCCTTGATCATGAGATCCGCATCCAGGCCGAGGATGGCGTTGGCCTTGATGAGGGGATGTTTTTGCATCTCGAAGACGGCCTCGCGCAGATCGGCCTCCACCTTGCGCCGTTCCGAGGCGCTCATGCGGGTGTAGAAGCGCCGGGCCTTGGCCGTGCGGCCCACGATCTTGCCGTGGCAGTTGTTCAAGACCGTGGCCCCGTCGGGAAGCCCCAGGCGTTTGGCCGCCGGGGGATAGATGGGCAGATCCGTCTCCATCACGTCGTGCTGGGCCTTGGCCAACGCGTAGGCCTCGGCCGCCGTGACCCGGCGCACCCGCTTGTCCAGAAGCAGGGTCTGGGCGATGGAGCGCGGGGCGGGCATGCGGGTGATGTCGTCTTTATAATAATCGTAGCTGGACTGGCTGGCCATGCGTCGGCTCCTTGCGGGATGTTGCGGCAAGTGTATCAGGGGGCGGGGCCAAAGGTAAATGCCTTTGCCCCCGGCGTCCGCGCGACGGCAAACGAAAAGGCCCCGGGCAGGCGAAGCTCCCGGGGCCTTTGGGCCGTATCACCGGCGGCCCATGGTGAATCGCTTGGGGTCTATGCCGTATTTTTTGACCTTGTAGTTGACCACCCGGTAGCTTTCGCGCAGGTCGCGGGCCGCCTGGAACATGTTGCCCCGGGCCTTTTTGAGGGCCTCGATTAAAAGTTCCTGCTCGAACTTGGCCACGGCCTCGCCAAAGGACAGGCTGGGGCCGGTGTTGGAGCTTTCGGCGGTCTGCAGGGTGGGGGGAAGGTGGTAGGTGCGCACCACGCCCTCGTCGCACAGCATGGCCGCGCGCTCCATGCAGCTGGCCAACTCCCGGGCGTTACCCGGCCAGTGGTACTGGTTTAAGAGGTCGATAGCCGGGGTGGAGATGCGGCGCAGGGGTTTGCCGAGCTTTTTGGAATATTCGCCCAGGAAGTGTTCGGCCAGGGGCAGGATGTCCCCGGCCCGGTCGCGCAGGGCCGGGACGTAGATGGGCAGGACGCTTAAGCCGTAATACAGGTCTTCCAGAAATTCGCCCTTGGCCATGCGCTCGCCCAGGGAGGCGCTGGTGGCGGCCACGATGCGCACGTCCACCTGCACCGGCTCGACCCCGCCCTTGCGCTGCACCGTGCCCTCGTGGATGACCCGGAGCACCGCCTTCTGGGCCACCGGCGACAACTCCTCGATGTCGTCCAAAAAGACCGTGCCGCCCTGGGCCAGTTCGAAAATGCCGCGTTTGGAGCGGGTGGACTCGGAGACCTCGCCCTTTTGCACCCCGAACAGGGTCTCCTCCACCACTTCCTCGGGGTCCGTGCCGCAGGACAGCCTGAGAATCGGCCGCAGGCGGCGGGGGCTTTGGGCGTGCAGCAATTCGGCCAGAAATTCCTTGCCCGTGCCCTCTTCGCCCCGGAACAGGACCGGGGTGGAGGACGAGGCGGCCTGGGCCACCTGCCTGAGCACCAGGCGCATGCTCTTGGACACGGCCACGGGGGGCTGGACGCCCTGGGGCGGCAGGGGGGTGGTGTCGGGCTGGGGCTGGGGCAGGCGGCGGCGGGGGCGGGTGAGCTCGTCGCGCAGCCGGATGGACAGGCTGCCCACCAGCGTCGCCACCACGCTTAAAAAGTCGCAGTGGGCCTCCAGAAAAACCGGCGGAGCCTTGGGGATGTCCACGCTGAGCGTGCCGAGCACGGAGCCCTGGTCCTGCCCGAAGGCGTCGTCCTGGCCGGACGCGTCGGTCGGCGCGGGCGGTCCCGGGGGGGTGTCCGGGCCGGAAGGGGGCAGGGACTCGGAGGACGCCGCCGGGCCTTGGTGATTGGCGGGGACGGGTTTGGGGGCATGAATGGGAACGCACAAAAACGACAGGGTTTCCAGTTCCTCGGGGGGGCGTCCGATGAAGTCGGGGTGGTCCTTGACGTCACCGATGACCAGGGTGCGCCGGGTGGCCATGACCTGGCCCGTGGCCAGGGGGCCGGGGCCGAAGAGGTGGGAAATCCCCGGGTCGCGGCCCCGGTCCAGGCTGATTTTGGTGTTTTTTCGGGGCAGGTCGAACAGTTCGATATGCACCCGGCGGTATCCCAGGTTGCCCACCAGGATGTCCAGGGTGTTTTCCAACCCCTGGCGCACGGGGATGTTGGGGCCTGTTTCCTGAATGATGCGTGTGAGCGTGGTCAGGAAGATGGGCCAGCCGCTTTCAAAGGATGAGAGTCCGTTCATGTCCCGCCCGGATTCCGCTCAACCGCCGAGGGCGTCCGCCCCCAGCCGCAAGGCGACAAGGTTGACGTCCACGATCTTGGGCGGCAGATGCTTTTTGATGGCCGCTTCCATGGCCTCCATGCCGAAGGGAAAGGCCCCGGCGGCGCAGGCCGCGCCCAAAAGCGCGGTGTTGGCGCTTTGCGGGTTGCCCGCCTTGACCCCCAGGGCGTGGCAGGGGACGAAGACCGCCTTCCCGGCCCACTCCCGGATGGGCGCGCAGATGGCCTCCAGGGACGGATAGGGCTCCCGCTCCAGGGCCGAGCTCAAGGGGGGGATGGGGTCGGTGCTGACGGCCGCAAATCCGCCCTGGAGCAGCATGGACAAGGCCCGCTGGGCCTCCAGGGGCTCGAAGCCGAGCAGGATGTCGGCCTCCCCCGGGCTGATCTTGGGGCTTGTGAAACCGCCCAGAAGCACCGTGGACTCCACCACGCCGCCGCGCTGGGCCATGCCGTGGATCTCGCCCGAGACCACGTCAAGCCCCGCGTCCATGGCCGCCAGGGCCAGAAGGCGGGTGGAGGTGAGGGTTCCCTGGCCGCCGACGCCGGTGAGAAAAATGCGATGGCGCTGCATTTATCCGTCCTTCTTGCGGGCTTTGATTTCCGGGGAAAGCTGCACGCAGTACATGCAGCCCGAACAGGCCTCGGCATTGATGGCGAAGACCCCCTCCACCATGGAGAAGGCCGGACAGGCCAGTTCGTCCCGGCAGGCCAGACACTTGCCGGGATCGCCAGCCACCTGGGCGGGCGGGGTCTTGCGCGCGATCTTGACCTTGCGGGCGTGGATGGGGCAGGGGGCCTCGGCGATGAGCACCCGGACCCCGGACTGTCCCTTGAGTTCCGCCAGCGCCGCCAGTGTGGCTTTGTGGTTGAAGGGATTGACCCGCACGGGCGTCACGCCGCAGGCCGCCACCAGTCCGGCCAGGTCCACCTTGGAGGAGAATTCCCCGAAGATGGTGTGGTCCACGCCCGGATGCGGCTGGTGCCCGGTCATGCCCGTGGTGCGGTTGTCCAGGATCACCAGCAAAAGCTCGTGGCCATTGGCCACGGCGTTGATGAGCCCGGTGATTCCGGAATGGAAAAAGGTGGAGTCGCCGATAAAGGCCACCACCGGGCGTCCCGAGGCGGCGGCGAAGCCGCTTCCGGCGCTGACCGAGGAGCCCATGCAGAAAAGGAAGTCGGCGGCCGACAGGGGCGGCTGGATGCCCAAGGTGTAGCAGCCGATGTCCGAGGAATAGACCGGTTCGTCCCCAAAGACCTTGCGCACGGCGTGGTACGAGGCCCGATGCGGACATCCGGCGCACATGTTTGGCGGGCGTTTGGGCAGTTCGGCCGGTACGGCGTACAGGGATTTTTCCCGCGCGGGCAGGCCGCATACGGCGCGCACCGCCGCCTCCACGATCTCCGGGGAATATTCGCCGAAGCGCGGCAGGTGTTCCCCCTTGCCCACGACCGCAGCCGTTAGGCCCCGGCGTTGGAACAGAGCCCGGATCTCGTTTTCCACAATGGGGTCCACCTCTTCCAGGACCACCACGGTGTCCAGTCCGGCGGCGAAATCGGCGATGAGGTTGGCCGGCAGGGGTGAGGAAAAGCCCAGGTCTAAAACCTTGACCTGGCCGGAAAGCCCGGTCTCGAACAGCGCGTCATGCAGGTAGGCCCGGCAGATGCCCGAGGCCACGAATCCCACGCGGCCCTGCCCGGAGACGACGTTTAGGGGCGAGGCGTCGGCGGCTGCGGCCATGGCCTTGAGCTTGTCCAGGAGCGCCAGGCGCATAACCCGGGCCGAGGCCGGAAGCGGCACGTAGCGGAAGGGATTTTTTACGAAGGGCGCGGACGGGGCCTTTTCGGGCAGGGCCGCAAAGGTCACCGGGCCGCGGACGTGGTTGACCCGCGTGGTGGTGCGCACAAGGACCGGATGGCCGAACTGTCGCGACAACTCCATGGCCGCCCGGGTGAAGTCCTTGCATTCCTGGGCCGTACATGGCTCGATGCAGGGCAGCCCGGCCAGCCGGGCGTACCAGCGGTTGTCCTGCTCGTTTTGCGAGGAATGGCAGCCCGGATCGTCGGCCGAAAGCAGCACGAATCCCCCGGGCGACCCCACGTAGGCCAGGGTCAGCAGGGGATCGGCGGCCACGTTGACGCCTACGTGCTTCATGGTCACAAGCGTCCTGGCCCCGGCCAGGCTGGCTCCGGCCCCGACCTCCAGGGCCACCTTCTCGTTGACGGAATATTCGAAACGATACGGTCCCTGCGGCGAGAGCCGGAAAAAGGTGTCCGGAACCTCCGAGGAGGGGGTGCCCGGATAACAGGTCACCATGTCCACCCCTGCCTCAAGCGCCCCCCGGACGATGGCCTCGTTGCCGAGCAGAAAATGCCTCGCCCCGCCTTCCCGGTCCAAAAGCTCCTTGCCCATAAATGCAAACTCCCGTCGGGTTCCGGAAAACCCGGTGGCCTAACCGTTGCTTTTTTGTCCGCCCGCCTCAATCTTGGCCTTCAGGGCCTCGATCTTGGAATCGATATACGACATGTTCTGCATGGAGCTTTCCGACTTCATGCGCTCATATCCCGTCAGCGCCGCCTTGAGGTTGCCTGCGGCCTCGGCGGTCACCGCCATCTGGCGGTCAATGGCCAAAAGAAACGGCTTTGAGGCCGTGCCCCGGGCTTTTTCCAGAATCTGCAAGGCCTTGGCCGTGTCCCCGGCCTTGGTCAGGATAGCCGCCTGTCCCAGTTCCGCCAGGGAGCGCACCGCGCCGTCGGAGGATTTGGACAGATCCTCCCAGGCCAGGGCCGCAGCGGGCAGGTCGCCTGCGTCCTGGGCGGCCTTGGCCATCTCCAGAAGCACGCCTTCCCTGGCGCCCGAGGGGGCCTCGGCCAGCAGGGCCTTGAGGTCGGCCAGGCGATCCGGGCCTGTTTTTTCAGCCGCGATCTTTCCGATCTTTTCGGTGACCTCGGCGATGCGCGAGGCCTGGTATTTTTCATACAGGGCCATGCCTCCGGACCCTGCCAGGGCCACGATGGCGGCGATGGCGGCGGGCTTCCAGTAGGCGAGGACAATCCGGGCCAGAAGACCGTGGTCTTCAGCCGCGTGGGCGGCCTTGTCCTCGGCGTGCGGCGCGGCGGGTTTTTTCGTCTGATCGGCCATGGGTATTCCTCCAAAATGGGGATGTGGTGCGAAATGCAAAAGAACAAGACGTTTAAGCAGAAACCGGGCGGGCTGTCAAAAGTCCGGGGAAACGCGGCGCGTCCTTCTCCGGGGCCCGGGCCCTGGCCGCCCGTTGACTTTTTTCCCGGTTGTTGCCAAGCCACGGGATGTTTTCGACCATGTATAAAAGCGAGGACACACTCCATGGACGCCGCCGCCGCCATGCTTGACCTGGCCAAACGCGCCAAACGCGCCTCCCGGCTCATGGCCGGAGCCGACCCGGCTGTCAAGGCCCGGGCCTTGCACCTGTTGGCCGATCTTTTGGCCGCCGAGCCCGCCGGGGTGTACGAGGCCAACGCCTTGGATCTGGAAAAGGCCGCCGCCGCCGGACTCGACGCCCCGCGCCTGGACCGGCTGCGCCTGACTCCGGCGATCATGGCCGCCATGGCCAAGGCCTGCCGCGAGGTGGCGGACATGCCCGATCCCGTGGGCGGGATCGACGCCCTGAAAAAGCGTGAAAACGGCCTGCTGGTCGGCCGCATGCGGATTCCTCTGGGCGTGGTGTGCATGATCTACGAATCGCGTCCCAATGTGACCATCGACGCCGCCATCTTGTGCCTGAAGGCCGGAAACGCCGTGATCTTAAAGGGCGGTTCCGAGGCCCTGGCCTCCAACATGGCCCTGGCCGGGCTCATGCAGAAGGCCCTGGCCCAGGCCGGGCTGCCCGGGGACGCCGCCTGTCTGGTGGAGACCTCCGACCGGGCCGCCGTGGCCGCCCTGTGCAAGCTTGACGTATATATCGACGTCATGATCCCCCGGGGCGGCGAGGGGCTCATCCGGGCCGTCAGCGAACAGGCCACCATGCCCGTGCTCAAGCATTACAAGGGCGTCTGCCACGCCTATCTGGACGCCGAGGCGGACGAAGACCAGGCCCTGGCCGTGGTCGTCAACGCCAAGGCTCAGCGGCCCGGGGTGTGCAACGCCCTGGAATGCCTTCTGGTGCATGCCGACCGGGCGGCCTCCTTCCTGCCCCGGGCGGCCGAGGCCCTGGCCCGGGCCGGGGTCGGCTTCCGGGCCTGTCCGCGCAGCCTGCCGCTTCTGGGGGAGGGGGCCGTGGCCGCCGCTCCCGGGGACTTCGGGCACGAATTTCACGACCTGATCCTGGCCGTGAAGGTGGTGGATTCCATGGACGAGGCCCTGGACCACATCGCGGCGTTCGGCTCGAACCACACCGAGGTCATCCTGACCACCAACCATGACCGGGCCATGGCCTTTCTGCGGCTGGCCGACGCCTCCATGGTCGGGGTCAACTGCTCCACGCGCTTCAATGACGGCGGGGAATTGGGCCTTGGGGCCGAAATCGGCATCAGCACCTCCAAGCTGCACGCCTACGGCCCCATGGGGGTCACGGAACTGACCGGGGCCAAATTCGTGGTTCTGGGACAGGGACAGGTGCGGGGATAGGGGGCGGCGTTCACCGTGGAGGGAATGCGACCGCCGCTGCGCATCGGCATCTTTGGGGGCTGCTTCAATCCGGTGCATTGCGCCCACCTGCGGGCGGCGCTGGAGGCCGCCGAGGGCCTTGGCCTGGACCGGGTGGATTTTGTGCCGTCGGCCCGACCGCCCCACAAGCCCGATGCGCCCATGCTCGGCTTCGCCGCCAGGCTGCGCCTTTTGCAGGCCGCCGTGGCCGACATGCCGGGCCTTGCGGTCAACGACCTGGAGTCCCGGCGGCCCGGTCCCTCCTATACGTACGACACCCTGGTCCGGTACCGGGAGGACCACCCGGGGGCGGAGCTTTTTTTCATCATGGGAACGGGCGATCTGCTCAACCTGGCCACCTGGAGGCGGGGGTTCGAACTGACGCGCCTGGCCCATCTGGCGGTGCTGGGCCGGGAGGGCCTGGGGGGCGATGAAATCGCCGCGTATCTGGCCGGGGAGGGCGCCGGGCTTGGGGCCACGGCCCGGTCTCTGCCTCCCGGCGTGACGGCCGGAGCGGCGTGGGCCACGCCTGGCGGGCACATGCTTTTATGTCTGGAGATACCCCGTCTGGACATCAGCGCCTCCCTGGTGCGGGAGCGCTGGCTTTGCGGACGGACGTTGCGCTTTCTGGCGCCGGACGCGGTTTTGCAGGAGCTTGCGTCCATGCGTGACAAGGCGGACCTGGCCTGGGGGCGTCCCCCGGCTGCGGCGGGGCCGCCCGCAGGCTGAACAACAGGATGTGGTGATTTTCGTGCCAAGCTTTCCCTCGCGGGCTCGGCTCGCGACCATGGTTTTGTCCATTGTGATTTTTTCGGCCTTGATTCTGGCCCCGGGGACCAGCGAGCTGTTGCGCCGGGGACGAGTCACGGCCGTGGCCGAATCGGGGATGGAGGGCCTGCCTCCCCTGGACGCCGCTCCCGAAACCTGGGTGCGGGTGTTCAACGCCCTGCGCGGCGGCTATCTGGAAAAACATTTCGGCCTGCGCGGTCGGCTCATCACCTGGTACAACTACGTCAACGCCTTCCTGCTCAAGTCCTCCCAGGACAACAACCCCGTGGTCATGGGCCGGGACAAGTGGCTGTTTTTGTCCCAGGACGGACCCGACCGCAACATCCTTGAGGATTTCCGGACCACGCGGCCCCTGCCCGAGGCCAAGATGCGCCGGGTGCTGGAGGTGCTCACCGCCCGCCGGGACTGGTGCGCGTCCCGGGGCATCGCCTATCTGGTGGTGGTGGCCCCCAACAAAAACACGGTCTATCCCGAAAAGCTCCCCGAGGCCTTCACCCGCCCGGTGGAGGACTCGCACCTGGACCAGTTGTTGCGCTATCTGGCGGACCACGCCGCCCTGGACGTGGTGGATCTGCGCCCGGCCCTTGCCGCCGCAAAAAAGGAACATCAGGTCTTCTACGCCATGGACAGCCACTGGAACGCCCATGGCGCGTTTGCCGCCTACCGGGAGATCATGCGCCATGTGACGCCGCTTTTCCCGAACATCCGGCCTTTTGGCCCCGGGGATTACACGCCGGTGGAATATGCCGGGCTCCCCGGCGATCTAGCCTTTTTGCTGGGACTTCAGGACTATCTCCCCGAGCCGCGCGTGCTGTACGTCAACGCCGCAGGCGGGGCCAAGGCCCGGGGAACGAACTATCCGGCCTCGACCAACCCAGGCTACTTCCAACCCCTGGTGGCCTCGGAGATAGCAGGGCCTGCGGGGGAGGGGCTGCCCCGGGCGGTCTTTTTCCAC
Source organism: Desulfolutivibrio sulfodismutans DSM 3696 (assembly GCF_013376455.1). Lineage (GTDB taxonomy): Bacteria > Desulfobacterota > Desulfovibrionia > Desulfovibrionales > Desulfovibrionaceae > Desulfolutivibrio > Desulfolutivibrio sulfodismutans. The sequence continues at coordinate 1,513,812 of NZ_CP045504.1, read as the reverse complement.
GATTCCTTTTTCTGGGAGCTCATGCCCTTTCTGGCCGAGCATTTCCGCTTTGCGGTCTATGCCTGGATGAATCCCCAGACGGAGATGGAGCCGCGCTATTTCGACACGGAGCTCATTGAGCGGGAGCAGGCGGACATTGTAGTGGAGGAGTTCACGGAACGCTACTTCGTGCCTTCGGCCCGGCCGCTTCAGAGCAAAGGGCCGTCGGGGTCGCCGTAGGCCTGTGGGCGCACCGGCTGTGCGTGCGGCCCGGCGGCATTACGCCGTGGCGTTCCCCATGCGCTTCATGACGTAATCCAGAAATTTGCGGGCCTCGACGAAATCGGGCCGGATGGACAGGGCCAGATTGAGGTGCTTGATGCAGGCGTCCACGGTGTTTTTCTCGTAGTGGGCCCGGGCCATGTTGAAATGCACATGGTCGTCGTTGGCGTTGAGTTCCAGGGCGCGGCCATAGAAGGCCAGGGCCTCGTCGTAGTTCTTGTTTTTGCGCAGGGTGATGCCGAAGCTGTTGAACTGCTCCCGGTATTCCCGGGAGAAGGCCTCGTCCAGGTGCAAAAGCGTCCCCAGCACCTTTTTGAGCTTCACGTAATCCTTTTTTTCCGAAGCCACCTTGCCCACGCCATAGGTCGCCGAGACATTGAGATCGTCGATCATCAGCGCCTTGACGAACTGCCGCTCGGCCTCGTCCAGATTCCCCAGGGAAAAGGCCTGTTCACCCTGCTCGAGCTTTTTGGCCAGCGTCTCCAGGGCCGGAACCGTGTGCAGCTTGTAGTATCGCGGTTCCGGCACGTACTGGGTCAGGAAGTCCTTGACGGGCAGCTCCTTTTTCACCCCGGACGGCACATGGTGCACATTGAGGGGTTGCACCTCGAAGCGTTCGGCGTCGAGTTGCCGGGCGTACCAGTAGGTCAGGGATTGATGTTTTCCGGCTGTGTCGCCGACGCCCAGGTCGGTTTGCATGGCCAGGGAATAGACGCCGAGGATGATGGGATATTCGGGCATGTGCCTTCTCCCTCCTGACCACAATTATGGCCCAAACCGAAGGCCCCGGCAAGAGCTCCTCCCTGTTCTTTTTCAATATTACGGGGTGTTTTGCGCCGCGCGCACGAAATACGCCGCATCCGGCATGGTCTGAAATTGTGCGGCAAGCTCGGACACGCCGCAGTCCGCGTCGCCGAACCGCACGGCCACGATGCCTTTCCCGTCGGCAACGGCCCGGGCCAGTTTCCCTCCAACGATGGTGACGCCCCGGGCCAGGAGTCCGGGCCCGATCTCCCGGGCGATGAAGTTGAACAGTTTTACGGTCACCGTCCCGGCCAGGTCACCTAAATGGCTGCGGGAGGCCGCCCGGCCGTGGGTGATGTCGCCCCGAAAGGATTTCAACGGGCTGTCCAGGCGCATGCAGATGCCCACCAATCCGGGCATGGCCACGGACAGGGCCAGTTCGTCCCCGGGGGCGAGCTTGGTCTTGGCGATGTCGTCCACGGGCTGGCCGTTGACGAAGATCGTGCGCAGCCGCTCCCGGACATAGGCCGGGTCGAGGCCGAGGTTCTCCCCTAAAAACACGTCCAGGCCGCACGGCCCGGGCATTTCCACCCCCACGCCAGAGGCGAACAGGCCCGCAAACCGGTCCATGGCGCGCTCATCGAGGGTAAGTTCGACGGTGGCTTCTCTTATTTCATTGTGCATATTTCCATCCCCGTTTGTCAGGTTCCTGTAATACCCCTTTTGTTTCTCAGAACGCCATGCTATATGCAATGCATATCGCGCTATTTATGTCAATATTGCAATGTGTCAATGTTGGCTTATGTCTTGTTTGGCATAAATAGTGTTGAGAGTGACATTGCATAACAGAATGACGATCAGGCCGCATCCTCAGCGCCTGGTTCAAGGAGGAACACACATGAGCAGACTGCTTCGCATCGACACCAACAAACGGACCTTCGCCTTCAGCGACATGGGCGCATACGCCGGGATGGGCGGCCGGGCGCTCACCTCGCGCCTGATCCTCGACGAGGTTCCCGCCCTGAGCCATCCGCTGGGCGCGTCCAACAAGCTGGTGGCCGCCGCCGGAATCCTGACCGGTACGGCCGCCGCCAACTCGGGTCGCATCTCGCTGGGGGCCAAGTCGCCGCTGACCGGCGGCATCAAGGAAAGCAACTCCGGCGGCCTGTTCTCCCAGAAGATGGCCAAGCTCGGCATCCAGGCCATGGTCTTCGAGGACAAGCCCGAGGACTCCGCCGCGCCCGTGGTGGTCGTGGTCAAGGCCGACGGCGTGAGCATCGTGGAGGCCCCGGAGCTTGCCGGGCTCGGCACCTATGCGGCCTCCGAAATACTCCTGGCCAAATATGGTTCCCGGGCGGCGGTCATGCTCATCGGCCCGGCCGGGGAAACCTGCCGTCTGGCGGCGTCCGTGCAGTTCACCGACCCCAAGGGCCGTCCGGCCCGGGCGGCCGGTCGCGGGGGCCTGGGCGCGGTCATGGGATCGAAAAAGATCAAGGCCGTGGTGGTGGACGACACCGGCGCAACGGGCGTGCCCGTGGCCGACAAGGAGGCCTTCAAGGCCGCCAACAAGCGCTGGGTGGAGATCCTGGGGTCGCACCCGGTGACCAGCCAGGGCCTGCCGGGATTCGGCACCTCGATCCTGGTCAACATCATCAACGAGGCCGGGGCCCTGCCCACCAAGAACTTCCGCTTCGGCCGCTTCGACCAGGCCGCCGACATCAGCGGCGAGAAGATGGTGGAGCTCATGCAGGCCCGGGGCGGCAAACCCAAGGAAGGCTGTCATCCCGGCTGCGTCATCCAGTGCTCCCAGACCTTTGTGGACGACAAGGGCGGTTACCTGTCCTCGGGCCTGGAATATGAGACCGTGTGGGCGTTTGGGGCCAACTGCCTGATAAACGACATCGACGACATCGCCCGCATGGACCACGCCTGCGACGACCTGGGCCTGGACACCATCGACATGGGCAACGCCGTGGCCGTGGCCATGGACGGCGGGATCATCCCCTGGGGCGACAGCAAGGCGGCGCTTACGCTGTTGCGCCGGGTGGGCGACCCGTCCGATTCGCTTGGCCGGATCATGGGCAACGGGGCCAAGTTCGCCGGGCAGGCCTTCGGGGTGTCCCGGGTGGCCGAGGTCAAGGGCCAGGCCCTGCCGGCCTACGACCCGCGTTCGGTCAAGGGCGTGGGCGTGACCTACGCCACCACCCCCATGGGCGCGGACCACACGGCCGGATACGCCGTGTGCCAGAACATCCTGAAATGCGGCGGCGACGTGAACCCCATGACCAAAGTCGGCCAGGTGGAGTTGTCCAAAAACCTCCAGATCGCCACGGCCGCCATCGACGCTGTGGGGTTCTGCCTGTTCGTGGCCTTTGCGGTGCTGGACACGGCCGACGCAGTGCAGGTCATGTGCGACCAGATCGCGGCCGTGACCGGGAAGGCGTTCGCCCCCGGGGATTTCCTGGCCCTGGGCGTGAACACCCTGAAAGACGAGATCGCCTTCAACACCAAGGCCGGGTTCACCAAGGAGCACGACCAGTTGCCGGAGTTTTTCGCCGAGCCCCTGGCCCCGCACAACACCACCTGGGACTTCACCCCGGAGGAGTTGCAGGGCGCGAAGGTGTCCTAGGGTCGCGCTGCCAGGAAACGGCTTTGCCGACCGCGATGCCCGTTTTCGAGAATAGGACATGGGAACGCGGCAGGAGGACGGCTGCATGACAGCGGGCAGGCCCGGCTGGGCTGCCCCTGCCGGGAGGCGGGCGGCTGACAGGATGTTTCCGCACGCCGCGCCCCTGATGACGGTATGACGGCGGCCGGGAAACTCTCGCAGGGAGATTCCCGGCCGCTTTTCATGTATCCGCGCTTTGGATAGGAGGGGAGGCATGCATATCTCAGTCAAATGCTTCGCAACGCTGGCGAAACATACCCCGGCCGGGGCGGATCGCTATGAGGTCGCGGACGGGGCCACGGTGGCGGATGTGGTGGCCGCGCTTGGCGTCGCGCCCGCCGAGGTGAAGATCGTCTTTGTGGACGGGGTGGCGGCGGCCCTGGACGCGGCCCTTCGCGACGGCTGCCGGGTGGGGATTTTCCCCGCCGTGGGGGGAGGGTGAGGCTTTTTTCGGGATTGTTGCCTTGACATGCACCATTTTTTGATGCATTGATTTCCCCATGACGTGGCGCGTGGTATTTTCGCGGCGGGCGGCCAAACAGAAGCCTGATCTCCCGCAAAAAGTTGTGTTGTCTCTTGAGGCGTTGGTGATGCAGCTTCGTTTCGAGGGGCCCGTTCGCGGCGATTGGCCAAACTATTCCAAGCTTGGGAAAAATCGTCACCACTGCCACATCAAGAAAGGCCGCCCGACATACGTCGCCGTTTGGGAGGAAGTGTCCGGTCACATCAAGCTTGTGGAGATTGTTTATGTTGGAACGCACGAAGACGCCCCCTACTGAAACTGTGGTGCTGCGCTTCAGTGGTCCGGCTTCCCTGCGTGAGAAAGCCGTGGCCGCCCTGCGCGAGTTCGGCTTTGAAAATGAGGATGATCCGATAGGCTGGGAGCGGGTTTTTCCCGAGCATGCCCCGGGGCGGGTGCTTCAGGGATTCCGTCACCGCGATGGCCTGACCCAGACGACCCTGGCCGAACGGGCGGACATCCCGCGCCGCCACGTCTCGGACATGGAGAACGGTCGTCGTCCCATCGGCAAGGAGACGGCCAAGCGCCTGGCCGAGGTGTTTCGCGTGGATTACCGGGTGTTTCTGTAGCCGTCCGACCGTCGACGGACCCTAGTACCTCGCCTGCCCGGCCACCCACTCCATATACCCGGCCAGTCCCAGCTCCCGCATCTTTTCGTTGTTGGCCAGCCACCTCGCGTGCAGCATATCGGAAAACCCAGTGTGGTCGCAGGGAAACTCCGCGCACTCGCAGCAAAAATCCACGCCGTGCTCTTTCACGCAGGTCTGCACGGTACAGCGCCCCAAAAGACACTTTCCCGAACGGCATCCGGCGCAGTCGGCGGCGGCGAACCGTTTCGCCACCGCCTCAAACGCCGCATAGTGCTCAAAAACCGGGTCCAGGCGCGCGAAAAACGCCGCCCGGGCCGCGAAATTCCCCAGTTCAGCCAGAAGCCCCCGGGCATGTCTGCTGATGGGGCTTTGCGGATGGCTCAGGCAGCGGCCGCAATCCAGCCCGCAGGCCGCAATACGGGCCGCAATCCCGGCCCGATCCCTGGGGAGGCCTGACGCGTCCGGCGCCTCTGGCCTTTCGGGTGCGGCGGACATGCCCGGCGCGTCCTGCTGGGCAGCCCCAGGCGGGGCGCGGCGCGTCCCCGCGTCGCCAGCCACGCTACACCCCCATGATGTTGTAGCCCGAATCCACAAACACCACGTCCCCGGTGGTGCCCGACGAAAGATCGGACGCCAGGTACAGGGCGGACTTGCCCACGTCCTCAATGGTGATGTTGCGCCGCATGGGCGATTTCTCCTCGATGCGCTCCAGGATGGTCTTGAATCCGCTGATGGCCGAGGCGGCCATGGTCTTGACCGGCCCGGCGGAGATGGCGTTGACCCGCACCCCGCGCGCCCCCAGATCCACGGCCAGATAGCGTACGCTGGCCTCCAGGGCCGACTTGGCCACGCCCATGGCGTTGTAGTTGGCCACCACCTTGCCCGCGCCGTAATAGCTTAGGGTGATGACCGAGGCGGCGTCCGAGAACTGGGTCTCGAAGGCCCGGCAAAGCGCCACCAGGGAATAGGCCGAGACGTCGAGCGCGATGGAGAACCCCTCCCGGCTGGTGTCGATGAACCGTCCGGCCAGATCCTCGCGCCGGGCAAAGGCGATGGAATGCACCAGGATGTCCACATGGTCCCACTTGTCTTTGACGAAGGCGGCCGCCCGGGCGATTTCCTCGTCGCTCGAGACATTGCAGGGCAAAACGAAATCCGCCTCAAGCTCCTGGGCGATGGGCGTGATGCGCTTTAAAATCGGCTCGGCCGCGTAGCTTAAGCCCAGGCTGGCCCCGTGCTCCACAAAGCACTTGGCGATGCCGTAGGCGATGCTGCGTTCGTTGACCACGCCGAAGACTAGGGCCTTTTTCCCTTCCAAAAGTTTCATGGCGCCTCCCGCCGCGTCTGCGGCCGGTTTACAGTCTGGAAAAAACGCCGCAGACCAGGGCGTCCACGGCCGTATCGATGCGGGCCAGATCGGCCGGGTCGTTGGGGTCGAGTCCCCCGAAATGGCCGCCCAGGCGGGCCCGGACGGCGAAAAAGAGCACGGCTGCGCCCATGACCGCCACGATCCCGGTCAGCCCCGGGGCGTCGGGCGTCTCGCCGGTCAGGCCTTCGAAGCATTCCAGGGCCACCCGCACCCGGGCCTGCTCCAGCATCCGGGAGACGCTGGTGCGCTCCATCAACTCCCAGGCCAGGATGTCCAACGTCTGGGGGCGGTTGAGAAGCGCCCGCAAAAAACCCTTGTGAAAGGCGGCGAGCTGCCCCTCGGGGCCGTCCCCGGGCCCGGCGGCCTCCATGCCCGCCCGGATCTCCGCCGTGGTCGGCCAGAACTCCGGCGACCGGGCGAACTCGTCCACCAGTTCCGCCAGTCCCCCAAAATGCCGGGAGATCACCCGCCTGTCCACCCCGGCCTCCAGGGCCACCTTGCCCAGTCCGAATCCCTTGAAGCCCTCCCGGGCCAGCACCCGGCCCACGGACGCAACCAGCCGCTGCCGGGTGGTCATGGTCCGGCCGATGGGAATCACCTTTTTTCCCGCCACGCAACCTCCTGAAACCATTGCCTTCCCAGCGGCCGGAGAGGGGCCGGGAGGCGCTTTTCCGACCGGCTTGTCATCCCCGTCCGAATCTTGTAGCTACCCCTGTTTCACCATTACGACGTTACGAGGATTTCATGCGACACTACAAGCACCTGGACGCCATCACCGCCCTTTTCGTCAGCGTCCTTCTCATCTCCAACGTGGCCTCCTCCAAGATCCTGGACCTGGGGCCCTTCACCTTCGACGGCGGCACCATCCTTTTCCCTTTAAGCTACATCTTCGGCGACATCCTCACCGAGGTCTACGGCTATTCCCGCTCCCGCCGGGTGATCTGGATGGGCTTTATGGCCACGCTGGTCATGGCCGCCGTGTTCATGTTCGTGGGCGCGCTGCCCCCGGCTGCGGACTGGCCCCACCAGGAGGCCTACGACGCCATTTTGGGGCTCACCCCGCGTATCGTCCTGGCCAGCCTGGCCGCCTATTTTTGCGGCGAATTCGTCAATTCCTACGTCCTGGCCAAACTCAAGGTCAAAACCGAGGGCCGCTTCCTGTGGATGCGCACCATCGGCTCCACGCTTTTCGGCCAGGTGGTGGATACGGTGGTCTTCGTGGCCGTGGCCTTCACGGGCGTGTTGCCGCTGGAACTCGTGGGCACGCTCATCTTCTCCAACTTCGTGTTCAAGACCCTGGTGGAGATCGCCTTCACCCCGGCCACCTACGCCATCGTGGGCTTCCTCAAGCGTTCCGAGAACGAAGACTACTACGACCGCCACACGGACTTCAATCCCTTCCGCGTGGGGGCCTAGGCCGACCTTTCCGCCGCTTCGCCCCGGCGGCGCGGCAAAGCTTTGCCGGGGCAGGGCGGCCTGAGGCCGCTGCCGCGCCCCGCCCCGGGGCGGCCCGGACCATCCCCTGGGTTTCTCCAGGGACGCCGTGGCCGTATCGTCCACGCCAATCCGCCGCCAAGGACTTCACCTATGCCAAGCGCCTCCGTCGCCTCCGTCAACCGTCTGGTGTGGACCGCCGTCCTGGCGGCGCTTACGGCCGTGGGCGCGCACATCCAGTTTCCCATCGGCCCGGTGCCCTTTTCCCTCCAGACCTTTTTCATCATGCTCTGCGGCCTGATCCTGGGGCCCGTACGCGGCCCCGTAGCGGTCCTGCTGTACATCGCCGCCGGGGTTTTGGGGCTGCCGGTCTTCTCCAAGGGCTCCTCGGGTTTCGCCCATCTGCTGGGCCCCACCGGCGGTTTTCTTCTGGGATTTGTCTTCCAGGCCGCCGTCTACGGCCTGGCTCCGCGCCGGGCGGCGGACGGCCAACCCGGGGAGCTGCCCTGGCTGCGCGGCATCGCCTTCGGGCTTGTGGGCTCGGTGGTCCTTTTCACCCCGGGCGTCGTGCGTCTGGCCGCAGTCATGAACACCGACCTGGCCAAAGCCGCCGCCGTGGGCCTTGTGCCGTTTATTCCGTCCGATCTCGTGAAGATGGCCCTGGCCATCGCCTGCTACCGGCACCTGCGCGCCAAAAGGCTGCTTCCGGCGTGATCGCCTTCACGGACCTGTCCTTCGCCCACGAAAAGGGCCGCCCGGTCCTGTGCGGGGCCACCGGGGGCACGCCCGACAAGGCGCTGACCATCCTGGCCGGGCGAAACGGGGCGGGCAAGTCCACGCTTTTGGCCCTTGTGGCGGGCATCCTCACCCCGGACGCCGGGACCGTGCGCGTGGGGGAGCGCGTCTCCCCCGGGGACGAGGACGGCATCCGGCGCGCCGTGCGCCTCGTGCTGCAAGACCCGGACATGCAGATCCTCGGCGCGACCGTGGGCGAAGACCTGACGCTTTCCGGCGACCCCCGCGACCCCCGGTTCCTGGACGTGGCCCGGAACGCCGCCCGGCGCATGGGGCTTTTGGCCTTGTGGGAGGCCCCGGTGCATACCCTGTCCTTTGGCCAGCGCCGCAAGCTGTGCCTGGCCGCCGCCCTGGTCCACGCGCCGGACGAAGGGCCGCCGCAGGCGCTTTTGCTCGACGAGCCCTTAAGCAACCTCGACTATCCGGGCGTTCTGGAAATGCGCCGCATCCTGCGCCAAAACGCCGCCGCCGGGCTGACGCAGATCGCCGCCGCCCACGAACTCGATCCCCTGGCCGATCTGGCCGACCATGTCCTGGTGTTGCACGAGGGCGTCATCGCCTGCCAGGGCGCGCCGGAAACGGTCCTGCCCGGGCTGCGGCCCTACGGCGTGCGGCCGCCCTACGCCCGGTGGGACGAGGAGGCGCAGTAGGGGAGGCGGACGGGTAAGGCCGCCCCGCCGACTGTCCCGCAGACCATCCCGCAGACCGTCCCGCAGAAAATGCCCCGCAGATCGTCCCGCAGAATGCCCCATAGAATACCCGTGACGGAGTTACCGGGACAGGCGGCGAAGTATCCTCCCCAGCCGCTCCACAAGCTCCATGCCGTCTTCCATGGTGGTGGACCGCCCAAGCGACAGCCGGATGGTTCCCTCGGCAAAGTCCCGGGCGACGCCCATGGCCGCAAGCACCGGGGAGATCGCGGTGTCCGCGCCGTGGCAGGCCGCCCCGGCCCCGCAGCCGATGTCCTCGGTCACGCACTCCGACAGGATGTCCACGGCCCGAAATCCCGCAAAGCCGATGAACGTGGTGTTGGGCAGCCTCGGCGCGCCCCGGCCGTGGATCATGGCCTCGTATCCGAGCCCCAAAAGCCCGGCCTCCACGGCGTCGCGAATCTGCACCTGCCGGGCCGCCTCCCGGGCCACGTCTTCGGCGGCCATGGCGCAGGCCTCGCCCAGGCCCGCGATCAAGGCCACGTTTTCCGTGCCCGAACGCAGGCCCCCCTCCTGGCCGCCGCCCAGAAGAAGCGGTGGCAGCTCCATGCCCTTTCGCACGTAGAGCGCGCCCACCCCTTTCGGGGCGTAGAGCTTGTGTCCGGCGATGGTCAGAAAGTCCGCGCCAAGTGCGTCCACGTTCACGTCAATCTTGCCCACGGCCTGGGAGGCGTCCACATGCATGGCCGCGCCTGCGGCATGGGCCAGGGCCGCGATGTCGGCCACGGGCTGGATGACCCCGGTCTCGTTGTTGGCCAGCATGACGCTGACGAGCCGCGTCTGGGGCAGGATGCGGGCGGCGGCCTGGGACGGGGAGACCACGCCGTCCGGGCCAGCCGGGATGACGCTGACCTCCACGCCTGCGGCCGAAAGGGCCATCGCCGGGGCCAGGACCGAGGGGTGCTCAACGGCCGAGACCGCCAGGTGTCCGGATCGATCCGGGAAATGGCCGAAGACCACGGTGTTGTTGCTCTCCGTGGCGCAGCCGGTGAAGACGATTTCCCCAGGCGTCGCGCCGATCAGGGCCGCGACGCGGAAGCGGGCCGCATCCAGGGTCTTTTTGGCCTGAAGCCCCCAGATATGGGCGCTGCCGGGGTTGCCGAAATGGCTCTCGAACACGGGCCGCATGGTCGCAACAACCCGGGAGGCCACGGGGGTGGTGGCGTTGTGATCAAAATACAGGGGTGGCATGAAGGCTCCTTTACAGGCGGATGAAAAATACATAAGAAGGACAAATGCGTTTTTGGGGCGGCAACCGCCCGGAGCGCATTACCCTAATGGAACACGATCCGTTTCGCCAGTTCGCAACCTTCCCTGTGCGCCCCAGGTTTCTCCAAACGCCCGGTGTCCGGACGCGCTGTTGCGCCGTCGCGGCCCATTGCCCATGCTGACCCTTATCCTCTCCGTAGCCATCGCCGTGCTCGTGTCCGCCTTTTGCTCCATGAGCGAGGCCATGCTCTATTCCGTTCCCTGGAGCTTCATCGAGAAGCTGCGCAAGGACGGGAAAAAGGCCGGGGAGCACCTGTACTACCTGCGCCAAAACGTGGAAAAGCCCATCACCGCCATCCTGACCCTCAATACCGTGGCCAACACGGCCGGGGCCGCCGTGGCCGGGGCCGCCGCCGCCGCCGTGTTCGAGCCGGAACAGGTGTGGATATTCACCGCCGGGTTCACCCTGTTGATCCTGGCCTTGGGCGAGATTTTGCCGAAAACCGTGGGTGTGGCTTACAACCGCAGGCTGGCCCCCTATCTGGCCGTGCCCATCCAGGTCATGATCGTGGCCCTGACGCCGCTGATCTGGGTGGGCGGGCTCATGGCCCGCATGGTGCGCCCCAAGCGCAAGGGCCCGGTGTCCACCGAGGAGGATCTGCGGGCCGTGGTCAGCTTGACCCGCAAGGAAGGCGTGATTAAGCCTTATGAAGAATTGTCCATCAAAAACATCCTGTCGCTGGACGACAAGACCGTCAGCGACATCATGACCCCGCGCACCGTGGTCTTCTCCCTGGCCGCGACCATGACCACGGGCATGGCCAAGGGGACGTTCTGGCCCCACAGCCGCATCCCGGTCCACGATGCGGACGACCCGGAAGACATGGTGGGCATCGTCTACCGCAGACAGGTGTTGGAGGCCCTGGCCAACGACCAGGACAACCTGACCATGGCCCAGCTCATGAAGCCGGTGCGGTTCGTGCTCGAGTCCATGACCCTGGACCGGCTGTTGGTGAAGTTTCTGGAGTCGCGCACCCATCTTTTCGTGGTGCTCGACGAATACGGCGGCGTCAGCGGCGTGGTCAGCCTGGAAGACGTGCTGGAAGAGATATTGGGCAAGGAAATCGTTGACGAGACCGACCAGGTGGCTGATATGAGGGAATTAGCCCGGACGCGGCGCAGCCAGTTGCTCACGAAGATGACCGTGCCGGGCGATTCCGACGAACCTCCACGCGACGGATGAGCGCGACCATGAAAAAAAACGGCTCCAAAGGCATCTATGCAGCGGCCCTGGTCCTCTTTCTGGGGGGGCTGGGCTATCTTGTCGTCTCCGGGCTGGGCGAGAACAGCTCCTATTTCCTGAACGTCTCCGAGGCCATGGCCATGGAGCCGGGCAAGCTCCACAAGGTGCGCCTGTTCGGCACCGTGGCCGCCGAAGGCCTCACCTCCCCGCAGGGCGGCCTGGGGGTCAAATTCAAGCTTGAGGATAAGGACAACACCGCCAAAACCCTGTGGGTGGACTACAAGGGCGCGGTGCCCGACACCTTCAAGCCCGGGGCCGAGGTCATCGTGGAGGGCGGTTTCGATTCCGGCTCGGGCGTCTTCGGGGCCAATTCGCTGATGACCAAGTGTCCGTCCAAGTACGAGAAGCAGAACCGGGAAAAGACCGGGTGACGGTTCGTTTCCGGATAAACGGCGAGGGGTGTTGCGTTGCGTAAAAAATACGCCGGTATTTTTTAAGAAAAAAAGAATTTTTCAAAGAGTTGTTTTTATCAATCAGTACGCCAGGTTCGAGGACGCGACAGGGGTTTCGACGTGAGGGACGGGGGCGTGTGCGGCATCGGGCCACACGCCCCGTTTTTATAACCGCTGCGCGACGCCTGTCCGGAAAACCGGCCGCCGGGCCGTCCGGCCAAGGCCCCTGCGGCGCGCGGGGCGGACGATCCCCCCGGGACCGGCGTTTTCCCGCCAGTCGCGTCCGGGCCTGTCCGGGCCTGCCCGGGCCGGGGTCGGGAAAAGAGGCGTTCTTCCGAACGACCGGGACTATCGGCTTCAGACAAAGGAGTTTCCATGCATTTCGTGGCCTATTGGGCCCTTATGGCGTCCCTTCTGGTATCCCTTTTTGCGGCGGTCGTGGCCGCCATGAAGACCTGGCGCGGCGAAAACGACGGCCTGCTGTGGTACGAACGCGCCCAGTCGGGGGTTTTCGTTTTGACCACCGTGGCCTCGGCCGTGTTGGTCGTCGCCCTGTGGGAAAGGGACTTTTCCTTCCAGTATGTGGCCGAATACACGGACTCGTTTTTGCCGCTTTTTTACACGGTCACCGCCTTCTGGGCCGGGCAGGCCGGGTCGCTTCTGTTTTGGATGCTCACTCTGGGCCTTTTCGGGTCGCTTTTCGCCAACACGGCGGCATACCGGGCCCTTGCACCGCAGACCAAACGGCTGTTCTGGCTCTTTTACCTGGGCGTGGAGGCCTTTTTCCTGTTGCTGCTGACCGGCCCCAGCACCCCCTTCATGGAGCTTGTCCCGCCGCCCCATGAGGGCCGGGGCTTAAATCCCCTCCTGCGCAACCCGGGCATGATCTTTCATCCGCCGCTTCTGTTTCTGGGCTATGCCGGATTCACCGTACCCTGCTGCCTGGCCCTGGCCGCATGGCTGTCCGGCGAGAGGATTTCCTGGATACGGGCCGGGCGCAACTACATCCTTCTGGCCTGGATCTTTCTGACCGCGGGCATCGTCCTGGGCGGCTGGTGGTCGTACATGGAGCTGGGCTGGGGCGGTTACTGGGCCTGGGATCCGGTGGAAAACGCCTCGCTCATCCCCTGGCTCATGGGCACGGCCTTCATCCACACCGCCGTGGTGGAGCGCCGCCGGGGCGCGCTTCTCAAAACCAATGTCCTGCTCGTCAGCCTGACCTTTCTCTCCAGCATCTTCGCCACCTATCTGGTGCGCAGCGGGGTGGTGGAGTCCCTGCACGCCTTTGGCGAAGGCGGCGTGTCGCGGCCGCTCCTGGTGTTTATTCTCTTCGGCCTGGCCCTGACCGTGGCCGCCTTGCGCCTGGGCGGCGACCCGGAGCGCGAAGCCCGGCCCCTGCCGGGCCTGGTGAGCCTGCCCGGGGCGCTGGTGGTCCTGGCCTGGCTTTTTACGGCCCTGTCTCTGGTGGTCATCCTGGGCACCATGTGGCCGGTCATCAGCACCCTGTGGAGCGCCAAGGCCGTGGGCCTGGACGCCGGTTTCTACAACCGGGCCTGCAACCCCCTGTTCGCGGTGGTGGCCCTTTTATTGATCGTCTGTCCCTGGCTGTCCTGGAAGGACGGGGTGCGCGACCGCAAAGCGGCCGTGGCCCTGGGGGTGTTTTCCCTGGCCGTAGGCGTGGCCCTGTACGTTTCGGGCATGACCCATCCCGTGGCCCTGGCCGCGGCCGTGGGGGCCATCGGGGCCCTGGCCGGGATCGCGCTTCTTTTTGTGCGCGACCGGGCCGCGCGCAGCGCCAAGGGCGGGCTGTGCGGCTATCTGGTCCATGCCGGGACGGCGCTTCTGTTTCTGGGGGTGGCCGTGTCGGGGCCCTACCAGAGCGCCAAGGAGGCCATCCTGGCCCCGGGGGCGGACATGAAGGTGGGCGGCTACCGCCTGGTCTACCAGGACTTGGCCATCACCGAGGGCGAGGCCCTAAGCGTGGCCCAGGCCGTGATCGCCGTGGAGAAGGACGGCCGGAAGGTGTCCGAGCTGACCCCGGAACGGCGCATCTATCGCGGCTTCGAGCAGCCCTTTGCCGAGGTGTCCACGGTCTTTTCCCTGGGCGACGAGCTCTACGCCGTGCTCTTGAGCTTCACCGAGCAGAAGTCCATCAGCGTCAAAATCAGCGTCAATCCCCTGGTCAACTGGATATGGATCGGCGGAACCATCATGTGTCTGGCCGGATTCGTGGGGCTTACGCGCTTCCGGACCCGCCCGGGCGGCGGGGACGGGGAGGCCTAGGCGGTCCATGGCCATGCCTGCGTCCATACCCGGGCCGAGGGTGCTTGTGCGGCTTGGCAAGGTGGGCAAGTTTTACGGGGAGCGTCCGGTCCTGCGCGGCATCGAGGCCGAGGTCCGGGCCGCCGAGGTGATGCTGGTGGTGGGGAAAAACGGCGCGGGAAAGTCCACGCTGCTGCGCATCATGGCCGGGCTGGCCCGGCCCGAACCGGGGCAGGTGGAGCACTTTGCCGAGCCGGGGCAGGCGGCCTTTCTGGGGCATCGCCCCTTTGTCTATCCCAGGCTCACGGCTGACGCCAACCTGGCCTTCTGGTCCCGGATGCATGGCCGAAACCTGGACCGGCAGGCGCGTATGGCCCTTCTGGAGAGGGTGGGGCTGGCGGATTTCGCCGACGAACCGGCCGGGGTGTTCTCCCGGGGCATGACCCAGCGGCTGGATCTGGCCAGGGTGTTCGCCCAGGCCCCCGGTCTTCTCTTTCTGGACGAACCGGCCTCGGGCCTGGACATGGCCTCGGCGGCGCTTCTGCGCCGGGAGATCGCGGCCTTGCGCTCGGCCGGGGCCGGGGTGGTCATGGTCAGCCACGACGTGGCCGGGGATCTTCCCCTGGCCGACCGGGTGCTGCATCTGGCCGGCACGAGGGCGGTTTTTTGCGGTCCTGCCCGGGAGTTCGACGCCGGGGCGTTCGGCGCGGCGGGGGCATGCTGAGCCGGGCGGCGGCCGTGGCCGCCAAGGATCTGCGCCTGTCGCTGGCCGGGGCCCAGGGACCGGCCCAGACCGTGCTTTTGGGGCTCATCCTGATCTTTATTTTCAGCCTGTCGCGCGATCCCGGGGAGCTTTTCCCGCCGCTTTCGGCGGCGGCCGTGTTCTGGCTGGCCACGGCCTTCGGGCAGGTGTTGGTCTTCAACACCCTGTATTCCCTGGAGGAAGGGGGCTGCCGGGACGGACTCTTGCTGTCGCCCGCGCCGGTTCAGGCCGTGTGGCTGGGCAAGGCGGCGGCCGGGATGGCGCTTTTATTGGCCTGCCAGGCGGTATTCGCCCCGGCCGTGGTGGCCTTTTTGGGGCAGCGTCCGGCCGGATCGCTTGTGTCCGGGCTTGTGTTCATCCTGGCCGCCGACTGGGGGATCGTCGCCCTGGGGTCGCTTCTGGGGGCCATCTCCGCCGGTCGCGGGGCCCGGGAATCGCTTTTGACCGTGGTGCTTTTCCCGCTGCTCACGCCGCTTCTTCTGGCCGCCATCCGGCTGACCGAGGGGGTGCTCTCGGGCGAGCCTGCCGACACGGGGCTGTGGCTGGGCATGGCCCTGGCCTTCGACGCGGTGTTCACGGCGGCGGCCCTGGCCCTTTTTCCATCGCTTTACAGCGGCGAGGACTAGGGGCGGCGATTGTTTTTCCGCCTGTTTCCAGGTAGCAAACCGGAAGATTGATGGCGCAGGGCTCTTGGGCAGGCGTCGCGGCCTCCCTGCGTTTTGCAGGGATATGGACCGGATTCCCGGCCGGAGACAGGCGGGAGGTGAGCATGCTCGTTGTACGCAAGAAGACGAAGGCCGGAGAGGGCGTGTTGCACATGGATCTGCCCGAAATCTATCAGGGTAAGACGTTAGTGGTGACGATCAAGACCGAACAGGACATTGCCCGGGATTTGTTGCTGGATACAGTGCGGGTCGATACCAGGGGATACGTTTTCGACCGCGACGAGATTCACGGTGGCCGGTAGGCGGTTTCTCGACACCAACGTCCTCGTGTACGCCTATTCGTCCACGGAGCCGGACAAGCGCGATGTGGCGGTCGCCCTTCTCGGGCAGGAGGTCGTGACCAGCAGCCAGGTGCTCGGGGAATTCGTCTGGGTGATGCACCGAAAATTCGGCGTTCCCAATGATGTCCTTTCCGATATCGTCGTCGGCATGGGCGAGGTGTTCGAAATCGTCGAGGTCGGGACTGCGGCTGTGCGCAAGGCCCTTCGGTTGTGCTCCGATCACGGGTTGCCCTATTGGGACGGGGTTGTCGCCGCCTCGGCGCTGTTGGCCGGATGCGGCGAACTGTTGACGGAAGATTTTCAGAACGGTCGGCTGTTTGAAGACCGACTGCGCATTATCAATCCTTTCGCGGGTTAGCCGTCCCTGTGGGTCGCATTCCGGACCCGCATGGTTTGGAGACGCATGACCATCTTAAGCCTCGCCACCGTCCTGGCCTTTGCGGCCGCCCAGTACCTCATCTGGTTCTACGCCCCGGTGGAGGCCAGCATGGGCGTGGTCCAAAAAATTTTCTACATGCACATGCCCATGGCCGGGTGGTCCATGGTCGCCTTCGCCGTGGTGTTCGTGGCCTCGGTCCTCTACCTTTTGCGCCGCGATCCCAAATGGGACCGTCTGGCCGGGGCCTGCGCCGAACTGGGCGTGCTCTTCAGCGGCCTGGCCCTGGTCACCGGCATGATGTGGGCCCGGCCCATCTGGAACGTCTGGTGGACCTGGGATCCCCGGCTCACCACCACGCTTGTCATGTGGTTCGTCTACGCCGCCTATCTGGTCCTGCGGGCCTCGGACATGGGCCCCCAGCGCAGGCGGCTGGTGTGCGCCGTGCTCGGGGTGGCGGCCTTTCTGGACGTGCCCCTGGTGTTCGTGTCCGCCCGGTATTGGCGCAGCATCCACCCGGCGGTGCTGGGGGCCCAGGGCGGCGGCCTGGAACCCGAGATGCTGGCGACCCTTGTGGCCGGGGTCGTGGCCTTCGGGCTGTTGTCCGTGACCCTGGTGCGCCTGCGTCTGTCCCTCTCGGCCGCCGAGGCCGAAATGGCCGCCATAACCCTGGACCGCATCGGATAAGGGATCGCGTCATGGAAAAAGAAACCTATCTGTTTGTGGCCAACGCCCTGGTGTGGATCGGGGTCGGCGGCTACCTGCTCTTTCTGTCCCGGGTCCAGGCCCGGCTGCAAAAACGCCTCAAACGTCTGGAGATCATGCGTGACGACAATCCGTAACACGACTGCCCAGGACGACGGCAAAAACGCCCTGATCGGCCGCAGCGTGGCCGCGCTCATGGGGTTGGCCCTGGTGGCCATGTTTGTGTCCTCGTTTCTGTACCGGGCCGAGAATCCCTCCCGGGTGGTGCGCACCGACACGCCCGCCATGCCCCAGGGCATGGGCGGCATGGGCGGCATGGCCGACAGCGGTCCCATGAAGGAAATCATGGAGCTCATGCAGCGCCAGAAAGACGAGCCGGACAACCCGGCCGTGCAACTGGAGCTGGCCGAGCGGTTCATGATGATGGGGGCCTACGACCGGGCCCTGATCTTTCTGGAAAAGGCCGCAGGCCTCGACCCGGACAATCCGCAGATTTTAAACGACAAGGGCATCGCCCTGTACAACACCGGCAAGGCCGAAGAGGCCAAAGCCGCCTTCGAGGCCATCCTGGCCAAAAACGCAGCGGACTTCCGGGCCCGGTTCAATCTGGGGCTCTTGTACAAGTATGCCCTGGGGGACATGGACAAGGCCGCCGAGCAGTTGCGGGCGGTCATGGATTCCCCGGCGGTCGACGAGCGGACCAGGAGCCAGGCCAAAAGCGAGTTGGAGAATCCGCCCGAGGCCGGGGACAAACCGGCCAAGTAGCGCGGAGCGGCCGGTCGCCGGGCGCTTTGGCATTGCTTTTTGTGACGTTTTGGTGAATGCATGGCGGCACGGGGAGCAAGCCCGGATGGACCCGGTTCCCCGGGAAAATGCCTGTTCCCGTCCCCTTGGGGCGAACGACGCCAAACCCATTTTCGTAAGGAGGAAGACATGCTCGGCAAAGGTCTGAAATTTTTTGGAACCGCCTGCCTGATGGGGCTTCTCCTGGCCGCCGTCCCGGCCCTGGCCGACGACGTGATCAAGATCGCCGTGCCCTCTCCCTACACCGGCAGCGCCGCCGGATTCGGCGAGAACGTCAAGGCCGGCGTGACGCTCAAGGTGGAAGAGATCAACGCCGCAGGCGGCATCGGCGGCAAAAAGGTCGAGGCCGTGTACCTGGACGAGCAGTGCGAACCGCGCGAGGCGGCCACCGTGTCCACCAAGATCGCCAACGACAAGGCCATCGTGGGCATCGTCGGCCATCTGTGCTCCTCGGCCCATCTGGCCGCCCTGCCCACCTACGTGCGCGAGGGCATCGCCGCCATCTCCCCCACGGCCACCAGCGTGACCATCACCGACAAGAACAAAGACGCCAAGGGCAATGTCTGGTCCTTCCGCAACGTCTACCGCGACGATTTCCAGGGCAAGTTTCTGGCCCAGTATGTGGACAAGGTCATGGGCCTGAAAAAGATCGCCGTGTTCTATGAGAACAACGACTACGGCATCGGCCTCAAGGACGCCTTCGTGAAAGAGGCCAAGACCCTCGGCCTGACCATCGTGGGCGAAGAGGCCTACATGAAGGGCGCCCAGGACTTCAACCCGCAGCTGACCAAGATGAAGGGCGGCGCCCCCGAGGCCCTTTTCATCGCCGGGTACTATCCCGAGGGCGCGCTCATCGTGGACCAGGCCAAAAAGATCGGCCTGGACGTGCCCAAGTTCGGCGCGGACGGCTTCGACAACGCCGACTACATCAAACTGGCCGGCGACGCCGCCGACGGCCTGTACCTGACCGCCCCCTTTCTGGCCGAGACCGCCGGTCCCGACGCCAAAAAGTTCATCGAGACCTTCAAGGCCCGTTTCGGCCGCGACGTGGACTGGATGAGCGCCAACGCCTACGACGCCACCGGGATGCTGGCCGACGCCATCGCCAAGGTCGGCGCCGACCGGGCCAAGATCCGCGACTATCTGGCCGGAATCAACACCGCCGACAAGGGCTACAAGGGCATCACCGGCGTCAACTACTTCGACCAAAACGGCGACTGCTTAAAGCCCGCCTATGTCAAGACGGTCAAGGGCAACGCCTTCGTCCCGGCCCCCAAGCAGATGGACTAGGGCGGCGAACACGCATTCGAACACGAAACAGGCTGGACACCCTCCAGCCTGTTTCGTTACAAGCCGGGCCCATACGCGGTCCCGGACACCGGCTGGGAACACCATTCACAATGGCCGCCTCGACAGGGGCGGCGAACGCGGCGGGAGTCGGCCTTGCTCGAACAACAACTGGTCAACGGACTCACCCTGGGGCTCATCTACGCGCTGATCGCCGTGGGCTACACCATGGTCTACGGCGTCATCGAACTCATCAACTTCGCCCATGGCGAGGTGTACATGTTCGGCGCGTTTTTGTGCATGACCTTTCTCACCGTGTTCGGTGCGCCGCTGATCGTGGCCGTTCTTTTGTCCATGGCCTGCTGCGCGCTCATGGGCGTGCTCCTGGATGTGGTGGCCTACCGCCCCTTGCGCAACGCCCCCCGGCTGGCGGCCCTGATCACCGCCATCGGCATGTCCATCTTTCTTCAGAATCTGGCCATGATCATCTGGGGCAGCCGCCCGCTGCCCTTCGTCAAAGAGGCCCTGCCCGCCTTTTTCAAGGTGACGGCCCTGTCGTTTGGCGACGTGAACATCTCCTGGATGCAGATGACCATTTATATCGTGGCCATTTCGCTCATGATCCTTCTCAATGTGATCATCACCAAGACCAGGACCGGCACGGCCATGCGGGCCCTGGCCCAGAACCGGGTGTGCGCTTCGCTCATGGGCATAAACGTCAACCGGGTCATCGCCTTCACCTTCGCCCTGGGCTCGGGGCTGGGGGCCATGGCCGGCATCATGGTCTCCATGTTCTACAACACCATGTACCCCACCATGGGCTACAACGCCGGGGTCAAGGCCTTCGCCGCAGCGGTTCTGGGCGGCATCGGCTCCGTGCCCGGGGCCATGTTCGGCGGGGTGGTTTTGGGCATCGCCGAGACGCTGGGGGCTGGATACGTGTCCTCCCCCTATCGCGACGGCGTGGCCTACGCCATCATGATCCTGGTCATCATTTTGCGGCCCTCCGGCCTTTTGGGCCGGGCCGTCACGGAAAAGGCCTGATCCGGCCCGGCCGGACCATCTCGACACCCTTTCACCCCGGTTTCTACCTATGCGCGGCGTCACGGCACTCCTTGGACCATTGAAATATCTGCTTCTGGCGGCGGCCCTGGCCTATCCCCTGACCCCGGTCAGCGACGTCTACGTGCTGCACGTCGTGGTCCTGGTCATGGTCTACATGGTCCTGGCCATGGGCCTCAATATTCTGCCCGGCTTCTGCGGGCTTTTGGACCTGGGGTACGTGGGCTTTTACGGCATCGGGGCCTACACCGCCGGGCTTTTGACCCTCAACTACGATCTGTCCTTCTGGATCATCGTGCCCCTGGCGGTGCTCAACGGCGCACTGTGGGGCATTGTTTTGGGCGCGCCCACCCTGCGGCTGGTGGGGGACTATTTCGCCATCGTGACGTTTGGCTTCTCGGAGTTGGTGGTCCTTTTCCTGACCAACGAGATCTGGCTCACGCGCGGCCCCCTGGGGCTGCCGGGCATCGCCCCGGTGTCGCTCGACCTGTCCTGGCTCTCGAGGCTCCTCAATCCCGAGTGGGACTGGCGGTATGTTTTCTCCGGCGAGGAGCCGTATTATTACCTGGGCATGGCCATGGTGTTCATGGTCTATGTGGTCCTTCGCCGGGTGGAGGATTCGCGCCTGGGCCGGGCCTGGCTGGCCATCCGCGAAGACCCCATGGCCGCCGCCTCCACCGGCGTGAATCTCTTCGCCTACAAGGTCATCGCCTTTGCCGTGTCCACGGGCATCGGCGCCCTGGCCGGATGCTTTTACGCCCGCTGGGCCATGTTTTTGTCCCCGGACATGTTCAAGTTCTGGGAATCCTTCCTGGTCCTGTGCATGGTGGTCCTGGGGGGGCTTGGCAACATACGCGGGGCGCTCATCGGCGCGGTGGTGCTCATCTCCCTGGGCGAGGTGCTGCGGGTGGCCCTGCCCAAATTCGGCCTCCCGGCCGAGACCCGTTTTCTGGTGTACGGGCTGATCATGGTCCTTATCATGCGTTTCCGGCCGGGAGGCTTTTTCACCGCCGTGGCCGAAAGCACCCTGGCCAGCCCGCTAATCATTGACCTGCGCCGCAAGCTTGCGGCGCGCAAGACCGGATAACGCATTATGGAAGCGATTTTGCGGGTGGACGGCGTCAGCAAGAAGTTCGGGGGGCTCATGGCCCTAAGCGACGTCAGTTTCGACGTGGCCCGGGGCCGGATCCTGGGGCTTATCGGCCCAAACGGGGCCGGAAAGACCACCATGTTCAATTGCGTGGCCGGGCTGTACAAACCCACGGAAGGGGCCATCGTGTTTCGGCCCGACGGCAAAGATAATCCCGTGCAGGGGCTCAAGCCTGAAAAGATGACCGCCCTGGGCGTGGCCCGCACCTTCCAGAACATCCGGCTTTTTTTGTCGCTGACGGTTCTGGACAACGTGCGCATCGGCCGCCACTGCCGCACCTCCTCCAATTTTTTCGGCGCGGTCCTGCGCACCCGGGCCCAGCGCGCCGAGGAGAAGCGGATCATCGACGACGCCATGGGCTGGCTCGACTTTGTGGGGCTTGGGGCGTTCGCCCTGCAACCCGCCGCAAGCCTGTCCTACGGCGACCAGCGCCGCCTGGAGATCGCCCGGGCCCTGGCCACGGACCCCAAGCTCCTTTTGCTCGACGAACCGGCCGCGGGCATGAACCCCAAGGAAACCGAATCCCTGGTGGACCTCATTTACGCCATTCTGGAAAAGGACGTGACCGTGGTCCTGATCGAGCACGACATGAAGCTGGTCATGCGCATCTGCGAACATCTGGTGGTCCTGGACCACGGGGTCAAGATCGCCGAGGGGACGCCCGCCGCCATCCGGGAGAACCCCGAGGTCATCGAGGCCTATCTCGGAAAGGGCGCCGCCCATGCTTGAGCTTCGTGACATCCACACCTACTACGGCAACATCCATGCCTTAAAAGGCGTCACCCTGCGCGTGGAGAAAGGCGAGATCGTGTGCCTTATCGGGGCCAACGGCGCGGGCAAGACCACCACGCTTATGAGCATAAGCGGCGTCACCCCGCCACGGCAGGGGACCGTGGCCTTTCTGGACGAGGACGTCACCCGCTTCACCACGGAAAAAATCGTGGCCCGGGGCATCACCCAGGTTCCCGAGGGGCGCATGATCTTTCCGCGCCTGACCGTGCGCGAGAATCTGCTCATGGGGGCCTACCTGCGTAAGGACAAGGACGGCATCAAGGCAGGCGAGGAGAGGGCTTACGAGCTTTTTCCGGTCTTGCGGGAGCGCCGTACCCAGATGGGCGGCACCCTGTCCGGGGGCGAGCAGCAGATGCTTGCCATCGGCCGCGCGCTCATGGCACAACCCGCCTTGCTGCTTCTCGACGAACCCTCCCTGGGACTTGCGCCCATGGTCGTGGAGAACATTTTCGAGATCATTCAACAGATCAACGCCGAGGGCGTCACGGTCATGCTCGTGGAGCAAAACGCCCAGATGGCCCTGCAGATCTCCCACAGGGGCTACGTCCTGGAGACGGGGGCGGTCATCCTGGAAGGGCCCTCGGCCGATCTTTTGGCCGATCCCAAAGTGCGCCTGGCCTATCTCGGCCTGGATTGAGCGACGAAAACGGCCGGATCATCTTCTGGAGCAAAAGGACGGAGTTATGGAAAAGGTTTACGGCCGGGGATTGACCTTCGATGATGTGCTGCTTTTGCCCGACTATTCCGAGGTGACCCCGGACCAGGTGGACGTCAGTTCCTGGCTCACCCCGGACATCAAGCTGAATATCCCGCTTTTGAGCGCGGCCATGGACACGGTCACCGAGTCGCGCATGGCCATCTCCCTGGCCCGCTGCGGCGGGGTGGGGGTGGTCCACAAGAACATGTCCGTGGAGCGCCAGCGGCTCGAGGTGGAGAAGGTCAAGAAGTCCGAATCCGGCATGATCATCTCCCCCATCACCGTGCCCCCGGAAATGACCGTGGAGCAGGCCCTTTTGGTCATGTCCGAATACAGCATCTCCGGGCTTCCCGTGGTGGACGGGGACCGGCTGGTGGGCATCGTCACCAACCGCGACGTGCGGTTCGTCAAGGACTCGGTGACCAAGGTCAAGGACGTGATGACCAAGGAGAACCTGGTCACCGTTCCCGTGGGAACCACCCTGGAAGAGGCCAAGCACCACCTGCACCAAAACCGCATCGAGAAGCTTTTGGTGGTGGATGCCGACAACACCCTGCGCGGGCTTATCACCATCAAGGACATCGAAAAGATCCGCAAATATCCCAATTCCTGCAAGGACGACCTGGGACGGCTGCGGGTGGGCGCGGCCGTGGGCGTGGGCGCGGACAGAAACGAGCGGGTCCAGGCCTTGCTTGAGGCCGGGGTGGATTTCATCGTGCTGGATTCGGCCCATGGCCACAGCAAAAATATTTTGGACTCCATTGTGGCGCTCAAGTCCGATTTCCCGGCCAGCCGTCTGGTGGCGGGCAACGTGGGCACCTACGAGGGGGCCCTGGCGCTCATCAAGGCCGGGGCGGACGCGGTGAAGGTAGGCATCGGCCCGGGCTCCATCTGCACCACGCGCATCGTGGCCGGCGTGGGCGTGCCCCAGGTCACGGCCATCATGGAGGCCGTGCGGGCCTGCCGGGAACACGGCAAATGCTGCATCGCCGACGGCGGGGTGAAGTTTTCCGGAGACATCGTCAAGGCCATGGCCTCCGGGGCGGACACGGTGATGATGGGCAGCCTGTTCGCCGGAACCGAGGAAAGCCCGGGGGAGACCATCCTCTACCAGGGCCGCACCTACAAGATCTATCGCGGCATGGGCTCCATCGACGCCATGCGTGAAGGCAGTTCCGACCGCTATTTCCAGGAGAAGTCCAAAAAGCTCGTGCCCGAGGGCATCGTGGGCCGGGTGCCCTTCAAGGGGCCGGTGACCGAGAGCATCTATCAGTTGGTGGGCGGACTCAAGTCCGGCATGGGGTACTGCGGCTGCAAGGACATTGGCGAACTCCAGAGCAAGGCCCGCTTCGTGCGCATCTCGGCGGCGGGACTGCGGGAAAGCCACGTCCACGACGTGATCATCACCAAGGAAGCCCCCAATTACCGGGTGGACACCTATTAACCCGGAACCGGCCCGGCCGGAACCGAAAACCGCACCACGCAAAGCGCCAGACACGCCATGACCCATTCGGACACCGTCGTCATCCTGGATTTCGGATCCCAGTTCACCCAGCTCATCGCCCGCCGGGTGCGCGAGGCCGGGGTTTATTCGGAAATTCATCCCTGCACCACCCCCGTGGACAAACTGCGGGAGCTGGCCCCCCGGGCGCTGATCCTCTCCGGCGGCCCGTCCAGCGTCATCGAGCCCGGCGCGCCCACCCTGGACATGGGGATCTTCGATCTGGACCTGCCGATACTTGGCATCTGCTACGGGATGCAGCTTTTGTCCCACCTGTTGCCCGGAGGCCGGGTGGTGTCCTCCACGGATCGCGAATACGGCCGTTCGGAATTTACCGTGGCTGCGGCCTCGCCGCTCTTCGACGGCCTGCCCACGGACCGGGGTCTGACCGTGTGGATGTCCCACGGCGACCGGGTCAAGTCGCCGCCCGAGGGCTTTTCGGTCCTTGGCTCCACGCCCACGGTGGATGTGGCGGCCATGGCCGACCCGGCCCGGCGCATCTACGCCCTGCAGTTCCATCCCGAGGTGGCCCATACCGAGGACGGCTCGCTGATTCTGCACAACTTCCTGTTCAAGATCGCCGGACTGACCCCCGGCTGGTCCATGTCCTCCTTTGTGGCCAGCCAGGACGCCGCGCTTCGGGAACAGATCGGCGACAGGCATGTGGTCTGCGCCCTGTCCGGCGGCGTGGACTCCACTGTTGTCGCGGTCATGCTGCACAAGGCCATCGGCAAGCAGTTGCACTGCATCTTCGTGGACAACGGCCTTTTGCGCCTTAATGAAGGCGAGGAGGTGGCGGCCTACCTGCGCGAGCACTTCGATTTGAACCTCATCCACGTCAAGGCCGCAGACCTTTTCCTGTCGCTTCTGGCCGGGGTCACGGACCCCGAGGAGAAGCGCAAGATTATCGGCCGCACGTTCATCGAGGTCTTCGAGCGCGAGGCCAAAAAACTCCCGGGCGTGGAGTTTCTGGCCCAGGGCACCCTGTACCCCGACGTCATCGAATCCGTGTCGTTTCGGGGCCCCTCGGCGGTCATCAAAAGCCACCACAACGTGGGCGGGTTGCCGGACATCATGAAGCTGTCCCTGGTCGAGCCCCTGCGGGAGCTTTTCAAGGACGAGGTGCGCAAGGTGGCGGTGGAGCTCGGGCTGCCGGATTTCATCATCTGGCGGCATCCCTTCCCGGGGCCGGGCCTGGCCATCCGGATCATCGGCGAGGTCACGCCAAAGCGTCTGGACATCCTGCGCCGGGCGGACAAGATCGTGCAGGCCGAGCTTCAGGCCTCGGACTGGTACCGCAAGGTGTGGCAGGGATTCGCGGTGCTTTTGCCGCTGAAAACCGTTGGCGTCATGGGCGACGACCGCACCTATGAAAGCGTGTGCGCCGTGCGGGTGGTGGACAGCATCGACGCCATGACCGCCGACTGGTCCCGGGTGCCCACCGAGATCCTGGCCACCATCTCGAATCGGATCATCAACGAGGTCAAGGGCATCAACCGGGTGGTTCTGGACATCTCCTCCAAGCCGCCGAGCACCATTGAGTGGGAATAGACCGGACGCGGGAGCGCCCAAAACGGGAAAACATATGTTTGGCATCGGCACGACGGAACTTCTGGTCATATTGGTGGTGGCGCTTATCGTCATCGGCCCAAGCAAGCTGCCTGACGTGATGCGCACCATCGGCAAGGGCCTGGCGGAATTTCGCCGGGTGAGCACCGATGTGAAGAGCACGCTGGAGGCCGAGGTGCAGCGGGCCGAGGACACCAAGCGCAAGGAAGAGGCCAAAAAGGAACTTTTTCCGGAAAAAGAGGCGGCAGTGCCCGAGGCGGCCGCACAGGCGGCCAAAGTGGACACGCCCGCCGAAACGCCCGCCGAAACACCCGCCGCATCTGGCGCTGCGGGCAAGCAGACGGCCTGATCGGCCGCCGCCAGGGAGCCAGGGACATGACCGAGCGCACGGCCCGCATTGAGCGAAAGACCGCCGAGACCGAGGTGGCCGTCTCGTTGTGCCTGGACGGCCAGGGCCGGACCCGGTGCGAGACGGGGTTCGCCTTTGCCGATCACATGCTGACGCTTCTGGGCTTCTGGGCCGGATTCGACCTGGAGGTGACCTGCCGTGGCGACCATGAGGTCGACGCCCACCACAGTCTGGAGGACGTCGGGCTGGCCCTGGGGCAGGCCCTGCTTGCGGCCGCCGGGGACCGGACGGGTATTACGCGGGTGGGATACGCCCGGGTGCCCATGGACGAGGCCCTGGCCGAGGTCACCGTTGACCTTTCGGGCCGTCCGTATTTGGTCTATCTTGAAAACACCCTGCCCGCCGTGGTGGCTGGCGAGGAAAAAGACGTGTGGCGGGAATTTTTCAAGTCCCTGGCCGTCTGCGCCAAAATGAACCTTCACGTGTGCTTCGTGTACGGCCAAAACGGCCATCACCAACTCGAAGCCGCTTTCAAGGCGTTGGGACTGTCCCTGCGCCGGGCCTTGGCCGCCGGGAGAACCGGCGTGCCCAGCACCAAAGGGAGCCTTGACCGATGAACACCATGCTGCTCAAACGCCTGCTTGTGGTCGCCGCCGTGGCGCTTCTGGTATTTTCCCTGGGGTGCAAACGCAAGACCCCGCAAAGCGCGGCCCCCACGGAGGCCAAGATCGCCGTGGCTCCGTTCGCCAACCCCCGGGCCGACTTCGAGCTTTTGGCCGGGTTTTTGCCCGAGGACGCCCCGGCGGTGAGCGAGGGGGTTCCCGGCAAACTCGACGAGGTGTTCACCGGGGTGCTGGCCTCGGGGAGCAAGGCCCGGGTCGCCGGACCTTCCACTGTGGCCGGTTGCCTGAAGACCGAACCCCGGGAGGGCGAGGGCGGCCGTCTCGGCACCCTGCGCTATTGGCAGAACATTGGCCGCTGCGCCGGAGCGGACTTTGTGGTCGTGCCCCAGGTTCTGGCCTGGCGTGAGCGCGAAGGATCGGCCATGGGCACCACCGTCTCCGCCGCCGTGGTCATCAATTTCTACCTGCTCGACGTCAAAACCGGCGGGGTGGTCAAGTTCTTCCATTTCGACGAGGAACAGATATCCCTGGCCGACAACCTGCTTGAGGCCGGGAAGTTTTTTGATCGCAAAGGGCGGTGGCTGACGGCCTACGAATTGGCCGCCGAGGGGATGCGGGCCGCCGTGGCGGAGTTCGGGTTGTGATCGTCTATCCGGCCATCGACCTCAAAGACGGCCGTTGCGTGCGCCTGCGCCAGGGCCGCGAAGACGAGGTGACCGTGTTTTCCGAAGACCCCGAGGCCATGGCCCACCATTGGGCGGAACTCGGGGCCAGGTGGCTGCATGTGGTGGATCTGGACGGGGCCTTCTCCGGCATCCCCAAAAACGCGCCGCTTATCGGGCGCATCTGCCAAAGCCTGGACATCCCGGTCCAGCTCGGGGGCGGCATCCGCGATCTTTCGGTGGCCGAGGCCTACCTGGACGCCGGGGTGAAACGCATCCTCATCGGCACCATGGCCATCACCGACCCGGACGGCTTCGGCGAGATCGTGGGGGCCCTGCCCGGCCAGGTGGGGGTGTCGCTCGACGCCGATGACGGCCGCCTCAAGATCCGGGGATGGGTGGACGACACGGGCCTGACCGTGGAAGACGTGCTGCCGCGCCTGGAAGACCAGGGCGTGGCCTTTTTGGTCTATACCGACATCAGCCGCGACGGCATGCAGACCGGGGTGAACATCCCGGCTATGGAGCGCCTGTTGTCCCTGACGAGGCTTCCGGTCATCGCCGCAGGCGGGGTGGCCACTATGGACGACGTTACGGCCTTGGCCCCCCTGGCCGCCAAGGGCCTCGACGGGGTCATCAGCGGCCGGGCCATCTACGCCGGAACGCTGGATTTCAAGGCCGCCGTCGCCTTTGCGGAAAAACTTTAGGCCTGAGCCCGTCGGCCGACGCGAACGTCGGCCTGCGAGGCCAGTTTGAAAATGAGAATCACCTTCCCGTTCCCGGCCATCCCGGGGGGAGGACAACCGGGCGGCCGTCGGCCGCCCGATTCGCAAGGAGCACGCCCATGCCCAGCATCGAAGTCAAGGGAATGTCCTGCAACCACTGCGTGATGAACGTGACCAAGACCCTGGCGGCCTTGCCGGGGATCACAAATGTGGCTGTGGATCTGGCCACGGGGCTGGCCACCTTCGACGCCGCCGCGCTCGACCCCAAGGCCGTGCGCGAGGCCATCGCCAAGATCGGTTTCGAGCCGGGCGAGGTGAAATAGCCGGGCCATGACAGACTCCTATTGGAAGACCGCAGGCCGGGTTCCGTCCACCCTGGACGTAGACCCGGCCTTTGCCGCATTGATCGGGCCGGGCGTTTCCCTCCTGGATATGGGGTGCGGAGACGGCCGTACCCTGGCCGGGATGGCCGAAAGGGCGGAATGCGGGCCAGGGGTCGGAGGGAGGGTTTCCGGGCCGTTGTGGGCCGGTGTGGACGTCAATCCGGCGAGCCTTGCGGCCGGGCAGGGGAGGGGCCTGCCGCAGACGGCCTTTGTGCGCGGGGATCTGTCCCGCTTGCCCTTTGCAGACAAGAGCTTCGACTACGGGATTCTGCACGCGGTGTTGACCACGTTGGAGACGTCGGCCGTGCGGCGCAGGGTTCTGGCCGAGGCGGCCCGGGTGCTTCGCTTCGGGCTGACAATTTCGGATTTTCTTCTGACCCCCGAGATTCCCTTGTACCGGGAACGATATGAGCGCGGTCTTGGGGAGACCGGGGAGTGGGGGACCTTCCGGGTCATGGACGGGGAGCGTTACCTGTATACCGCCCACCACTATACCATTGAAGAAATTGAAGAAATCATGTGCGAAGCAGGGTTTTGCCGCACCCGGCTGCGCCAGGTTCAGTCGCGGACGCGATCCGGAAACCGCATCAACGGGGTCGTTGGGCAGGCCTTTTTGCGTTGAAGCGTCATTTTTTTCACATCCATGCCTCCGGACAATATCCAATGAATAGGATGTGTTCGGGAAGTGTTCCCGTCCCAGGCGAGGCATGCTGAAAAGAAAGAGCGAAAAATGCCCGCCTGATCCCTTCCCTTTCATGCCTGCCTCGCTTATATTTTCCGGCCCGGTGCGGATTTTTCCCCCCATTCCCGGGAGGGGCTTGACAGAGGCTCAGGAATCATCTAGATGCCTCCGTCTTTGTCATTAAAAGTTACGGAGAAGGTTATGCCCACGATCAACCAGCTCATCCGCAAGGAGCGCGCCCAGGTCGCCAAGCGCCGGAAAACCCCGGCCCTGCAGGCGTGCCCCCAGCGTCGGGGGGTGTGCACCCGCGTGTACACCACCACACCCAAGAAGCCCAACTCGGCCTTGCGCAAAGTGGCCCGCGTCCGGCTCACCAACGGTATCGAGGTCACCTCGTACATCCCCGGCGAGGGCCATAATCTTCAGGAGCACTCCGTGGTCATGATCCGGGGCGGCCGTGTCAAGGATATTCCTGGCGTGCGCTACCACATCATCCGCGGCACCCTGGATACGGCCGGTGTCGGCGACCGTCGTCAGAGTCGCTCCAAGTACGGCGCCAAGCGCCCCAAATAGAACGGCCCAAAGAAGACCGATAGGACAAGGAGTGATGGCGTATGCCTCGTAAAGGCCCCGTCCCCAAGAGATCCGTGCTGCCCGATCCCAAATACGGCAGCCAGCTGATCACGAAGTTCATCAATCGTTTGATGCACGACGGCGAGAAAAGCGTTGCCGAAGGACTTTTCTACCGGGCCGTCGACGTCCTGGCTGAAAAGGCCGGCGAAGACCCCTTGAAGGCCTTTGAAAAGGCCCTGGGCAACGTCCGTCCGCACATGGAAGTCAAGCCCCGCCGGGTTGGCGGCGCGACCTACCAGGTTCCCATGGAGGTTCGCCCCGAGCGTCAGGTCACCCTGGCCATCCGGTGGGTCATCAATTATGCCCGCTCGCGCGGCGAGAAAGGCATGGCCGATAAACTGTCCGGGGAACTCCTGGATGCCTATAACAATCGCGGCGGGGCGGTGAAGAAGCGCGAAGACACTCACCGTATGGCCGAGGCCAACAAGGCCTTCGCCCATTACCGCTGGTAGCGGAGATTTTTGTGTCCAAGCCCGTACCCATTGAGCGGCAACGCAACATAGGCATCATGGCCCACATTGATGCTGGGAAGACCACGACCACGGAGAGAATTCTCTTCTATACCGGCGTGTCCCACAAGATTGGGGAAGTCCATGACGGCCAGGCCACCATGGACTGGATGGTCCAGGAGCAGGAGCGCGGCATCACCATCACCTCCGCCGCCACCACCTGCTATTGGCGTGACCATCGCATCAACATCATCGACACCCCCGGGCACGTCGACTTCACCATTGAGGTGGAGCGTTCTCTCCGGGTTCTCGACGGAGCCGTGGCCGTTTTCGACGCCGTGGCCGGGGTTGAGCCCCAGACCGAGACCGTCTGGCGTCAGGCCGAGCGCTACAACGTGCCACGCATGAGCTTCGTCAACAAGATGGACCGCGTCGGCGCCAACTTCTTCCGTTGCGTGGACATGATCCGCGACCGCCTGGGCGCCAAGCCCGTTCCCTTGCAGATCCCCATCGGCTCCGAGGAGGATTTTCAGGGAGTGGTGGATCTTATTCGCGGCAAGGCGATCTATTTCGACGACAGCACCAAGGGGCGCGAATTCGTCGAGAAAGATATTCCGCCCGAGCTGCAGGAGCGGTACGACGAATTGCGGCTGGCCATGCTTGAGGCCGTCGCCGAGGAAGACGACAGTCTGCTGGAAAAATATCTCGGAGGCGAGGAAATCTCCCCCGAAGTCCTGGTGACAGCCATTCGCAAGGCCACCATCGGACTGTCCATCTGCCCGGTTTTGTGCGGATCCGCCTTCAAGAACAAGGGCGTGCAGCCCCTGCTCGACGCGGTGGTCGATTATCTGCCGTCCCCCTTGGACATCCCGCCGGTCGTCGGCACGGATCCCGATTATCCGGACAAGCAGATTGAATGCCCCTGCGATTCGAAGAAACCGTTGGCCGCCCTGGCCTTCAAGCTCATGTCCGACCCCTTTGTGGGCCACCTGACCTTCCTGCGCCTGTACTCCGGCCGCATCGAATCGGGCATGACCGTGGTCAACGCCAATACCGGCAAGAAAGAACGCGTCGGGCGGTTGCTCCAGATGCACGCCAACAAGCGCGAAGATATCAAGACAGCGGAAGCTGGCGACATCGTGGCCGCCGTGGGCATGAAGATCACCAGCACCGGCGACACCCTGTGCGAAGTGGGCAAGGGCGTGAAGCTCGAGTCCCTGACCATCCCCGAGCCGGTCATTGAAGTGGCCATCGAGCCCAAGACCAAGGCCGACCGCGACGCCCTGTCCCAGGCCCTGGCCAAGCTGGCCAAGGAAGACCCGTCTTTCCGGGTCAAGGGCGACGAGGAATCCGGGCAGACGCTGATCGCGGGCATGGGCGAACTGCACCTGGAAATCATCGTGGACCGCCTGATGCGCGAGTTCGGGGTCAACGCCAACGTGGGCCAGCCCCAGGTGGCCTACCGCGAGACCATCACCAAGTCCGTCAAGCATGAGAACCGCTACGTCAAGCAGACCGGCGGCCGGGGCCAGTACGGCCACGTGGTCATCGAGATCGGTCCCAAGGAAGACGGCGGGTATGAGTTCGTCAACTCCATCGTGGGCGGCGTCATCCCCAAGGAATACATCCCGGCCGTGGACAAGGGCATGCAAAACGCCATGAAGTCCGGCGTGCTGGCCGGGTTCCCGGTGGTGGACATCCGGGCCGAGCTGACGTTCGGTTCCTACCACGAAGTGGATTCTTCCGAGCAGGCCTTCTATATCTGCGCCTCCCAGGCCTTCAAGGAAGCCGTGCAAAAGGCCGGGCCGGTCCTCCTCGAACCGATCATGATGGTCGAGGTGGTCACCCCCGACGAGTACCTGGGCGAGGTCATGGGCGATTTGAACGGCCGTCGCGGCCGGGTCTCCAAGCTCGACGCGCGTCCCGGCGCCCAGATCATCAGCGCCCACGTGCCTCTGTCCCAGATGTTCGGGTACGCCACGGATCTGCGTTCGCGCACCCAGGGCCGGGCCACGTTCAGCATGCAGTTCGATCACTATGAAAAGGTTCCCGCCAGCTTGGCCGAGGAACTGGTGAAAAAGAAATAAGACGCCCTAGGCGAGACAACCGACCACACGACTAAAAAAGCGCAGGGGGAAACCATGGGCAAGGCGAAATTCGAACGCAACAAGCCGCATGTCAACATCGGCACCATCGGCCACATCGACCACGGCAAGACCACGCTGACCGCAGCCATCACCCGGCTGGCCAGCATGAAGGGTTTTGGCGAATACATTCCCTTCGACCAGATCGACAAGGCCCCGGAGGAGAAGGAACGCGGCATCACCATCGCCACGGCCCATGTGGAATATCAGACCGACAAGCGCCACTACGCCCATGTGGACTGCCCGGGCCACGCCGACTACATCAAGAACATGATCACCGGCGCCGCCCAGATGGACGGCGGTATCCTGGTGGTGGCGGCCACCGACGGTCCCATGCCCCAGACCCGGGAGCACATCCTTTTGGCCCGTCAGGTGGGCGTGCCCCAGTTGGTGGTGTTCATGAACAAGGTCGACCTGGTGGACGACCCGGAGCTTTTGGAGCTGGTGGAGCTTGAAGTGCGTGAGCTTCTGACCAAGTACGGCTTCCCCGGCGACGACGTCCCGGTCATCAAGGGCAGCGCGCTCAAGGCCCTGGAGGCGGACGACATCAAGAGCCCCGATGCGGCCCCGATCTTTGAGCTGCTCGATGCCTGCGACGCGTTTATTCCCGAGCCCAAGCGCGACATCGAGAAGCCGTTCCTGATGCCCATTGAAGACGTGTTCTCCATCTCTGGCCGGGGCACCGTGGTCACCGGACGTGTGGAGCGCGGCACCGTGACGGTTGGCGAGGAAGTGGAGATCGTGGGCATCAAGACCACGGTCAAGACCACCTGCACGGGCGTGGAAATGTTCCGCAAGATTCTGGACAAGGGCATGGCCGGCGACAACGTGGGCGTGCTGCTTCGCGGCGTCAAGCGCGACGATGTGGAGCGCGGCCAGGTGTTGGCCAAGCCGGGTTCGATCACCCCGCACCGGAAGTTCAAGGCCGAGGTGTACATCCTGACCAAGGAAGAGGGCGGCCGCCACACCCCGTTTTTCACCGGATATCGTCCGCAGTTCTACTTCCGGACCACGGACATCACCGGCGTGGTGACCCTGAACGAGGGCGTTGAAATGGTCATGCCCGGCGACAACGCCACGTTCAATGTTGAAATGATCGCCCCCATCGCCATGGAAACGGGCCTGCGCTTCGCCATTCGCGAAGGCGGCCGGACCGTTGGCGCGGGCGTCGTCTCGGAAATCGTGGAGTAAGGAAATGGTTGCCATGAATAGCGATCGCATCCGCATCAAACTGAAAGCATACGACTACCGCATTCTGGACAAGGCCGTCTCCGAGATCGTGGATACGGCGCGCAACACCGGCGCGGGCGTGGCTGGGCCCATTCCGCTGCCCACGGACATCCACAAGTACACGGTCAACCGTTCCGTGCATGTGGACAAAAAGTCCCGGGAGCAGTTCGAGATGCGGGTGCACAAACGTCTTTTGGACATCATGGAACCCACGCAGCAGACCGTGGATGCGCTGGGCAAACTCAGCCTCCCGGCTGGTGTCGACGTGGAAATCAAGCTCTAGGACGAGGGACATCATGGCAGGCACGTTAGGAATTTTGGGCCGGAAACTGGGGATGACCCGGATTTTCGCCGACGACGGCACGATTGTCCCGGTGACGGTGATCCAGGCCGGACCATGTCCGGTCACGCAGATCAAGACCCCGGCCAACGACGGCTATGAAGCCGTTCAGATCGCCTTTGACCAGATCCCGGAGCGCAAGGCCACCAAGCCCATGCGCGGGCATTTGGCCAAGGCCGGCCGTGGCGAATACCGCGTCCTTCGTGAGCTTCGTTTCGACGGCGCCGGCGGTTTCGAACTGGGTATGGATCTGACCGTCTCCATTTTCGCACCCGGGGAAAAGGTCAAGGTCACCGGCACATCCATCGGCAAGGGTTTTCAGGGCGTCATGAAACGCTGGAACTTCAGAGGCCTAAAAGCCACTCACGGAACGGAGAAAGCCCATCGTTCCGGCGGTTCCATCGGTAACAACACCGAGCCCGGCAAGGTCATGAAAGGCAAGAAGATGGCCGGCCACATGGGCGCCAAGACCGTGACCTGCATTGGTCTTGAGATCGTGGACGTGCGGCCGGAGGACAATCTCCTCCTGGTCAAGGGCCAGATTCCGGGTCCCAGAAACGCCGTGGTCATGGTTCGCAAGCAGGGCTAAGGGTGATTGAAATGGCCAACGTAAAGATATTTGATCAGACCAAGCGGGAAGTCGGAGAGCTCGAGCTTTCCCCCGAGGTGTTCGAGGTGACCGTGCGTCCCGAGGTGCTGCATCTTGTGGTGCGCGCCCAACTGGCCGCCAAACGGGCCGGTACGCACAGCACCAAGACCAGGAGCGAAGTCTCCGGCGGCGGGCACAAGCCCTGGCGGCAAAAGGGCACCGGCAAGGCCCGGGCGGGGAGCAGCCGTTCCCCCTTGTGGCGGGGTGGGGCGGTCATCCATGGTCCGCGTCCGCGGGATTATGAGTTCAAGGTCAACCGCAAGGTGCGCCAACTGGCGCTCAAGATGGCCCTGTCGGCCAAAGTGGGCGAGTCGAGCCTGATGCTGATTGACAAGTTCGACCTGGCCGAGGCCAAGACCAAGCTCATGGCCAAGGTGGCCGGTGATCTCGGACTGAAAAAAGCATTGATAGTCCTGCCGGAGTCTGATAACAAGCTTGAGCTTTCAGCGAGGAATTTGCCCGGCATCAAAGTCATCCGGCACGACATGCTCAATGTCTATGACGTGCTCCTGCATGAGCAGGTGGTGATGGCCACGGACGCCGCGCTTCGCGTACAGGAGAGGCTTCGCCATGGATTACGCTAGCATACTGCTTCGGCCGCTGGTTTCGGAAAAGGCCACCTTCGTCAAGGAAGCGGCCAACCAGGTGGTTTTCCAGGTTGCGCCCGGGGCGAACAAGATCGAGATCAAAAAGGCCGTTGAAGCCGCCTTTTCCGTCAAGGTGGATTCCGTGAGCGTGACGGTGCGAAAACCTCGCAAGCGTCGCTTCGGCCGGGTTCTGCGTCGGGTGCCGGGCATGAAGAAGGCCTACGTGACCCTGGCCGCTGGCGATAAAATTGAGTTTTTTGAAGGGGTCTAGACATGTCCATCCGTAAGCTGAAACCCACTTCCGCCGGACGTCGTTTCCAGACGGTGTCCACCTTTGAGGAAGTTACCCGGTCCACCCCGGAAAAGTCCCTCACCGAAGGGCTGCCGCGCAAGTCCGGGCGCAACTCCTACGGACGGATCACCTCGCGCCGTCGGGGTGGCGGAAACAAGCGCCTGTACCGCATCATCGATTTCAAGCGCGACAAGTGGGGGATACCGGCCAAGGTCTTCTCCATTGAATATGATCCCAACCGCAGCGCCCGCATCGCCCTGTTGCACTATGCCGACGGCGAAAAGCGGTACATCCTGGCGCCGGTTGGCATCTCCGTGGGCGACACCCTGGCCGCCGGCGAAACGGCGGACATCAAACCCGGAAACGCCCTGCCGCTCAAGCGCATTCCCGTGGGCACGCTCCTTCACAACATCGAGCTCAACCCTGGACGGGGCGGACAGATGTGCCGCGCGGCCGGCACCTACGCCCAGCTTGTGGCCAAGGAAGGCAAGTACGCCCTGGTGCGGCTGCCCTCGGGCGAGGTCAGAAACGTCTTGTCCTCCTGCATCGCTACGGTGGGGCAGGTTGGCAACGTCATGCACGAGAACATTTCCATCGGCAAGGCCGGCCGCAATCGCTGGCTCAACCGTCGGCCCAAGGTGCGCGGCGTGGCCATGAACCCGGTCGACCATCCTCTGGGCGGCGGTGAAGGCAAAAGCTCCGGCGGCCGTCATCCGGTGACCCCGTGGGGTAAGCCCACCAAGGGCTACAAGACCCGCAACGTCAAAAAGCCCTCTTCCAAGCTGATCGTGAAGCGGCGCGGCGAAAAGTAGGAGAATAGGATATGCCTCGTTCCCTGAAAAAAGGTCCCTTCGTGGACGACCACCTGCAGCGCAAGGTCCAGATCGCCAACGAAAGCAAGGACCGCCGGGTCATCAAGACCTGGTCCCGTCGCTCCACCATACTGCCCGAGATGGTCGGCATGACCTTTGCCGTACACAATGGGAAGAAATTCATCCCGGTGTTCGTGTCTGAGAACATGGTCGGACATAAGCTTGGCGAGTTTTCACCCACGCGCACGTTCCACGGGCACGCCGCGGACAAAAAAACCAAGGCCAAGAAGTAACGGGCGCTCCCGCGACCTTTGACCTCGCACCAGGATAAAAAGATGGAAGCCAAAGCCATAGCCAGATATATCCGCGTCTCGCCTCAGAAGGCGCGGTTGGTGGCCGACAACATCAAGGGCCGCCCCGTCGAGGAGGCGATGAACATACTCAAGTTCACGCCCAAAAAGGCCGCGCAGCTTATCGGCAAAGTGCTGCACTCCGCCGTGGCCAATGCCGAACAGATTTCCGGCGTGGATATCGACACCCTCACGGTCAAGCAGGTGATCATCAATCCGGGACCGTCCTGGAAGCGCCTTCTGACTCGTTCCATGGGCAGGGCCAACCGGATCGTGAAACGCACCAGCCACATCACCGTGGTTGTCGCGGAAAGCTAGGAGCTTGACATGGGCCAGAAAGTTCATCCGTACGGATTCAGACTGGGGTACAACAAAACCTGGATATCCCGGTG
Organism: Desulfolutivibrio sulfodismutans DSM 3696; assembly: GCF_013376455.1. Lineage (GTDB taxonomy): Bacteria > Desulfobacterota > Desulfovibrionia > Desulfovibrionales > Desulfovibrionaceae > Desulfolutivibrio > Desulfolutivibrio sulfodismutans. The sequence continues at coordinate 1,476,541 of NZ_CP045504.1, read as the reverse complement.
GTTCTCTAAGAAAGATTACCCCGCCTTTGTCTTTGAGGACAGCAAGATTCGCAAGTTCGTGAAGAAGACCCTGTACCACGCGGGAATCTCCAAGATCGAGATCGAGCGCGCCGGGGGAAAGATTCGCTTGATCATCCACACCGCGCGTCCGGGCATCGTCATCGGCCGCAAAGGGACGGAGATCGAGAAGGTTCGTGCCGACCTGAAGCAGCGGTTTGGTCGCGAGTTCACCGTCGAGGTCAACGAGATTCGTCGGCCTGAGATCGACGCCCAGTTGGTGGCCGAGAACATCGCTTTGCAACTGGAACGCCGGGTGGCTTTCCGCCGGGCCATGAAGCGCACGGTGGGCCTGTCGCGCAAGTTCGGGGCGGAGGGCATCAAGGTGGCCTGCGCCGGCCGCTTGGCCGGGGCTGAAATCGCCCGCGCTGAATGGTACCGCGACGGCCGCGTGCCCTTGCAGACCCTTCGCGCCGACATCGACTACGGTTTGGCCACGGCCAAGACGACCTACGGGGTCATCGGGGTCAAGGTCTGGATCTTTAAGGGCGAGATACTCGACAGAGAGGTTGAAGCGTAATGTTGGCTCCCAATAAAACAAAATTCCGCAAGATGCAGAAGGGCCGGTTGCGCGGCCCGGCCACCCGCGGGGCCAGTGTGGCCTTCGGCGAGGTGGGCATCAAGGCCATGGAGCACGGCAAGCTGACCAGCCAGCAGATCGAGGCCGCCCGTGTGGCCATCATGCGCCACATCAAACGGGGTGGAAAGGTCTGGATTCGGATCTTTCCGGATCACCCCATTACCGAAAAGCCCGCTGAAGTCCGCCAGGGCAAGGGAAAGGGCGCGCCTGTGGGCTGGTATGCGGCTGTAAAGCCTGGCCGGGTGCTCTACGAGATCAAGGGCGTGGACATGGAAGTGGCCAAGATTGCGCTGACCAGGGCCATGCATAAGCTGCCCATCAAGACCAAGATTGTGGTCAAGGAGGTGGCGTAGCCATGAAGGTCGCCGAATTGCGCGAAAAAGAGGTCAAGAGCCTGCATGACCTTTTGGGCGAAAGTCGCGAGGAACTCTTCAAGCTGCGTTTCCAGCACGCCACGGCGCAGCTGGAAAAGACGCACAAGCTTGGGGACGTCAAAAAAAACATCGCCCGGATATTGACCGTGCTGCGCGAGAAATCCGCGCCCGGCGCTTAAGCGGAGCCTTGACATGACTGAAGAGAACAAGAGCAATCGCCGCGTCCTGACCGGCGTCGTGGTTTCGAGCAAAAATGACAAGACCATCGTGGTCCGGGTCGAGACCCTGATCCAGCACCCGCTGTACAAGAAGTTCATCCGCCGTCACAAAAAGTTCATGGCCCACGATCCGGCCAACGAATGCGGCATGGGGGACACGGTGCGGATCATCGAGCATCGACCCTTGTCCAGGCGCAAGCGCTGGCATCTGGTCCAAATCATGGAAAAAGCGGTTTAGGGTGATACGATGATCCAGGTGGAAAGCAAACTCGACGTGGCGGACAACTCCGGAGCCAAGAAGGTCAGTTGCATCAAGGTTCTGGGCGGCAGCCGTCGCAGGTACGCGGGCGTGGGGGACATCATCGTGGTTTCCGTCAAGGAGGCCATGCCTCATTCCAAGGTGAAAAAGGGCGCGGTGATGAAGGCCGTTGTGGTGCGCACCACAAAGGAAATCGGTCGTCCCGACGGTTCCTACATCAAATTCGACAACAATTCCGCCGTGCTGTTGAACAGCCAGCTTGAGCCCGTGGGCACCCGCATTTTCGGACCGGTGGCCAGGGAACTGCGGCAGAAAAACTTCATGAAAATCGTCTCTCTGGCCCCTGAGGTTCTGTAGAGACGCTGCCGCAGCATTGAGGACGCCATGAAAATCTACAAGATTCGCAAAAACGACAAGGTCATTGTCACTGCGGGCAAGGACAAGGGCAAAGTGGGCCGGGTGCTCAAGCTTTACCCGAAAAAAGATCGGATCCTGGTGGAAAAGGTGAATATGGTCAAGCGCCACACCAAAGCCAATCCGTACGCCAAAACCCCCGGCGGCATCGTGGAGAAGGAATCGTCCCTGCATATTTCCAACGTGGCTCTGTTGTGCGACTCGTGCGCCAAGCCGACGCGGGTGGGGTACAAGGTCACGGAAGACGGTAAAAAGGTCCGGTTCTGCAAGAAATGCAACCAGGACATCGATAAGGGATAAGATTATGACCCGCCTGGAAAACATGTATACCGAAAAGGTGGCCCCCGCCCTCAAAAAAGAGTTCGGGTACACCTCGTCCATGCAGATTCCGAAGCTTCGGGCTGTCTCGCTCAACATTGGCCTGGGCGAGGCCAGCCAGAATAACAAGCTCATCGAGGAAGCCGTTGTGGAGTTGACCTCCATAGCCGGCCAGAAAGCGGTGATCACCCGGGCCCGGAAGTCCATCGCGGCGTTCAAGCTGCGCGAGGGCCTCCCCGTGGGATGCCGGGTCACGCTTCGCCATGAGCGCATGTGGGACTTCCTGGACAAGCTGATCAACTATGCCCTGCCGCGAGTGCGCGATTTTCGGGGCATTCCCGACAGGGGGTTTGACGGCAGGGGCAACTTCACGCTGGGCATCCGGGAACACACCATTTTCCCGGAGATCAACGTGGACAGGGTCGAGCGTGTCAAGGGCATGAACGTGACCATCGTCACCAGCGCTCGTTCCGACAAGGAAGGCAAGGTTCTTCTGGACCTGCTCGGCATGCCGTTCAAAAAATAAGGAGATCGGTCTTGGCTCGTACAGCACTCATGGTCAAAGCCCGCCGCAAGCCGAAATTTTCTGCAAGGGCATACAACCGTTGCCCCATATGCGGCCGGTCCAGGGCGTATTTACGCAGGTTCGGCGTGTGCCGTATTTGTTTCAGAAACATGTCGCTGGCTGGCGAACTTCCCGGCGTGCGGAAATCGAGCTGGTAAGCGAAGGAGAAAGGGAAATGTCCGTTGTCGACCCCATCGCCGACATGCTCGCGCGTATTCGCAATGCCCATCAGGCACTCCACGCGGCCGTGATCATGCCCGCCTCGAAGATGAAGGCGTCCATCGCCACCATCCTCAAGGACGAAGGCTACATCGCTGACTATGCCGTGGAAGGCCTCAATTTGAACATCACCCTGAAATATTCCAGCGGCAAGCCCACCATTGCGGGCTTGAAAAAGATCAGCAAGCCGGGCCGCAGGGTCTATGTGGGGGCTGAAGGTATTCCAGACGTCCAAAACGGATTGGGCATCAGCATTCTGTCCACATCCCGGGGTGTTCTGGCTGCCGCATCCGCCCGCGAACAGCGCGTGGGCGGTGAACTGCTCTGCGAGATCTGGTAGCCGGTAAAGGCGCGTGAGGAGCTTACCATGTCCAGGATAGGAAAAAAGGAAATCATCCTCCCCAGCGGCGTCAGCGTCGCTGTCGAGGAAGGAGCGGTGACGGTCAAAGGGCCCAAGGGCGAGCTCAGCACGCCCACGCATCCCAAGGTGGCCTATGCCATTGCGGGGAGCACGGTGTCCGTCAATCGTTTGGATGACACCCGGGTGGCCCGTGCCCAGCACGGCCTGCGCCGCACCCTTCTGGCCAATCTGGTGGAAGGCGTGAGCAAGGGATTCTCCAAGACCCTTGAGGTCATTGGTGTCGGGTACAAGGTTTCGACGCAGGGCGGCACGGTTTCGCTCAGTGTCGGCTTTTCCCACCAGGTGGAGTTCAAGCTGCCCCAGGGGATCGAGGCCAAGGTGGAAGGCAACAAGCTGACCCTGGCCGGGATCGACAAGCAGCTTGTGGGCGAAACTGCGGCCCGCATCCGTCGCGTGCGTCCGCCTGAACCCTTCAAGGGCAAGGGCATCAAGTACGAAACCGAGACGATTCGTCGCAAGGCCGGCAAATCCGGCGGCAAGAAATAGGGTCGCATATGAAACTCACCAAGGAACAAGCACGCAAGCGCCGCACGGTGCGCATCCGCAAAAAGATTTCCGGCGTTCCCGAGCGTCCCAGGCTCGTGGTCTATCGCTCCAACCGGCATATCTATGCCCAGGTTGTGGACGATATCGCCGGGCAGACGCTGGCCAGCGCCTCCACCCTGGCCCTGTGCAAGGATGGCGAGGCGCTCAAGCTTGACAAGGCGTCCGCGACGCGCGTTGGGCGCGAGGTGGCGCAGAGGGCCAAGGAACGCGGCATTGAAGCGGTGGTGTTTGACCGCAACGGCTACCTGTATCATGGCCGTATCAAGGCCCTGGCAGACGGCGCCCGCGAAGGCGGACTGAAATTTTAAGCGCGCAAGGATCCAAGAACATGGACCAGTCGGAACTCAATCAGATTGAAAAGATCGTGTATTTGAACCGCGTGGCCAAGGTCGTCAAGGGCGGCCGTCGGTTCAGCTTCAGCGCCCTGGTCGTGGTGGGCGACGGCAATGGTTCCGTGGGCTACGGCCTGGGCAAGGCCAACGAAGTCCCCGAGGCCATCCGCAAGGCTTCCGACCAGGCCAAAAAGTCCATGATCAAGGTGCCTCTTCTTGAGGGTACGTTGCCTTATGAGATTTTGGGCCGTTACGGCGCTGGACGGGTGGTGCTCAAACCCGCCTCCAAGGGAACCGGCATCATCGCCGGAGGTCCGGTGCGGGCCGTCATGGAGGCCGTGGGCGTCCACGACATCCTGACCAAGGCCATCGGCACCAACAACCCCCACAACGTGCTTCGGGCCACCATCGCCGGTTTGGCCTCGCTGCGCAGCGCAGATTTCGTGAGCGATCTGCGCGGCAAAACGCTGCACACCCCGAGGAAATAGCCATGCCGGGCAAAATTACAATCAAGCTGGTCAAAAGCGCCTATGGGCGTCCTCCGAAACAACGGGGAACATTAAGCGCCCTGGGACTTACGAAAATCCGCCAGGAACGGACGTTTGACAAAAACGAAACCGTTTTGGGCATGATCGCCAAGGTCGAGCACCTGGTTGAGGTGAGCGAGTCATGAAATTACATGAATTGTATCCGTTCCCTGAGGAACGCAAAAGCCGTAAGCGTCTGGGCCGTGGCCGCGGCACCGGCCAGGGTTGTACGGCCGGCAAGGGCAACAAGGGGCAAAACGCCCGCGCCGGCGGCGGCACGCCTGCCTGGTTTGAGGGTGGACAGATGCCCTTGGCCCGTCGGTTGCCCAAGCGCGGTTTCAAGAATTTCGATTTCCGGGTGACGTATGCGCCGATCAATCTGGATCGGTTGTTCGCCACGTTTGCCGGAAAGACGGAAATCACCCTGGATGACATTTACGCCAGCGGGCTGTGCTCCAAAAACGTCCCGGTCAAGATCTTGAGCCGTGGCGAGGGTGCTGCGGTCACCGTCGAGGCGCACCGGTTCAGCGCCAAAGCGGCGGAAAAGATCGTCTCCGCCGGCGGCAAGGCCGTCATCCTTGAAGCGAAGGACGCTTCGGAACCCGTCTCGTCCTAGAAGGTGGAAAATACGTGGCCCTTACTGGCGTAGAGAATCTGGCGAAGCTTCCGGAGCTGAAAAACAAGCTCCTGTGGACCTTTCTCCTTTTGGCCGTGTATCGCATAGGCGTGCATGTGCCCGTTCCGGGCGTGGACGCCGCCGCGTTGGCCGATTTTTTCGAGAGCGCCAAAAATACCCTGTTCGGGCTTTTTGACATGTTTTCGGGCGGCGCGCTCGGCAATGTGTCCATCTTCTCCCTGGGGATCATGCCCTACATCTCGGCCTCCATCATCATCCAGCTGTTGACCGTGGTCAGTCCCGAACTGGCCCGCATGCAGAAGGAAGACGGCGCGGCCGGGAAGAAGAAAATGACCCAGTATACACGGTATGGCACAGTGCTCATTGCCGTGGTGCAGGGGTTCGGGATCGCCGTGGGCCTTGAGAGCATGGCCAGCCCCACGGGGGCGCCGGTGGTGCTCGTTCCCGGTTGGGGATTCAAGCTCATGACCATGACCACCCTGTGCACGGGCACGGTCTTTCTCATGTGGCTTGGCGAGCAGATCACCGGCAAGGGGATCGGCAACGGCATTTCGCTCATCATTTTCGCGGGTATCGTGGCCGGATTTCCCCGGGCCACCATCAATACCTTCCAGTTGCTCGGGGCTGGCGAATTGAGCCTGTTCGTCCTGTTGCTCCTGGTGGCGGTCATGGTGGCGGTGCTGGGGGTGATCATTTTCGTCGAGCGCGGGCAGCGGCGCATCCCCATTCAGTACGCCAAGCGTATGGTGGGACGAAAGATGTACGGCGGGCAAACCACGCATCTGCCGCTGCGCATCAACACCGCCGGGGTCATACCCCCGATCTTCGCCTCGTCGATCCTGCTTTTCCCGGCCACCATCGCGAATTTCTCGCAGGTTGCATGGTTAAGCGATATCGCGCACTATTTCAGTCCGCAAAACATTGTCTATAATGTGCTGTTCGTAAGCATGATCGTGTTTTTCTGCTACTTTTATACGGCGATCATTTTTGATCCCAAGGACATTGCGGAAAATCTGCGCAAGCAGGGTGGTTTCATTCCCGGCATCCGCCCCGGGGTGAAGACCAAGGAGCATATTGACCGGGTGTTGACGCGCATCACCTTGTGGGGGGCCATCTACATTTCGGCCGTGTGCGTTTTGCCCATGATGCTCATTCAACACTTCAACGTCCCGTTTTATTTCGGTGGCACCTCGCTTCTGATCGTCGTTGGCGTGGCCATGGATTTCATGGGGCAGATTGAGTCGTACCTTATCTCCCGCCAGTATGAAGGGCTTATGTCCAAGGGGAGAATCAAGGGAAGGCATTCGTTTTGAAGAAGTTTCGCGGCATTTATCTGAAGAACGAAAACGAGATCGGACTGCTGCGTGAGGCCGGACGGATCGTGGCGTCCATCCTGGAAGAGTTGCGCATCCATGTGGCTCCGGGGATGCGGACCCTGGATTTCGAGGAACTCGCACTGTCGTTGTGCGACGCCTACAAGGTGAAGCCAGCCTTCAAAGGCTATCTCGGTTTTCCTTATGCGTTGTGCTGCTCGGTCAATGAGGAAGTTGTTCACGGGTTTCCCTCCCAGCGAGTGCTTGCGGAAGGGGATGTGGTCAGCTTCGATATGGGAGTGGTGCATAAAGGGTTTTACGGCGATTCGGCCTTGACCGTCCCCGTCGGGAAGATTGACGCGCGGGCAGAGGATCTTTTGTCCGTGACGCGCGACTCCCTTTTTGTCGGTATCGATCAGGCCGTGGCTGGCAACGACCTGTACGACATTTCGCGGGCAGTGCAGAAATATGTTGAAGGTCGGGGCTTCTCCGTGGTACGTCGTTTTGTTGGGCATGGCATCGGCAAGCAGCTTCACGAGAAGCCGGAGGTGCCCAACTTCGCCCCGGCAGGGGCCAATCGGGTTTCCTTGCAGCCCGGCATGGTGTTGGCCATTGAGCCCATGGTGACAGCGGGCAAGCCGGAAGTGGAAGTCTTGTCGGACAAATGGACCGCCGTGACCAAAGATCGCAGTCTCGCGGCCCATTTTGAACACACGGTGGCCGTCACCAAAAACGGTCCCGTGATATTGAGCGTTCGGGACTAATTCCCGGCCGGGGGCATACCCGGACGGACTACGGAGCAGCCAGGATGAAAGTCAAGCCGTCAATCAAGAAACTGTGCGCACATTGTAAAATCATTAAGCGTCACGGCGTGTTACGGGTGATCTGCGTGAATCCCCGGCACAAACAGCGCCAGGGATAAGGGGGACTATCGTGGCCAGAATCGCTGGAGTTGATCTTCCGAGAAGCAAGCGGATGGATATCGCGCTGACCTATATTTTTGGCATCGGCCGGGCCACGGCCCTGCGCATTCTCGACGCCACGGGCGTTGACTGGACCAAGTCCAGCGACGATCTGAGCGCCGAGGAAACCAACAACATCCGCAAGGAAATCGAGCAGAATGTCAAGGTTGAGGGTGACCTGCGCCGTGACGTGACCGCCAACATCAAGCGGCTCATGGACATCGGATGCTATCGCGGGTTGCGCCATCGTCGCGGGTTGCCCGTGCGTGGCCAGCGGACCCACACCAATTCTCGCACCCGCAAGGGACCGCGCCGCTCGGTCATGAGCAAGAAGAAGAAGTAATCGTAAAATCCAGGTGACCAGATGTCCGGGAACTCCGGATGCGGCGCCAAACTTCCCTTGGAGCAAGCGAAATGGCTAAACCTCGCCGCGTAGGCAAGAAAGAAAAAAAGAACATCCCCTCCGGGGTTGCCCATATCCAGGCGACCTTCAACAACACCATCATTACCTTCACGGATCCGCGGGGGAATGTGGTCAGTTGGGCCACCTCGGGAAATGCGGGCTTCAAGGGATCGCGCAAGTCCACCCCTTTCGCGGCCCAGATCGCCGCTGAGAATGCGGCCCGCAAGGCTCAGGAACACGGCATGCGCACCGTGGGCATCCTGGTCAAGGGGCCCGGGTCCGGACGCGAGGCCGCCATGCGGGCCATCAACAACGCCGGGTTCAAGGTCAGCTTCATTCGTGACATCACCCCCATCCCGCACAATGGCTGCCGTCCTCCCAAACGGCGCAGGGTCTAGGGTCGACGTTTCGCGCGAAAACCATTCCACGGTCCCATGACGGCCGCCACAGGCGGCCGCGACACGTCCCCGAGCCGGGACGGGACCCGCAGGTACTTATCAGGAGGTAACCCTTGGCACGTTATACTGGAGCGAAATGCCGCCTGTGCCGTCGTGAGGGCGCCAAGCTTTTTCTGAAAGGCGACCGGTGCTTCACCGACAAGTGCGCCTATGAGCGTCGTCCTTATGCCCCCGGACAGCATGGCCGTATTCGTAAGAAAATGAGCGACTACGCGGTGCAGCTTCGCGAGAAGCAAAAAGTCCGCCGCATGTATGGCATTCTTGAAGAGCAGTTCCGGGCGTATTTTCAGCGCGCGGACTTGAAAAAGGGCGTCACCGGCGACAATCTGCTCATTTTTCTTGAACGGCGCATGGACAATGTCATCTACCGCATGGGCTTCGCCAACTCCCGCAATCAGGCCCGGCAGCTTGTGCGCCATGGCATTTTCACCCTCAATGGGCGCCGGGTCACCGTGCCGTCCATTCAGGTGAAGGCTGGCGATCAGGTCGGCGTCAGGGAACAGAATCGCAATTCCCCCATCATCAAGGAAGCCCAGCAGGTCATCGCCCGTCGCGGATGCCCGGCTTGGCTCGAGGTGGACGGCGAGAATCTCAAGGGCAAAGTCAACGCCATGCCTACCCGGGAAGACATTCAGTTCCCCATCAACGAACAGCTCATCGTCGAGCTGTACTCTAAGTAAAAGGCGCGCTTTGCGCCTTGCAAGGTGTCGAACATGCTCATCCGAAACGGCGACAGGCTGATCAACACCCGCAACTGGGCCGAACTTGTCAAGCCCGAGAAGCTCGTGCGTGACTTGAACCCCAGTTCCAATTACGGCCGCTTCATCTGCGAGCCCTTGGAGCGCGGTTTCGGAACCACGCTCGGAAACGCGCTTCGCCGGGTGCTTCTGTCCTCGCTTCAGGGCGCGTCCATTGTGGCCGCCAGGATCGAAGGCGTGCAGCACGAATTCACCACCATTCCCGGCGTGATTGAAGACGTCACCGATATCGTGCTCAATCTGAAGCAGATCCGCCTGGCCATGACCACGGACGTCGCCCAGCGCCTGGTTCTCTCGGCGAACACCGAGGGCGCGGTCACGGCTGCGGCCATCAAGGAAAACCAGCACGTCACGGTGCTTGATCCCGAACAGCACATTTGTACGTTGTCCGAAAATCGCGAGTTGCGCATGGAGTTTGACGTGCGCATGGGCAAGGGATACGTCCCTGCCGACATGCACGAGGGACTGGAGAACGAAATCGGCCTCATCCTTCTTGACGCCAGCTACACGCCGGTCAAGAAGGTGGCCTACACCGTGGACCAGGCCCGCGTTGGCCAGATGACCAACTATGACAAGCTCATTTTGGACGTGTGGACCGACGGCTCCGTCTCTCCTGACGACGCCGTGTCCTACAGCGCCAAAATTCTCAAAGAGCAACTCACGGTGTTCATCAACTTCAACGAAAATGAATCCGAGGCCGAAAGCGCCCGCCGCGCCAATGACATCGAGCTCAATCCGAATCTGTTCAAAAGCATTGACGAGCTTGAATTGTCCGTTCGGGCCACAAACTGCCTTAAAAGCGCCAATATCACCCTTGTTGGCGAACTGATGCAGCGCTCCGAAGGGGAGATGCTCAAGACCAAAAACTTCGGCAAGAAGTCTCTTGAGGAGATTCGGCGCGTCCTTGAGGACATGGGGCTTGAGTTTGGCATGAAACTCGACAATTTTGAGCAGAAATACCAGGAATGGTTGAAGAGGAAGCAAGTCGATGAGGCATAATAAATCCGGCCGTCAGCTTGGCAGAAATGCCTCGCATCGCAAGGCCCTTTTTCGGAATATGGCCCGGTCCCTCCTGACCTTCGAACGCATCCGCACCACCGAGCCCAAGGCCAAGGAACTGCGCAGCGTTGTTGAAGGCCTGATCGCCCTGACCCAGTCCGACACCGTGCATGCCCGGCGTCTGGCCTACAAGGTTTTGGAAAACCACCAGCTCGTGGCCAAGCTCTTCAATGAGATTGGACCGCGCTTCGTGGGCATCCATGGCGGGTACACCCGGGTGGTGAAGCTCGGATTGCCTCGGGCCGGAGACTGCGCTCCGTTGGCCATCATTGAACTGACCCAGCGTTCCGGCGCATCTGACGCGGGCAAAACCGCCACCACCGCTTCGGCGGACACGAAGAGCGCTCCCGCTTCAGAGGCCAAAGCCCCGGTAGAAGCCTAATCTTGCACAAAAAAAGCAGGGTTTCGGCCCTGCTTTTTTTTATTCATGTGCATAGCTTGTCCCGATATATGGTATAGATTTTATGGATATCAGACGTCTTCAGGCCTTTTGCAAGGTCTATGAGCTTAAAAGCTTCTCCCGGGCCGGGGAGGAGCTTTTGTTGTCCCAGCCGACGGTCAGCGCCCATGTCATGGCTTTGGAGAGCGAACTGGGCACCAGGCTCTTCGACCGGCTTGGCAGGACCGTGCTGCCCACTCCGGCGGCCCGCATTTTGTATCAGCATTCCCTGGACGCCTTTGATCGTCTGGAGAACGCCCGCACCGAGATCCTGGCCCTGACCCAGCGTGTTTCCGGGGAGCTCTCCATCGGGGGCAGCACCATTCCCGCCCATTATATCCTCCCCGAAAGGATAGCGGCATTTCGGGCCAAATATCCCGAGGTGACCATCGATCTGGTCATTGGAGACACCCAGGAGATCATTGAGCGGGTCATCGAGGGAAACTTAAGTCTCGGATTGGTTGGGGCGCCTTCGGATCATCCTGATTTGGCCTGTGAGCAACTCATGGATGATGAACTGATCGGCATTGCCCCACCAGATCCGACGAACCCGCTTGTGGAGACGGAAGGCGGCGTTTTCGATCCTGATTCTCTGCGCAAATTGCCGTGGGTTTTACGTGAGCAGGGTTCGGGAACGCGGCTGGCCTTCGAGAACGCCTTGCGCGGGCAGGGCATGGACATCCGGGAACTGCGGGTCAGCATCCTTGTGCATTCCACCCTGGCTGTCCTGCAATGCGTCAAGGCGGGGTTGGGTGTTTCCGTGACCTCAAGGCTTGCGGTTGCAGGGGCTTTGGAGCGTGGCGAGATACGTCAGATCCCTTTGCCCGGGCTGTGCATCAAGCGCGGCTACTACCGGGTGCACCACGCCAAGCGGCATGTTTTTCCGGCCATGCGTCGTTTTTTGGAAGTTTTGTCAGTGCGTTAAAGCCGTCCCTTCCGGTTTGCGACGCCTCCGCAACGTTCATTCGTATCATGAAAAGGCCGCCGCGCTTTCGCGCGGCGGCCTTCATTTGTCGGGGAGGCTGGGCGTATGCGGCTAGCCCATGAGCTGCAGGGCCATACGCGGCAGGGAGTTGGCCTGGGAGAGCATGGCCACCGCCGCCTGGGTCAGGATCTGCTGGCGCACGAACTCGGTCATTTCCGTGGCCACGTCCACATCGGAGATCTGGGACTCGGCCGCTTGCAGGTTCTCGGCCTGGATCTCCAGGTTGGTGATGGTGTTCTCCAGCCGGTTCTGCAGGGCGCCCAGGTTGGCGCGGATCTTGTCCTTGGAGATAATGGCGTTCTTGAGGGTCACCAGGGACTCCTGGGCCAGGGCCTGGGTGGAGATGCTGTTGCTGGCGGCCAGGCCGACGCCCAGGGCCGAGGCCGTGGCGGTGCCGATCTGGATGTAATAGTAGTCCTCGGCGCTGTCGTTGGCGGTGCCGAAGTGGACCTTGAGCTTGCCGGCGGCCTGCATGGCGGACCCGTCGTGGGTTTCGCTGGAGAGGTTTCCGTTGAGCAGATAGATGCCGTTGAAGTCCGTGGCGTTGGCGATTCGGGTAATTTCCGAGGCCATGGCTTGGTATTCCGAATCGATGATCAGACGCTGGTCCGAGGTGTAGGTACCCGTGGCCGCCTGTTCCGCCAATTCCTTCATGCGGATCAGCTTTTCATCGATGACGCCCAGGGCGCCGTCAGCGGTCTGGATCAAGGAGATGGCGTCGTTGGCGTTGCGCACACCCTGGTTGAGGGCGGCGATGTCGGCGCGCATGAGTTCCCGAACCGCAAGGCCGGCTGCATCATCGGCGGCGGTCGTAATACGCAGCCCCGAGGAGAGGCGGCTGGTGGATGTTGCCAGGTTTCCGTAAGCGGTGCTCAGGTTCCGAGTGGCATTCATCGCCATCAAGTTGTGATTGATAACCAGAGACATGGGTTTTCCTCCTTGAAAAGTTTATCGCATCCAGCGTTGGTTATGAGAACGGGGGGTTCCATTCCCAGGAATTTTCGAGAATCTCGGGCAGCCTCCGTTCGGTTCCTTCCTGGAACCGGTGGATTGCCCCGTGAACTCCCTCCTTTTTGCTTCGGTTGGCCGCCGGTTCAGAATCAACCGGGACTCGGCCTTGTCCCGATCCTTTTCCTGCGTTGTGTTGCAGCTCTTATCGTCGGGTTCTCGGAACCCATTAGGTGGAAAATGGAAATAATGATGTTTTTTTTGAGAAAGAGAGGGATTGTCAGGATTCAAGAGGATGTGGGATGATTTATACAGAAAATATCGATGTGCGTTTCGTTGTGCATTGTGTTACAAGAGTGAAATAATTTGCACAAAACTAGATATGCATACATTTTTGAGTTTCACCTTGCCCGCTGCTCTCATCGGAGGTTTCACCGATTCCTTTAGCCCGAAAGTGAAAATAATATTTTCCCCGGTCCCTCGACGGGATCACAACGAATCCGGACAGGCGACAGGACAGGCCCTGCCTGATCCCCAGGGTTCCAAAGGGACGGAGGTTGCGAAAAACGTTCTTTTGTGTCACGAAAAATTATGTAATCGAAACCCTAAGGAGGAGAATGCCATGAAACACATCGCCACCCTCATCGCCGCAGCCATGATCCTGTGCGCCGGAATCGGCGCCGCCCAGGCCGAGGAAAAGGTGCTCATGATGGCCACCACCACCAGCACCGACAACACCGGGCTCTTGCCTGTCCTGGAACAGGCATTCAAAAAGGACACCGGCATCGAATTGCGCTGGCTCGCCGTGGGGACCGGCAAGGCCCTGGAACTGGGGAAAAACTGCGATGTGGATGTGCTGTTGGTCCATGCCCCCAAGGCCGAAAAGGAATTCGTCGAGGCTGGACACGGCCTGGGCCGCACCGAAGTCATGTTCAACGACTTCGTCCTGCTCGGACCCAAAAACGACCCGGCCAAGGTCAAGGGCAAAACCACCTCCGAAGCCTTAAGGGCCATCGCCGCCGCCAAATCCCCCTTCATCAGCCGGGGCGACGATTCCGGCACCCACAAGATGGAGCTCGCCCTGTGGAAGGCCGCCGACATGGCTGCGCCGGACAAGGAAACCTGGTACGTTCAGGCCGGACAAGGCATGATGGCCACCATCGTTATGGCCGCCGAACGCAGCGGTTATACCCTCACCGACCGGGCCACCTTTTTCACCTACGAGGCCAAGGGCGATCCGGCCCTGGCCGTTCTCGTCGAAGGCGACAAGCCCCTGCTCAACCAGTACAGCGTCATTGTCATCAATCCCGAGAAATGCAAAAATGCCAAGGTCAATCTGGCCAAGGCCTTCAACGACTGGCTGGCCTCGCCCAAAGGACAACAGGTCGTCGCCGATTTCAAATCCGACGGCAAACAGCTGTTTACCCCCAACGCCAAAAAGTAGACGGCTGCAGCGGGGCTGCCGCCCCGTTCCCCGCCTGGGGGGACGCCTGTCCCCCCGGACCCCCCGTCCCCGGTCGCGGCCGTGGCGGCTTTGCCGCCCCGGCCACTACCGGAACGGCGGGGATGGGAAGGGGAAAGTGGAGAGGGGAGGGGGGAAGGGCGGGGCAAGCGAAGGCAGAGGAGACGACCGGAAGGGCAGGGCAGGCGGAGACGCGGGACGACTGGGAAAGAAGGGCAGGCGGGGCGGCCGGTATGGCGGGGCAGGAAGGGTGAGCAGACGGGCGGACGGAAGGAGGGCGGGTGGAGTATATTCTTGACGGGTTGCGGCAGGCCCTTGTCTTGCTTGTCTCCGGCGATCCCCAGACCTTTTCCGCCATACAGGTCACGGCGATCACCTCGCTTCTGGCCATCGCCGCGTCCCTGGGGCTTGGCGTCGTGCCCGGGTTCCTGCTCGGATATGCCACGTTCCCGGGCAAGCGCGCCGCCCGGACCTTCGTGGACAGCATGCTGTCCTTCCCCACCGTGGTCATCGGCCTTTTGGTCTACGCCTTCATCTCCAGGCGCGGGCCCCTGGGCGAAATGGGCCTTTTATATTCCGTGACGGGCATGGTCATCGGCCTGACCATTCTGGGGCTGCCCATCATCGTCGCGCTCACCGCCTCGGCCGTGGAAAATCTGGACGCCCGGCTAAGGCCCACCCTCCTGACCCTGGGCGCGTCCCCCTGGCAGGTGGTGGCGACCACCCTGTGGGAAACCCGTTTCGGCATCATGCTCGCGGCCATGGCCGCCTTCGGCCGCGTGGTCTCCGAGGTGGGCATCGCCATGATCGTGGGCGGCAACATCAAGTGGCACACCCGCACCATCACCACGGCCATCGCCCTGGAGACCTCCAAGGGGGAATTCGCCATGGGCATCGCCCTGGGGCTGGTGCTCATGGTCGTGGCCTTTGCCGTCAACATCGCCGTGTCCGCCTTCCGGAGAATCTCGGAAAAATGAACGCGCCGCTCTATCATCTGCAAGACGTGACCCAGACCCATGGCGGCCGCGTCGTCCTGGATGTTCCCACCCTGGATATCCCCGCCGGGGCCATCGTGGGGATCACCGGTCCCAACGGCAGCGGCAAGACCACGCTGTTGCGCATCCTGGCCTTTCTCGACCGCCCGGCTGGAGGCGAGGTGTTTTTCCAGGGGCGACCGAGTCTTGGCCGGGAAAGGGAGCTGCGGCGGCGGGTGACGCTTCTGGTCCAAAGTCCCTATCTGCTGCGTCGCAGCGTGCGCGGCAACGTGGCCTACGGCCTCAAGGTGCGCGGGGCCGGGAACATCCGGGAAAAAACCGACCAGGCCCTGGCCGCCGTGGGCCTCGATCCGGCCCGTTTCGCCGACCGAGCCCGGCATGAGCTTTCAGGCGGCGAGGCCCAGCGCGTGGCCCTGGCCTCCAGGCTGGCCTTCGAGCCCACGGTCCTTTTGCTCGACGAACCCACGGCCAGCCTGGACACCGTCTCCGCCGACCTCGTGCGCAAGGCCGCCCTGGACGCCCGGGATCGCCTGGGAACCAGCCTGGTGGTGGTCAGCCACGACATCGACTGGCTCACCGAGATCAGCGACGCCGTGCTGGCCATGGAAAACGGCCGTATCACCGACACCATTGTTGAAATGCCCTCCCCACATCCCCAATGTCCTGCAAAAAAGGCGTCACACGGAGCCATGCCATGAAAGCCATACAGATCGTCGGATATAAAAAATCCGGGAAAACCTCACTGGCTCTGGAACTTTGTGCGGCGCTCAAAGCCCGGGGGCTTGCCGTGTCCGCCGCCAAGTTCACCCACAATCCCTCTCTGGACAAGGCCGATACGGATACCGACCGGCTGGCCGCCCACTGTCGGGCCGTGGCCGCCTTCACCCCGGCCGAGTGCGCGGTTTTCTGGAGCGGCCCGAGGTTTTTGCACGATGTCCTGCCCCTGCTCGAGGCCGATGTCCTGGTGGTCGAGGGCGGCAAGGAGCTGGCCTTTTTGCCCCGCGTGCTGGTGCTGCGCGATCCCTCCGAGGCCGCCGCCTTGCAGCCCGGACTGGCCCTGGCCGCGTTCGGCGAGGTGGACGCGCCAGGGCTGCCGCATCTGCGCGACGTGGAGGCAGTGGCCGATCTGGCCCTGTCCAGGGGGTTTTTGCTGCCGGGCCTCGATTGCGGGGCCTGCGGAGAGTCCTGCTGTGCAGACATGGCCGCCCGGATCGTGGACGGGAAGGCGACCCCGGCTGACTGTCAGGCCGTGCGCGAGGCCATGCGCGTCACCGTAGGCGGCGTTCCACTGGCCATGAATCCCTTTGTGGAACGCATCCTCGCGGCCGGAATCAAGGCCATGCTGGCCCAACTCAAAGGCTTTGCCCCCGGACGGGTGGAGATCGGCCTGGACGCCTGACGTTTCGGGAGAGCGCCATTTTGTCATCCGGCGTCCCGCAAGGCGTCTTGTGTTTGCCGCTTTTCACGGGTAAGGATCGGGTATCGGCAACCTGAACACGAGCACTTGCGATGCCTATGTCAGAGGACGACAAACGGCCCCTGTCGGCCCCGGAGTCACCTTCCGGTCTGCCCACGGACGCCTTCATCATCGAACGCGCCCGGCTCGAGAACGTGGCCAAGCGCATCCATCGCAAGATGGACGACTACGATTCCTACGGCTTTACCTCGCACCAAAGCATCTCCTTGAACGTCTTTTTCGATCTGGCCCAGGAGTTCCCCGAATTGGAGGATCTCTACGCCATCTGCCTGCTCATTCCGCGCATGTTTTTCGATGTCGAGTGCGACCTGTATCTTCTGGACAGCAAGGACGGCATCCTCAAGCGCTGTGCCTACCGTTGCCTGACCTCGCCCCTGGCCGAGTCGCCCGAGCCCATATTTCCCGAAAAACCCCTGGTCTCCGAAAATCATTTCTTTTTGCCCATCAAAGGCAACCACGAATTGATCAGCCAGCTTCCCTTCACGCCCCACGGCGACATCATCGGCGTGTTGTGCGTGCATCCGGCCGACAAGCTCACCGAGCACGACCGGCTCTATTTCGAACGCTACGCCAACCGGTTCGGCTACCAACTGCACAATCGCCTCATCAACAACAAAAACAAGGAGCATGTGCAGTTCATCCGTAGCTTGGTGAAAGATATCGGGCATAACGTCATTGTTCCGAATATTTATTTCAAGCTCTATTATAAGCGGCTTCATTCGAAGATAGATCTTTTGGACATCTACGAGCGCAAATTGGAGCGTTTTTTACGCAAGGCCGGAGACCGCCTTGGCGACCTGGCGGAAGACGGGGAGACGCTTCTCAAGGATATCGGATATATTCGGGATGGAATGGCCGACCAGTACAAGCAGATTTTCAGCCACTACATGCATACCAGCCTTTTCCTGGAGACCCTTTTGCGCCGGAGTCATTTTGAAGAAGGGCGCTATGTCCTGGATAAGCGGATGTGCAACTTCAAAACCAAGGTCATCGATCCCCAACTGGAGCGGTATCGGCCGCGCCTTCTCGAACGCGGCATCGAGATCGACACCTCTTTGGGCGGAGTGCCTGACGCCGAGATCGAGGCTGTGGCCGATGTGGGCCTTATAAGCCAAGTCTATGCCAATCTTTTCTCAAACGTGGTGAAATATGCCCGCGAGGTGCCTGATCCCGGCGCCGGGCGGACCCGCAAGTTCATGTCGTATGGCTGGGAGGTCATGCGGGATTTCTTCGGCCCCGGCCGCGACGGCATCAAGCTCAACGTGTTCAGTTCCGGGCCGCCCATGGACAAGGAGGTGGCCGTGCGCCTGTTCGAGGAGGGTTACCGGGCCGACAATGCCAAGGGAGAATACGGCACCGGGCACGGGCTGTATTTTATCCGGGAGGTGGTCAGGCTGCACGGCGGTATCGAAGGTTATGAGCCCACCCCCCACGGCAACAATTTTTATTTCATTCTGCCCAAGGAACCCGAACCGCCCCGGCCCGCGTCCACGGCCATACAGTCCCCCCCGGGCGGGCCCGGGGAGCATCCGGGGCTGCCGGGCGGGGACGACGACGGTCTGGAAGCGTCCCTGCATACCCCCACTCCATGACCCGAGCCGAAATCCGATCCGACCATGCAGATCGGGCCGGGGCGGCGTTTCGTCCCCTGGCCTGGAACGGCCTGCGCCTGCGCGTCCCGCAGGGCTGGGAGCCTGCCCGCCTGGGTCGGGACTATCTGGGCCTGGAATCGCCGGACGGCCCGGTGATGGAGGTCCGCTTCACCCGGAATGCGGGAAAGGCGGCCCCTGTGGAGGTGGTGCGGCGCATGCTGAAAAAAAGCGCCGTGGCCGTGGAGGTCTCGGACAAATCCATTCCCGGCGACTGGCTGGCGGCCTTGTCCGGCCGCGAAAATGCGGGATTTTCCTGCGCCGGGACGCCGGTCTCGCGCGGGGTGGCCAGCCTGTGCCGGACCTGTGGGGCCCTGATGGTGGTGCGGTTTTTTCCGGCCGGGGAAGGGGATGGCGGGGCCGTGGCCCGGGAGGTTCTGGCCTCGATCAGGGATCATGGCCGGGAGGGGGCGTCCTTTGAACTGTACGGCATCCGGCTGACGCCGCCGGAAGGGATGGGGCTGACCCGGTTTTCGTTTCTGCCCGGCCGGTTCGATCTGGAGTTTTCCGGCCCGGGCCGTACCCTGGGCTATGCCCGGTTCGCCCCGGCGGACGTGCTTTTGGCCGGGGGGGACGTGGCGGACTTTGCCGGGAGGCAACTGAGCGTTCCCGGTGTGCAGCTTGCGTTTGCGCCGACGCGGTGGCGGTTGCGCGAGGCGGCCCTGG